>JAJZNE010000101.1 GCA_021847995.1 Pseudomonadota bacterium | reverse complement strand
CGTCGGGCCGAAGGCGTCGAACGCGACCTATGCCCGGGTGCGCGCCGAACTCGGCATCGACCTGCCGCTGCCGGTGCAGTACTGGCGCTATCTGATGAAGGTGCTGCACGGCGATTTCGGCACCTCGGTTATCACCTCGCAGCCGGTGCTGCACGACATGCTGGAGGTGTTCCCGGCAACGCTCGAATTGTCGCTGCTCGCGCTGGTGATCGGTGTCGCGCTCGGCGTGCCGCTTGGCGTCGTCGCGGCGACGCATCAGGGGCGCTGGCAGGATCATCTGATCCGCCTCGTCTCCCTGTTCGGCTACTCGATGCCGGTGTTCTGGCTCGGGCTGGTCGGGCTGCTCGGCTTCTATGCCAGGCTCGGGTGGGTGGCGGGGCCGGGACGGCTCGATGTCGGCTATGACGACATGGTGCCGAGCGTCACCGGCCTGATCACGGTCGATGCGCTGCTCGCCGGCGAGCACGACGTGTTCGTCAACGCCGTGCAGCATCTCGTGCTGCCCTCGTCGCTGCTCGGCTATCTCTCGCTTGCCTATGTCGCCCGCATGACGCGCGGCTTCATGCTCGGCCAGTTGCGGCAGGAATACATCCTGGCGGCGCTGGCCAAGGGGCTGCGGCCGGCGCGGGTGATCTGGGTGCATGCGCTCGGCAATGTCTGGGTGCCGCTGGTGACGGTGATCGCGCTCACCTTCGGCAGCCTGCTTGAAGGGGCAGTGCTGACGGAAACCGTTTTCGCGTGGCCGGGGCTTGGCCTTTACATGAAAAACTCGCTGTTCAACGCCGATCTCAACGCCGTGCTCGGCGGCACCATGCTGGTCGGCGTTGTCTATATCGGCCTCAACCTGGTGTCGGATCTGATCTATCCCCTGGTCGATCCACGTGCCCGCAGCCGGGCGGGCGGGGGGCGGGCGTGAGCGGCGCGACGCTGCGGTCGTGGCTGCTCGACCCGGCACCGGCAAGCCGGCGGCAGGCGCGGCTCGGCCGCTGGTACCGAAGCTGGCGGAGCCTCAGCCGCAACGGCCTCGCGATGGCCGGGCTGGCGATCGTGCTGGCGCTGGTCGCGATCGCCATCGCCGCCCCGCTGCTGGCCGACCCGGCCGCGGCGACGCAGCAATTCCTGCCGGCACGGCTCCAGTTCTTCTCGCGTGCGCATCCGTTCGGCACCGACGAGCTGGGACGCGACATCTTCGCGCGCATCGTGTTCGGCGCGCGCATCACCCTCACCATCGTTGCCCTCGTCTCGGTGATCGTGGTTCCCGTCGGCCTCGGCATCGGGCTGCCGGCCGGATATTTCGGCGGTGCCGTCGATGCCGTGCTGATGCGCATCACCGACATCTTCCTCGCCTTTCCGCGCCTCGTGCTGGCGCTCGCCTTTGCCGCAGCGCTGGGGCCGGGGATCGAGAACGCCGTGGTGGCGATCGCGCTGACCGCCTGGCCGCCCTATGCGCGCCTCGCCCGCGCCGAAACGCTGACCCGGCGCGACGCGGAGTTCGTGCAGGCGGCGGTGCTGCAGGGGGCGTCGCATGCCCGCATCCTGCTGTCGCAGATCGTGCCGCTGTGTCTTTCCTCGGTACTGATCCGGCTCACCCTCGACATGGCCGGCATCATCATCACGGCTGCCGGCCTCGGCTTCCTCGGCCTCGGTACGCAGCCGCCGGCGCCGGAATGGGGGGCGATGGTGGCATCGGGGCGGCAGGTGCTGCTCGATCAATGGTGGGTCGCGACCATTCCGGGGGCCGCCATCTTCATCACCTCGGTCGGCTTCAACCTGCTCGGCGACGGGCTGCGCGATGTCGCCGATTCGCGCGCCGCATGAGCGACCGCGCTCCGCCGCTGCTCACGGTGCGCCGACTGCGCGTCACCTTTCCCGGCGAACAGGGCGACGTGGTGGCGGTGCGCGACGTGAGCTTCACCCTGGGGCGCCAGCGGGTCGGCATCGTCGGCGAATCGGGCTCGGGCAAATCGACCACGGGTCGCGCCATCATGGGTCTGGTGCCGAAGCCCGGCCGCATCACCGCCGACGAGATGCGGCTCGGTGCCACCGATCTGCGCGGCCTGTCGGAACGCGGCTTTCGCCGCCTGCGCGGCCGGCGCATCGCGATGGTACTACAGGATCCGAAATACGCGCTCGATCCGGTGATGACGGTGGGACGCCAGATCGCCGAGACGCATCGCGCCCATGTCGGCGGCGGCGAACGCGCCGCCCGGCAGGCGGCGCTGGCGATGCTGGAGGCGGTGCATATCCGCGATCCGGAGCGCGTCTTTGCGCTCTATCCGCACGAAGTGTCGGGCGGCATGGGGCAGCGTGTGATGATCGCGATGATGCTGATCGCCGGGCCGGAGGTGCTGATCGCCGATGAACCGACCTCCGCCCTCGATGCGACGGTGCAGACGCAGGTGCTCGCCGTACTCGATGAACTCGTGCGCGGGCGCGGCATGGGGCTGCTGCTGATCAGCCACAACCTGCACCTGGTGGCCGGGTTCTGCGACCGCGTGCTGGTGATGTATGCCGGGCGGATCGTCGAAAGCTGCGCCGCCGGGCAGTTGCACGCGGCGACGCATCCGTACACCCGCGGGCTGCTCGCCTCGCTGCCCGACCTGCATCATCGCCGCACCATGCTGCCGCAGTTGCAGCGTGATCCCGCCTGGGCCGAACCGTGATCCGCCTCGATCGCGTCAGTGTGCGCTTCGGCAGCGGTGCCCGCCGCTTCACCGCCGTCGCCGATGTCTCGCTCGATGTCGCGGCGGGGGAGGCGTTCGGGCTGGTGGGCGAATCGGGCAGCGGCAAATCGACGCTGCTGCGCGCCATCGCCGGCCTCGTTGGGCATGCCGAGGGCACGGTGGAACTGGCCGGCACCGTGATGCCGCGGCGCCGGCCGCGTGCCGCACGGCGGCTGGTGCAGATGGTGTTTCAGGATCCGTACGGATCGCTGCATCCCAACCAGACCGTCGATCAGGCGCTCGCGGCCCCGCTGCGCGTGCAGCGGCTTGGCGATGGGGAGCGGCGAATCGCCGCGGCGCTGCACGAAGTCGGCCTGGGGGCTGCGCATCGCTTCCGCTTTCCGCACCAGCTGTCCGGCGGGCAGCGGCAGCGCGTGGCAATTGCGCGGGCGCTGATCGTCGCGCCGCCGATCCTGCTGCTGGATGAGCCGACCAGCGCCCTCGATGTCTCGGTGCAGGCGGAAATCCTCAATCTGCTGACGCGGCTCAGGCAGGAACACCGCCTGACGCTGCTGATGGTGAGCCATGACCTGGCCGTGATCGCCCATCTCTGCGCGCATGTCGGTGTCATGCAGCAGGGGCGGCTGGTCGAGCAGACGACAGCGGCGGCACTGGCCGAGGGGCGCGTGCACCACCCCCATACGCGCGCCCTGCTGGAAGCGACGCCGGGGTTCACCGGCACCGTGGCGGCGGATTAACCGGGATCGCGCGCGACCGCCGGCGTCAGGTCGGCAGCGACCAGGGTGCCGTCGAAGCCCTTGTGGAACAGCGGGGCAAAGTGCTTCACCCAGTCCTGTAGCCGCCGCAACGCGGCCGGCCCCTCGTCGCGGCGGTCCGGCAGCAGCAGCAGCGCAGTCAGCCATCCGCTCTCGTCCGAGCGCAGGAAGCGGGTGCCCAGCATGTGCTCGGGCACCGCAACGCCCATGCGGTCGAGCCGGTCCAGTCCGGCGCGCAGCACATTGTCCTGCCGCGCCCGCGCCGCGGGATCAGTCAGGTCGAACGGCGTGATCGTCCAGCATTCATGCGCAAGCAGGCTCTGGTTCGGCGCGGCGGGGATGAGCTGGTGCGCGATCGCGTCGGCGGCGTAGCACGGTTGCGGTCCGGCCACCGGGCCGGCGGCGGCGCTCAGCGGATCGGGGGCGGCGAGCAGCATCAGTCCGCTCAGGCGCCGCGCCTCGATGCGGGCGAACACCGTCACCTGCACCGGATCGGCCCCGCCGCTGCGGGCGAGCACAAGTTCCTGCCAGGTGCCGGCGGGCAGCGGCACCTGGCGGCCGGCGAAGGGAAGGATGCCGCTCCGCCCGGCGCCGACGGGGGGAGATTCGATGGTACCGTAATCGGGCGCCGGCGGATCGGGTTGCGGGAGGTAGTGCGCCGCGGTCCCGGCACCTGCCCCCGCACCTCCGGCCGCGCTCCCCGCCGGCCGCGGCAGCAGCGGCCAGGACGGCAGTGACGGCGGGAACATGACCGCAAGCCCGGTGGCCGCGACCGCTGCCGCCAGGGTCAGCCGCCACGCTGGCGCGCGGCGCCACAGCCGCCCGATCGCGGACACGTGCCGTCAGCGCGCCCGATCGGCAGCCGGGGCGGCGAACCGCTCGCGTGCCGTCACCCGCAGATCATCCGGGCGGGCGACGACGCCATGCTCGCCCTTCTCCAGCCGGACGCAGCGGGCGCCGTTCTGGCGCGCCTCGATCAGCCCGTCGCTCACCATCTCCTCGATCGAGCGCACCAGATCGCGGGCGCTGGCGCCCGGACCAAGCCGATCCTGCTTCTGCATCACCTCCACCAGCAGCGCCGGGTCGATGCCGCCGGTCGCGATCTCCAGCCCGTAGCCGGCGATCATCGCCTCGATCTCAAGCGCTGCGACGCGGGCGATGTCGAGGCCGGCGAGCGGGCGGAAGACGAAGATGCGATCGAGCCGGTTGAGCACCTCCGGTGCGAAGCCGGCGAGCCGCAGCGCATCCGTCGCGGCGGCGCGCATCGCGTCGGGGTCGCCGGCGAACCGCTCCGCGATCTCTCCCAATGCCTCAGTGGCGATGTTGGAGGTGAGCATGAAGATCGCGCGCGTGGTGGAGATCTGCGCGCCGTTCGACGCCTCGGTGACGTGGCCGTCGTTCCAGGCGGTGAGGAACTTCTTGAATACGTCCGGATGGGCCTTCTCGATCTCATCGAGCAGCACCACGGCGTCCGGCACTTCCTTGAGCCCGCCGGTCAGCTTGCCGAAGGTGTCCGAGCCGACATAGCCCTTGGGCGAGCCGAACAATTGCGTTGCGGCGTGCGGCGAGCTCATCTGCGTCATGTCGAAATGCAGCAGCTTGCGCCCGAGTGCCGCCGCCAGCCGCTTGCTCAGATAGGTCTTGCCGGTGCCGGGCGGACCGGCCAGCAGGAAGATGCCGACCGGCTTGCCGCGCACCTGGAGGGCGAGGCGCCGGCGCAGTTGCTGGGCGATGTCCTCGCACACCTGGTCCTGGCCGATCACCTCCGCCCGCAGCGTCGCGGCGAGCGCGCCGGCATCGATCACGGTCGCCTTCTCCTGCCGGGACAGCAGATCCTCCAGTGCCGCGCGGTTGGTCAGTCGGGCGAGCACGTCCATGATCCATCCCCGTCGCTTGCGCCGGCGCCGGCCGCACGCGGTGGCTGCACGGTCGGCAGCGGCGGCGCGCCATTCATAGACCACACCCCCGAGCACCAGCAGCCAGCAGATGCCGGCGAGGGCGGCGTAGGCGGCGCCGAGCTCGGTCAGCCAAGCCAGCACCGCCTGCATCAGGTGGGCGGGGGAAAGGTGCAGCTGCTGGATGATCTGCACCGTCGCCAGCGTCAGGAACGCCAGCATCATCAGCGGCATCAGCCGCGTCGCCGTGGGCAGCAGCCATTTCATTGCGACACCACCCCCACCCGCATGACCGCACCCGCCGGCAGGTCCGGCAGCCGCACCGGGCCGGACAGCGTGATCGCCCCGATGCCGACGGCGCTTCCTCCGCCATTGCTGAACGCGACCGCACCGATCGGCCCGATCGGCAGCGTCACGGTGACCGGCAGGCGGGTCAGATGCAGGAGGCGGGTATAGCCGGCGGCGGTCACCGTGATCTCGCGCCCTGCGGCGTCGCCGGGCAGGGTCGGCGTGGTATCGAACAGCGGCAGCCGAACAAGGCGCAGGCGCCGGCGCTGCAACGCCTCGGTCAATGCGGCGGCGTCGGCTGCCGGCAGTCCCATCGCCGCCACCGCCTCCGCCGTTGCGCTGGCCGGGAGCAGCCCGACCTCGATCAGTCCCTGCTCGCGCCCCGACTGCGCCCAATCCTCGGCGGCCGTCGCCGCGGGGGCGGCGAGGGTCGGCGCCACCGACGCGATCTCCCGGTTGAAGCGGACCCATGCGCCGGCCAGCAGCAGGGCTGCAAGCAGGACATAGGCGCCGGAGCGCAGCGCCCGCGCCCCCGCAGCGTCCGGAACGGCGGGTTCCGCAGCCTCGGTCGGCAGCATCCGGTCCATGCCGTTATTAGACCAGAGCCGGCGCCGCCGGGCAACCGGACGGACAGGGACGGGCGTGCGCGGCTATGCTCGGCCCTGGCCGATAGTAAGGGGGACCGATGAGCCTGCCGCCGCCCGACGAGGCCGCGCTGCATGAGGCGGCGCTGGCCTATCTCGCCCGCTTCGCCGCGACCGAGGCGACGCTGACGCGCGCCCTGCTGCGGCGCATCGACCGCTGGGCGCGCCGCAGCGAATCGCCCGTGGCGGCAGCGCAGACGGCGGCAGCGCGGGCCGCGGCGCGGGCGGTGGTGGCGCGGCTGGTCGCCGCCGGCGCGGTGGATGACCGCGGCTTCGCCGAGGCGCGGGCGACGCGGCTGCGGCGGGCAGGGCGGTCGCGCCGCGCGGTGGCGGCGCATCTGGCGGCGCGGGGGGTGGACGCGGCGACGCGCGGCACGGCACTGCCGGACGATCCCGAGGCGGAACTCGCCGCCGCGGTCGCCTTTGCCCGCCGCCGCCGGCTCGGGCCGTTCGGGACCGGGCAGGAACCGGCCGGGCCGCGCGTCCTGGCCGCTTTCGCGCGGGCCGGATTCGCGCAGGAGGTGGCGCGGACGGCCCTGGCGCTGGCGCCGGAGGAGGCGGAGGCGATTCTGGCGCGGCTGCGGGCGGGCTGAGCGGGGGAGAAAAAGAAAAGCGGTGCGCCGACCAACGGCGCACCGCCGCGAGTGTCCGCGCGGCAGCCGGGAAGCCTGGCCGACCGGCGGAGGGGGAGGGAGTCCGAAGCCGACCCGGCGGCCTCGGACCGATCGTGGCGCCGGAGCGTCACCGTTCGGTTAATGGTGCGACGTTCCGGCTTCGCATCCCCTCCGGCGTTCACGACTCCGTTACAGGTGTGCGAAAATATTTGTCATCTTGCATCGCGCCGCTGCGCGACGGCGGCGGAGTGGGTCATGATGACGATCGATGCGTGCCCTCGCTGCCCTGCTGCTGCTGCTGCTGGATGCCTGCGCCGGAGCACCGGCAGCGGGGGCGGCGAACGGGCAGAATCTTGCCTGGCAGCATCGCTATCCCGGCCTGACCTGTGCCCCGTTCGCGCGCAGCGTGGTGGGCGTCGATCTGCACGGCGATGCCGGGGACTGGTGGGGCGAGGCGGCCGGCCGCTACCGGCGCGCGCATCTGCCGGAGGTGGGCAGCGTTCTGGTGTTCCGCCGCGCCGGCCGCATTCCCGCCGGCCATGTCGCGGTGGTGTCGCAGGTGCTGGACCGGCGGCGCATTTTGGTGATCCAGGCCAACTGGACGCACGCGATGCTGGAGGAGGACCAACTCATCGTCGATGTTTCCCCGCACAACGACTGGACCGAGGTACGGGTCTGGTATCCGCCGACCCATCAGCTCGGTGCCCATGTCTATGGCGCCTATGGTTTCATCGTTCCGCCGCGCCCGCTGACCCATGCGGCGCTGATGGCGCGGGCGGTACCGGCAGCGCAGGCGGTGGGTGGATCCT
Source organism: Pseudomonadota bacterium (assembly GCA_021847995.1). Lineage (GTDB taxonomy): Bacteria > Pseudomonadota > Alphaproteobacteria > Acetobacterales > Acetobacteraceae > JAFKFJ01. Next base: position 40,945 of record JAJZNE010000101.1, on the reverse strand, counting down.
GACCGCGGACAGCTGGGGCAGCCCGGGCGAGCCTGATTTCCTTTGACACCGCATTGCGGGGCTGCAACATCCCGACCACGGGCGAATGAGGGACGACGCGCACAGATTCTTCCAGTTTCCGTGCCGCCTTGCGCTGCCGGCGACCGGTCCTGCCCCGCAAGGCGATCGCCTGACGCACCTTGCTCAACGCAGCATCCTGCGGTGTGGGCGGCGAGGGGGACGGGCTGGGCAGGCTCGCCTGCCTGCCGTCCGCGACGTTTGCCTGACGACCATGCCGGCCGTTAGAACCCCCCATGTTCATCACCCTTGAAGGCGGGGAGGGGGCGGGGAAGACGACGCAGGCGCGGCACCTTGCCGACCATCTGCGAGCGTCAGGCCATGACGTGCTGCTGACGCGCGAGCCGGGCGGCGCGCCGGGGGCGGAGCGGGTGCGGGCGCTGCTGCTCGATCCCGCCTGCACTTGGTCGCTGCCGGCCGAGACGCTGCTCCATTTCGCCGCTCGCGCCGAACATGTCGAATGCGCGATCCGCCCCGCGCTCGCCGCCGGCCGCATCGTGGTCTGCGACCGCTTCGCCGATTCGACGATGGCCTATCAGGGCCACGCCCAGGGCGGCGACCGCGCCGCCATTGCCATGCTCACCGCCATGATCGGCCTGCGGCCGGCGCTCACGCTGGTGCTCGATCTCGATGCGGCGGCGGTGCCGGCGCGGCTTGCTGCGCGCGGGACCGCGGCAGATCGCTACGAACGCCTCGGTGCCACGTTCTTCGCCCGTGTCCGCGACGGGTTCCGCGCCATCGCCGCGGCCGATCCCGCCCGCTGCGTCCTGATCGACGCCGGCCTGCCGGAGGCGGAGGTTGCCGCCCGCATCCGCGCGACGGTGGTCTCCCGGCTGCCGGCATGACGGCGCCACCGCCGCGCGCCAATCCGTTCCTGCTTGGTCAGGAGGCAGCCGAGGCGACGCTTGTGGAGGCGCTGGCGGCGGGGCGGCTGCATCACGGCTGGCTGCTGACCGGACCGCCGGGCGTGGGTAAGGCGACGCTCGCCTACCGTTTCGCCCGACGCCTGCTCGCCGGTCCGGGCGCCGGGCTGGGCGCCGAGCCGGGGCCGACCCTTGCCCTGCCGGATACCCATCCCACGTTCCGCCGCGTCGCCGCCGGCGGCCATGCCGACCTTCTGACCGTGGAGCGCGAATGGGACGCGAAGCGCCGGCGCCTGCGCGGCGAGATCGTGGTCGATGACGTGCGCCGCATCGCCGCCTTCCTCCACCTGACGCCGGCCGAGGCCGGCTGGCGCGTGGTGGTGCTGGACGGGGCGGAGGATCTCAACCGCAACGCCGCCAACGCGCTGCTCAAGGTGCTGGAGGAACCGCCGGCGCGCGCCGTGCTGCTGCTCGTGTGCAATGCCGCCGGGCGGCTGCTGCCGACCATCCGCAGCCGCACCCGCCGCCTGCCGCTGGTCGCGCTGGAGGAAGCGACTCTCACCGCACTGCTCGCCCGCTATGTCCCCGAACTCGACGACGCCGCGCGGCTGCGGCTTGCCGGGCTGGCGGAAGGGTCGATCGGGCGGGCGCTGCAACTCGCCGCCGGCGATGCAGTCACGGTCGCCGATCTAGTCGGGCAGGTGCTGGACACCCCCCCCTCCGGCCTCCGCCTGCACGAGATCGCCGATGCGGTAACGCGGGAGGAGGAGACGTTCTCCACCTTCATGGAGCTCCTGCGCGGGGCGATCACGGCTTCGGTGCGGGCGGCGGCGCGCGGGCGAGCGGACCCGGACCAGACGCGCCTGCTCGGCACCCGTCCCCTTGCCGCCTGGATCGACCTGTGGCAGGGCCTCACTCAGATCCAGGACGAGACCGAGGGGGCGCACCTGGACCGGCGGCAGGCGGTGCTGTCCGGCCTGACCCTGCTCGCGGACCGATAAGAAAGTCATGACATCAAGCTATTATGTAACTACTCCAATATACTACGTGAACGGCGCGCCACATATCGGGCATGCCTATACCTCGATTGCGGCCGATGTGCTGGCGCGCTTCCTGCGCCTCGACGGGCGGGATGTGTTCTTCCTTACCGGCACTGACGAGCACGGGCAGAAAGTGGAGAAGGCGGCGGCGGAGGCGGGGGTCGATCCGCAGACCTTCGCCGACCGCGTGAGCGCCGATTTCCGCGACATGGCGGCGCGGATGGGCGTCAGCAACGACGATTTCATCCGCACCACGGAGCAGCGGCACCGCGACGCCTGTGCGGCGTTCTGGCAGGTGCTGCGCGACCGCGGCGACATCTATCTCGGCGCCTATGAAGGCTGGTACGCGGTCCGCGACGAGGCATTCTATGACGAGGACGAACTGACCCAGCGCGCCGACGGCACGCGCATCGCGCCGAGCGGCGCACCGGTGGAGTGGGTGCGGGAGCCGAGCTATTTCTTCCGCCTGTCGCGCTATCAGGACAAGCTGCTCGCCCATTACGCGGCCAACCCCGATTTCATCCTGCCGGCCGGCCGGCGCAACGAGGTGGTCAGTTTCGTCCGCGGCGGGCTGCAGGATCTGTCGGTCAGCCGCACCTCGTTCCGCTGGGGTATCCCGGTGCCGGGCGACCCGGCGCATGTGATGTATGTCTGGCTCGATGCACTGCTGAACTACCTGACCGCGACCGGCTGGCCCGATCCGGCGGCGCCGCGCGCCCGCTACTGGCCCGCCGACCTGCATGTCGTGGGCAAGGAGATCGTGCGCTTTCACGCCGTCTATTGGCCTGCCTTCCTGATGGCCGCCGGCGTGGCACTGCCCAGGCGGGTCTATTCACATGGCTGGTGGACCGTCGAGGGCGAGAAAATGAGCAAATCCCTCGGCAACGTCATCGACCCGCGCGAACTGGCCGACACCTACGGTCTCGATGCGCTGCGCTACTTCCTGCTGCGGGAGGTGCCGTTCGGCAATGACGGCGACTTCTCCCGCCGAGCGCTGGTGACCCGGCTGAATGTCGAACTGGCCAACGACCTCGGCAACCTCGCCCAGCGCACGCTGTCGCTGATCGCGCGCAACTGCGCGGGGCGGCTGCCGGCGCGGGCGGTGCCGACGGAGGCGGACGCGACGCTGCTGGACGCCGCTGCCGCGCTTCCCGCCGCTCTGCGGGCCCGGATGGAACGGCCGGCATTCGGCGAGGCGCTGGAGGAGGTATGGCGCGTGATTCGCGCTGCCAATGCCTATATCGACCATCAGGCACCGTGGGCCCTGCGCCGCACCGACCCTGCACGGATGGCGGCGGTGCTGCGGGTGCTGGCGGACGTGCTGCGGGTGATCGCGACGGTGTTGCAGCCGTTCATGCCGGACAGCATGGCGCGAATGCTCGATCAGCTCGGCGTGCCGACGGAGGGCGCGGCATCGCGCAGTTTCGTCGGACTCGCGGCGCCGCTTGCCGAGGGCACGGCGCTGCCGCCGCCGGCGGGCGTGTTTCCGCGCTTTGTCGAACCGGGCGCGTAAGTCCCTCATGCTGATCGATTCGCACTGCCATCTCGACTATTTCGGCGACAACGAAATTACGCCGCTGCTGGCACGGGCGGCGGCGGCGGGGGTAGGGGAAGTATGCACCATCGGCACCCGCCTCGCCCAGTCCGCGGCGCTGATCGGGCTGGCCGAGGCGCGGCCGAACGTCTGGTGCACCGTCGGCGTGCATCCGCACCATGCCGCCGAGGCACCGCTGCCGGACCCGGCGGCGCTGGCGGCGCTGGCGGCGCATCCGAAGGTGATCGGCATCGGCGAATCGGGTCTCGATTATTTCTACGACAAGGCGCCGCGTGAGGTGCAGCAGGCGAATTTCCGCGCCCATATCCGCGCCGCGCGCCTCGCCGGCCTGCCGCTTGCCATCCATGCCCGCGACGCCGATGCCGACATCGCCGCGATTCTGGAGGACGAATGGCAGCACGGCGGCCCGTTCGCGCTGCTGCTGCACTGCTTCAGCTCCGGCCCCGCCTTGGCCGAAGCGGCGCTCAGGCTCGGCGGCTATGTCAGCTTCTCCGGCATCCTGACCTTCCCGAAATCCGTCGAATTGCGGGACATCGCGCGCGCCGTGCCGGCAGAACGGTTGCTTGTCGAAACAGACGCTCCCTATCTCGCGCCGGTGCCGATGCGCGGCAAGCGCAACGAACCTGCCTTCGTCGCGCATACCGCCGCGGTGCTGGCGGATGTGCGCGGCATGGCGCCGGCGGCACTGGCGGATCTGACCACGGCGAATTTCCGGCGCCTGTTCGCAAAGGCCACGGCTTGATCCGGGTGACGCTGCTGGGCACCGGCGGGTCGGCCGGCGTGCCGATGATCGGCGGCCCGGACGGCCGCGGCGACTGGGGCGACTGCGACGCCGCCGAGCCGCGCAACCGGCGGACGCGGACGAGCATTGTGGTGGAAGGCGGGCAGGGCGCGCTGCTGGTCGATACCTCGCCCGACATGCGGGCGCAGTTGCTGGCCTGCGGCGTGCGGCGGGTGGATGCGGTGCTGTTCACGCATGCCCATGCCGACCATATCAGCGGGCTTGACGACGTGCGCATCCTGAACCGGATCATGGGCCGGCCGCTGCCGGCGGTTGCGACCGCGGCGACGCTTGCGGAACTTGCGGCGCGCTTCGACTATGCATTCCGGCCGCTGGTCATCCGGGAGGGCGAGCCGGCGGGCTTCTTCCGCCCGGTGCTGGTGCCGCAGACGGTGGCGGCGGGCGAGTCGGTCCCGGTTGCCGGAATGGCGGTGCGGGTGTTCGACCAGGACCATTTCAGCACCCGCTCGCTCGGTCTGCGCATCGGCGGGTTCGGCTATTCGACCGATGTGGTGACGCTGGATGCGGCAGCGTTCGCGGCGCTGGCGGGGGTCGATACCTGGGTGGTCGGCTGCTTCCAGCGGGCGCCGCACCGCACGCATGCGTGGCTCGATCGCGTGCTGGACTGGGCGGCGCGCGTCGGCGCACGGCGGACGGTGCTGACGCATATGGGCACCGACCTCGACTGGGGATGGCTGTGCCGGCATCTGCCGGGAGGCGTGGAGCCGGGCCATGACGGCATGATCCTGGACTGTCCGGCAAGCTGACCTGGGCCGGCTGACCTGGGCTGGTGCATAGAGGTTCCATAATATTCCTTATGCGGCAATCCGGGGCGCTACATCCAGCCGCGCCTCTTCCGTCCCCGCTCAGCGCGCCAGCCACGCCAGCGTGCGCGCTACCGACCGCGCCACCGCTGCCTTGCCGTCGGTCATGATCTCGCGGTCGCGGAAAGCGCCATAGACGCGGGCGAAAGAGAATGGTGCCACCGCGTCGGCGATGCGCTGGACGCCGGCCGGGCCGAGCGGAATCCAGTTCGGGTAGCTGCGCATGAAGCCGGCGGTGGCCCGGTCGGCTGCGACCTGGATGATGTCGCCGCTGAGCAGCACGCCCTGCCCGTCCGCGCCTGCCGGCCAGTGCAGCATGGCGCCGCCGTCGAAATGCCCCGGCGCATGGATCAGGGTCAGGCCGCCGGGTAGCACCCGCGTCGGTCCGGACCAGAAGCTGAGGCGCGGGTCAGGCCGCATCACCCAGGCCCGGTCGCCCTCGTGCAGCCAGACCGGCACATCGAATGCCGCCGCCCATTCGACCATGCTGCCGTAGTAATGCGGGTGCGAAATGGCGATCGCGGCAAGACCACCGAGCGCCCGCACCAGCGCCGCCGTCGCGTCGTCGAACAGCGTCAGGCAGTCCCACAGAACGTTACCCGCTTCCGTTCGCACCAGCAGCGCCCGCTGGCCGATGGCGAAGGCGGGCGCGGTGGCGATGTCGAACAGCCCCGGCTCGGGCCGCCGCCAGGTGTTGGCGTGGCTCAGGCGCAGGCGCTCCTGCGTCGTCCATTGCTGCCCGGCAGGTGGCAGATACTGGCGTTCGTCCTCGCACACAGGGCATCGGTCGGGCGGCGTTCCGGCCGGCGCGTGCTGCACGCCGCAGGTGGCACAGATGAAGGCCGGCATCGCATCCTCTCCTTCCCCGCTCAGCCGCCGCGCAGTTCGAGCGCGATGTCCCGGAACAGGCGGGCCGGCAGGCTGCCGCCGGTCACCCCCTGCATCGGGCGGTTGTCGTCATTGCCGAGCCAGACGGCGATGACACTGCCGCCAATGCAGCCGACGAACCAGGCGTCGCGGAAATCCTGCGTCGTCCCGGTCTTGCCGGCCACCTGCCGTCCCGGCACCGCAGCTTCCCGTCCGCTGCCCCGCCCCACCACCGCGGCCAGCATGCGCTGCATCATCACCGCCTGCTCCGGGGCAATCGCGCGCAGCCCCGCCGGCCGCGGCGGCACGGTGGCGTGCCCGCCGGCGCGCACCGTCTCGATCCCCGCCGGCGTCACCCGCCAGCCGCCGTTGCAGAACGCCCCGTAGGCCCCTGCGAGTTCCATCACCCCGACCTCGCCGGTGCCGAGGGCGATGGTGAGGTCGTCGGGCAGCCGGCCGGCCAGCCCGAGCCGGCGCGCCACCGCCGCCACCGCCGCCGGCCCGCCGGCCGCCTCCGCCAGCCGCACCGCGACGGTGTTGAGGCTTTCGGCCAGCGCCGTCTCCAGCGTCACCCGGCCGCGGAACCGGCCGTCGAAATTGTTGGGGGTCCAGCCGCCGAGATGCAGCGGCGCATCCTCGATCATGTCCTCCGGCCGCAGGCCGCGCTCCAGTGCCGCGAGCCACACGAACGGCTTGAATGCCGATCCGGGCTGGCGGCGGGCGAGCACGGCGCGGTTGAAGCTGCTGGCGCGCCGGTCGCGTCCGCCATCCATCGCGCGGACCGCCCCGGTCGCCGCATCCAGCACCACCACCGCCCCTTCGCCCACGCCGAGCCGCGCGCCGGGTCCGTCGAGCACGGCGGCGAGTTTCGCCTCCACCGCCGCCTGCAGGCGCGCATCGAGCGTGGTGCGGACGATGGCATCCTCCCCCTCCGGCACCAGCGCCTCGGCCTCCTGTGCCGCCCAGTCGGCAAACCATCCGGCGCCCTCGGGCGGCGCCGGGAAGGCGATGCGGGAGGCCGCATCGTCCGCCTGCGTGTCGCTGATGACGCCGGTGCCGGCCATCGCCGCCAGCACCTCCCGCGCCCGCGCCGCAGCCGCCGCCGGGTCGCTGCGCGGCGAGAAGCGCGACGGCGCACGCGGCAGGCCGGCCAGCACTGCCGCCTGCCAGAGTGTGACGTGCCGTGCCGGCACCCCGAAATAGAGCCGTGCCGCCGCGTCCACGCCCCAGGCGCCGGCGCCGAGATAGACGCGGTTGAGCCAGATTTCGAGGATCTCGCGCTTGCTGAAATGCCGCTCCAGCCACAGCGTCAGCAGCACTTCCTGAACCTTGCGGCGGAACGTGCGGGCGTTGGACAGAAACAGGTTCTTTGCCACCTGCTGCGTCAGCGTCGATCCGCCCTGCACGACATGCCCGGCCCGCAGATCGACGATGGCGGCGCGCAGGATCCCGATCACGTCGATGCCGCCATGCTGCCAGAACCGCCGGTCCTCCACCGCCACCACCGCCTGCGGCAGGAACGGCGGCAGGTCGGCCAATCGCACCGTTTCCCCCACCACGTCGCCATAGCTCGCCACCACATGTCCGGCGCGGTCGGTGAGTGTCAGGCTCGGGCGGCGGACGGCATCGAGGGCGCTTTCCGGCCGCGGCAGATCCCGCGCGAACCACAGGAGCAGGGCGGCGAGCAGCAGCGTGCCCCACACTCCGCCGATCAGCCCCCAGCGCAGCAGCACCCAGCGCCAGCGCCGCCGGGGCGGCGGTGCCTCCACCGGAACCGGCGGGCGCGGCGCCGGGGCGGGTTGCGGCAGGCCATAGAGTGGCGGCACGCGATACATGACACAGCCATACCGGTATCACCGGCGCGCCGCCACGCCCGCGCGCTTGCCGGCGCCCCGGTCCTCCGCGCAGTATCGCGTTCGCCACAGAGGAGCGCCCATGCACGGTCTGTTTGCCGATGCGAGCGAGGAACTCGCGACCATCTTCCATCGCGTGGTGCGGCCGGACGACCCGCCCGTTTCGGTCAACATGCAGGCCCAGGTGCTGCCGGCGGAGCTGCCGGCGCTGTTCGCCGGCTACCATTTCGTGCTGATCGACCGCACCGCGCTGCCGACCGGGACGATGCGCGCCTGTCCCGACCTGCGCCACGTCATCTTCCTCGGCACCGGCGCGCGCAGCTACATGGACCCGGAGGCGCTGGCCGCCCTCGGCATCACGGTGCATGTCATCCGCGGCTATGGCGACACCGCCGTGGCGGAACACACGGTCGCGCTGATGTGGGCGGCGGCGCGGAGACTTGCCGCGATGGACCGCGGCATCCGTGCCGGTCGCTGGCCGCGCACCGAGGGGATGCAGATTCTCGGCAAGACGCTGGGGCTGATCGGCTTCGGCGGCATCGCGCGGGAAACGGCGCGCATCGCGCTCGGGTGCGGGATGCGGGTGCTGGCGTGGAACCGGACGCCGCGGCAGGCGGCGGGGGTCACGTTCGTCGATCTCGACACGCTGCTGGCGGAAAGTCATGTGGTCAGCCTGCATCTGCTGCTGACCGGGGAGACACGCGGCTTTCTCTCCGCGGCACGGCTGGCGCAGCTCAGGCCCGGGGCGATCCTGGTCAACACGGCGCGCGGTGCCCTGGTCGATGAGGCGGCGCTGGCCGCGGCGCTGCACGACGGCAGGATCGCGCATGCCGCCCTCGATGTGTTCACAACCGAGCCGCTGCCGGATGGGCATGTCCTGGCCGGTCTCACCAACGTCACACTGTCGGCCCACAGCGCCTTCCGCACGCCGGAGGCGAGCGAGACGCTGCTGCGCCGCGCCCTGGACATCGCCCGCGATCTGCCGGGATGATACCGAACGGCGCCGCCCGCCTGGCGGAATGGCAGACGCAGCGGACTTAAAATCCGCAGCCCACAAGGCGTGGGGGTTCGAGTCCCCCGGCGGGCATCGTGTCAGGTCTCATGCGACCGCAGCCGTTGGCGCGGGCGGGCGGATCAATGCAGCACGGCGGCGGCGGCGGCACGGCGTTGCGCCAGGGCAGCGGCGTCGGCGATGCGGCCGAGCACCGCCGTGCAGGCCGGGCAGCCGCAGGCCTCCCGCTCATTGAGCGATCGCAGCAGCGCCAGGACGATTTGCTGGACTTGCTGACCGGACAGCCCTGCCTCGGCGATGAGGACGGTGATGTCGTCGCCGGTGCCCGCGTCCGCCGCAGCCACCACGACGCCGCAGCCGGTTTCCGTTGCCAGCGCATCGGCCATTCCGCCGACGAGATCAGCGTTGCACATCCAGATCACGCCCTGTTGCCTGTCCCGCCCGCATGCCCATCGCCCTGCTGCCCGCCACCTGTCACTGGAACGCCCGGAGCGGCCCGATGTTCATCCCTGATACCTGCCCGGCGCGCGCCACCAACAGCCGGTACCCGATGCGCCGCCCAAGCCGCCCGTGCCGTGTCAGACCACCTGACGCGGCGCAGTCAGCCGACGCGCCGCCCCCGCGCGTCACGGCAGCAGCAGGCCGCCCACGGTGCCCACGCCGCCGCCGATCAGGGCACCCGGCAAGGCGCCGGCTCCGGTGAGCGCACCTACGGCCGCACCGGCCCCGGCGCCCACCGCCGCCCCCTCGACAACATGCGCGCTGCTGCCGCAGCCGGCCAGCAGGAGCGACAGGGCGATCAGCAATGCCGTGGCGTTCGGTCGGCGCATCTTGCAGGCTCCGGGCGATGGGGATGAAGGTTCAGCGGATAACCAGCATGGCAGTTGCCGATATGGCGTGGGTTCCTGCCGTCGTCTGTCCTACCAGCGCCGGCCGGCGATGCCAAACCTCCATCCTTGACACCGGGCGGCGCGCAGCCTTCGCTGTCGCCATGCCGCCCGTCTCCCCGCCCCCGTCGCCGCCCGTGGTTCAGCCCACCGCCCGCCAGCAGCGGGAGGCGGCGGCGCTGCGGGAGAATCTGCGCCGGCGCAGGCAGCAGGCCCGCGCGCGCGACGCCGCCGCCGCGACGGCGCCGCCCACCGAGGCGCCGGCTCCGCTGCCGGAGAGGGCGCGCCCATGCCCGTGATGTCCGACCGCTGGATCCGCCGGATGGCCCAGTCGCACGGCATGATCGACCCGTTCGTTGAGGCGCAGAAGCGCGACGGCGTGATCAGCTTCGGCCTGTCGAGCTACGGCTACGACGCCCGCATCGCCGACGAGTTCAAGGTGTTCACCAACGTCGATTCGGCGATCGTCGATCCCAAGCAGTTCTCGCCGCAGGGCTTCGTCGATCGGCGTGGTCCGGTCTGCGTCATCCCCCCGAACAGTTTCGCCCTCGGGCATACCGTGGAATACGTCCGCGTTCCGCGCGATGTGCTGGTCATCTGCCTGGGCAAATCGACCTATGCGCGTTGCGGCATCATCGTCAACGTCACCCCCCTGGAACCGGAATGGGAAGGGCAGGTGACGATCGAGATCAGCAACACCACCCCGCTGCCGGCCAAAATCTACGCCTTCGAGGGCATCTGCCAGTTCCTGTTCCTGCATGGTGAGGCGCCGTGCGAAACGAGCTATGCCGACCGCGCCGGGAAATACATGCACCAGCGCGGCGTGGCTCTTCCCCGGCTCGGCTGAAATTCGCTATGCCTCCGGCATGGACCGGATCCTGATCCGCGGCGGCCGTCCGCTCGACGGCGAAATCGCCATCGGCGGCGCCAAGAATGCCGCCCTGCCGCTGCTCGCGGCGGGGCTGCTGACCGAACAGCCCCTGGTGCTGAGCAATGTGCCGCGCCTTGCCGACATTGCCACCATGCGGGCATTGATTGCGCAGCATGGTGTCGGCGTCGCGCCGCTCGATGACGACGGGCGGACCCTCGCGATCGGCGGTGCGATCCGCTGTACCGAGGCGCCGTATGACATCGTGCGCAAGATGCGCGCCTCCGTCCTCGTGCTCGGCCCGCTGGTCGCCCGTGCCGGAGAGGCGCGGGTCAGCCTGCCCGGCGGCTGCGCTATCGGCCCGCGGCCGATCGACCTGCATCTCAAGGGGCTGGAGCAGATGGGGGCGGTGATCCGGCTGGAGGGCGGCTACGTCCATGCCAGCGCACCGCACGGGCTGCACGGCGCCGCCATCGTTCTGCCGATGCCGAGCGTCGGCGCGACCGAGAATCTGCTGATGGCGGCAAGCCTCGCCGACGGCCAGACGGTGATCGCGAACGCGGCGCGCGAGCCGGAGATTTCCGATCTCGCCGAGTGCCTGGTCGCGATGGGGGGCCGCATCGGCGGCATCGGCACTGACCGGCTGACGGTGGAGGGCGTGCGCCGTCTGCACGGCGCCACGCATGCCGTGATCCCCGACCGGATCGAAACCGGCACCTATGCCTGTGCTGCCGCCATCACCGGCGGCACCCTGCACCTCCGCCACGCCCGGCGCGACCATCTCGATGCCGTGCTGCGGGTGCTGGCGGAAGCGGGGGTGGAGGTGCTGGAGGGTGACGGCGGCCTGACCGTGCGCCGCCTCAATGGGCTGCGCGGCACCGATGCGATGACCGAACCCTATCCCGGCTTCCCGACCGACATGCAGGCGCAGCTGATGGCGCTGATGGCGGTGGCGGAGGGGGCGGCGATGATCACCGAGACGATCTTCGAAAACCGCTTCATGCATGTCCCGGAGCTGAACCGGCTGGGCGCGCGGGTCAACGTGCATGGTGCCTCGGCGATCGTGCGCGGGGTGCCGACGCTATCGGGTGCGCCGGTGATGGCGACCGATCTGCGTGCTTCGGTGTCGCTCGTGCTGGCGGGCCTGGCCGCACGGGGGGAGACGGTGGTGAACCGCGTCTATCACCTCGATCGCGGCTACGAGGCGGTGGAGCAGAAGCTCGCCGCCTGCGGCGCCGATATCGAGCGGCTTGCCGGCTGAGCCGTCGCCTCAGGCCGCGCGGGCCGGGGCTGCGGCCTGCACCAGACGGACGAGGTCCGGCAGGCTGTGGACCTGAAGCTTCTCCATGACGCGCAGGCGATGCACCTCGATCGTGCGCGGGCTGGCCCCGAGGGTGCGGGCGATCGCCTTGCTGCCCTGCCCGGCCACCAGCCCTTCCAGCACCTCGCGCTCGCGCGGTGTCAGCGTCTCCAGCCGCCGGGTCGCGTCATCCGCCGCGGCGGTTTCCGCCGCCCTCGCGCGGCCCGCCTCCAGCGCCCGCGCCACCGCGGCCAGCAGCCGCTCATCGTCGAACGGCTTTTCCAGGAAGTCGAGCGCGCCACCCTTCATCGCCTGCACCGCCGTGGCGACATCCCCATGCCCGGTCATCACGACCACCGGAATGCGCAGCCCGATCTCATGCAGACGCTGCTGCAACGCCAGCCCGCCGAGCCCCGGCATGCGCAGGTCGGTCAGCAGGCAGCCCGCGCGCTGCCTGGCGGCGACGCGCAGGAACGCCTCCGCCGTGGCATGGGTAACGACGGCATAGCCGGCCGATTCGAGCAGGAAGCGGAGGGAACCGCGCACGGCGGCATCGTCATCGACGACATGAACGGCATCCGCGGCCGACCCGGCGCCGGCCGTATCCTCTGCGGCCGGCGAACGTAACGCGCCACTCATCCCAACCCCCAACCGGCCAACCCCCAACCGGCCAACCCCCAACCGGCCAACCCCCAACCGGCCAACCCCCAACCGGAGAGCGCCCCTGCGCCTGGGGCGCCGCTGCGCTCTCGTCCGACTCTGATCGGCTGCGGCGGCACGGTCAAGCGCGCCGTGCCTGTGCCAGATAGGCGGCAACCGAGCCGGTCAGGGCCAGGCGGTCGAGTTCGTCGGGCCCGACGAACCGCGCGGCGATGATTTCCCGGTTGTCGAGGCGCAGGGCGGGCGGGCGCTCCAGCCGGAGTTCGAAGAAATGCACGCGATCCGGCCGCCCGTCGAAGCGGCCGTCGATGATGCCGGCCGGTCGCAGCGCCGGCACGACGAGGCCGACCTCCTCGACCAGTTCGCGCCGTGCCGCTGCCTCCGGCGCCTCGCCGGGGCGGACGCCGCCGCCGGGAAAGGTCCATGCGAGCCGGTAGGAGGGGCGCAGCAGCAGCACGGTCGGACCGACCCGCAGCGCCACCAGCGCCCCTTCATGCGGCGCGCCCCGCGCGCGCCACCACAGCCGGGCGAGCGGGAAGCCGAGGCGGAACGCCGTCCGCCACGCGAAATCGGCCAGCGGGTCAAGCGGGGGCAGCGTGGTGCTCCATCATCGCCACGCGCGTCCGCGGCGCGGTGTTGTGCCCTCTCTGCGCAGTTTGCCGGCGCCCTGCAAGCCCGCCCGGCCCTGGCCGCGGCAACCGGGGCGGCATACCATGCGCGACACGAGGGAGACGGCCATGAAGATCACCGCCATCGAAACCCTGAGCGCCGGGGAATTGCCTAATCTGCTGTGGGTGCGCGTGCTGACCGACGAGGGACTCGCCGGATTGGGCGAGACCTTCTTCATGCCACGCACGGTGGAGGCGTATCTTCACGAGACCGTCGCGCCCAAGCTGCTCGGGCGCGACCCGCTGGCGATCGACCGTATTGCCCGCGACCTCACCAACTATCTCGGCTTCCGGGCCACCGGTGCGGAAATGCGCGGCAATTCGGCGATCGACATCGCGCTCTGGGATCTGTTCGGGCGCGCCACCGGACAGCCGATCGCGCAACTGCTCGGCGGCTTCAGCCGCGAGCGCATTCGCACCTACAACACCTGTGCTGGCACCGGCTACATGCGCGGGGCGCAGGGGCAGCGCAGCAGCAACTGGGGCATCGGCGCCGATGCGCGCTACGACGACCTCGACGCCTTCCTGCACCGCGCCGACGAACTCGCCAGCGACCTGCTTGCCGAGGGCATCACGGCGATGAAGATCTGGCCGTTCGACCTCGCCGCCGAACGCAACGACGGACAGTACATCGCGCCCGCCGAACTTGCCGCTGCACTGGAGCCGTTCGCGCGCATCCGCCGCGCCGTCGGCGACCGCATGGACATCATGGTGGAGTTCCATTCGCTCTGGCAGTTGCTGCCCGCCATCACGATCGCCAAGGCCCTCGCGCCCTACAACACATTCTGGCATGAGGATCCGATCCGCATGGACAGCCTCGCCAGCCTGCGCCGCTATGCCGAGGCGTCGCCGGCGCCGATCTGCGCGTCGGAGACGCTCGCCACGCGCTGGGCGTTCCGCGACCTGCTGGAAACCGGCGTGGCCGGCGTGGTGATGTTCGACCTCGCCTGGTGCGGCGGCATATCGGAGGCGCGCAAGATCGCCGCCATGGCGGAGGCGTGGCATCTGCCGGTGGCACCGCATGACTGCACCGGGCCGGTGGTGCTCGCCGCCTCCACCCATCTGTCGCTGAACGCGCCGAACGCGCTGGTGCAGGAAAGCGTGCGCGCCTACTATCGCACCTGGTACAGCGACATCGTCACCCAGGTGCCGGCGGTGAAGGACGGCTTCATCACCGTCCCGCCCGGCCCCGGCCTCGGCACCGAGCTGCTGCCCGATCTCGACCGCCGCCTCACCGTAGCGCGCCGGCGCAGCGACACGACATGACGCATGGCGGCGCGCTCAGAACCCTGTCAACGCGGCTTCCACCACGGTCTGATCCTGCTCGCCGGTGCCGCCGCTCACGCCGACCGCGCCGACCACCTGGTTGCCGCGCAGCACGGGCATACCGCCGGCGAAAACCATGATGCGGCCATGGTTCGATTGCTGAATGCCGTAGAACGGCGCGCCGGGCTGCGCCATTGCCGCCAGATCCTTCGTCGCGGTATCGAACATCCTCGCCGTGAACGCCTTGTTGATGGCAATGTCGATGCTGCCGATCCAGGCGCCATCCATGCGGACATGCGCAACCAGGTTACCGCCGGCATCGACCACGGCGATGTTGCTCGCCGAGCCGATCTCCCGTGCCTTCGCCTCCGCGGCGTCGATGATCCGCCGCGCCTCGTCAAGCGACACGGATTGCTGTTGCAGCATGGGCATTCTCCTGTCCACAGATGCGTCCACGCCAGCAACAGGCGACGGCGGCGGCGGTTGCCTATGGTTCGGGCGTTGCCGACAACGGCAGCATCGGCACGTGATAATCGGCCAGGATCGCCGCGATCTCGGCGTGGCGGCGGCGCAGTTCCCGGTCGATCGTCTGCTTCAGCCCGGCATCGCTCCGGCGCACGCCCATCGCGATATCGAATACCATCGGCCAGACGCCGCCGTCGAGTTCCGGCAGTACCGGGTCGAGACGCAGCTTGACCGGCGCGGTGGCGGCGAAATAGCCGGCCAGGGGCCCCCACACGATCGCGACATCCACGTCGCCCTGAACCACCGCATCGATCACCGACGCCGCCGGATTGGGCTGCGCATAGTCGCCGAGCACCGAATAGCCGCGTACATTGCCGCTGATGCCGCGCCTCGCCAGCGCGTGTGCCGGCGGCGTGTTGACCGCATCGTTGCCGATCATCTGTACGCCAACCCGCACCTGCCGCAGCCGCGGATCATCGAGCGAGGTGATCGCGGGCGCTGCGCCGGCGCGGGCGACGAAGACATAGGTCGACCGGTAGTACGGCGCCGTCGTTGCCAGCATTTCGACGCCACTGGCAACACCCGGCCATAGATCGCACAATCCGGCCTTCAGGGTGTTGCGCACATAGCCGCGGCGCTGCGCCCACCACGTATAGCTCAGCACGACGCCGAGATCCTGCGCGATCACAGCGACGATCCGGTTCTCGAATCCCGCGCCCTCGCGGTTGGAAAAGGGCAGGTTGTTGGGATCGGCACAGACTCGCAACTGCCCGGCTGCCGCGGCACCCGGCCGGGCGGCGAGCAACAGCAGCAGCGCAGCGACCGCCCCTCTCATGGTGGCGGCGTGCTCTGCGTCGCCGGCGTGACCGAGGTCGGCGGCGGCGCAGGCGCGAGCGGCGGCGCCGCGGTCTGCGGCACCGGTTGCCCCGGACCGTTGGTAGCTGTTGGCGCCGACATGGATTTCACGTAGGCTGCCAGTTCCCAGATCTGCGCGGCGGGAAGCTTGCCCTGCCAGGACGGCATGCCGTTCGGCCGCCCCTGGGCAATCGACTCGAAGATCTGGTCGAGCTGCCCGCCGTAGCGCCAGTGCCCGGTCATCAGCGGCGGTCCGATGCCGCCACCACCGTGGAAATGACAGCCGTCGCAATTGTACCAGCTGAACAGCCGCTTGCCGTCGTCGATCGCGTGCGGGTTGCCCTCGTAGTGCTTCGCCATCGGATCCTCCGGTGGCGGCGACCCGTCACCTGGAAACAGGCCGGTGACAGCGACGGTGGCCGGGCCGCTCTGCTCCGCCGGCAGACTGTTCTGCTGCGCGGTGGCGGGCATGGCCGAAGGCGCCAGTGCGGCAAGCATCGCCGCAACGGCCCTGATGCTACTGCGGTGGCAACGCGAAGACATAGAGCGTTCCTCCCGGTGTCGTCTTCTGCTTGAGATCCCCGGTGACGCCGAGAAAGCCAATGGCGCCGGTCGGGTCGCGCGGATCGAGGTTGCCCGACACCACCGCCCCCGCCCAGCCGCCGACGCCGGACAGCACGGCGACGTATTCATGGCCATCCGGTCCGCGATAGGCGACCGGCTGGCCGATGATGCCGGAGCCGGTCTTGAACGCCCATTTCTGCTGGCCGCTGCGCGCGTCGAGCGCCTTGAACCAGCCGTCCATGGTGCCGTAGAAGACGAGATCGCCGCCGGTGGCGAGTGCGCCGCTCCACATCGGCAGGTCTTCCCTGATGCTCCAGACGGGCTTGTGGTTCGTCACGTCCCAGGCGGTGAATTCGCCGCGGTTGCCGCCCGGTCCCGCCTTCATCACCACGTTGGCGCCGACATATGGCGTGCCGGCGATGTAGTTTGCCTGCACATCCTCCCAGTCCATGCACATGTTCTCGTGCGGGATGTACAGGAAGCCGGTACGCGGCGAATAGGCGGAGGGGTTCCAGTCCTTGCCCCCCGATGCGGTCGGGCAGATATCGCGCACCACGGTGCCGAGCCGTGTCGCCTTTGCTGGGTTCATCACCGGCCGGCCGGTCCTGAGATCGATATGCGTGATCGAGTTGACATAGGCATACGGATCGGCCGACAGAACCTCGCCGTTAGTGCGGTCCAGCTCATAGAGGTAGCCGTTGCGGTCGGGATGCAGCAGCACCTTGCGCGGCTTGCCGTCGATGGTCATGTCGAGCAGAAGAATCTCGTTGATGCCGTCGTAATCGTGCTCGTCGTGCGGCGTGTACTGGTAGAACCATTTGGCCGCCCCCGTCTCCGGGTCGCGGGCGAAGATGCCGGCGGTCCATTTGTTGTCCCCGGGCCGCTGCTCCTGGTTCCACGGCCCGGGATTGGCGGTGCCCGCATAGAGCAGGTTGAGGTCGGGATCATACGTCGTCCAGCCCCACATCGTCCCGCCCCCGGTCTTCCATGCATCCGGCGGCCAGGATTTGACGCCGAGATCCTGCCCCCGGTCGGAATCGTAGAAGGGATGAAAATCGGGGCCGATCAGCACGTCCTTGTCGGGCCCGGTCGCGAACGCCTTCCACATCACCTTGCCGTTCGCCGTATCAAGGCCAGCGAGCCAGCCCCGCACGCCGAGTTCGCCGCCGGAGTTGCCGACGATCACACGGTCCCTGGCGACAAGCGGCGCCATCGTGATGGTCTCGCCAAGATTGATGCGGCCGAGTTTGGTCTTCCACAATTCCCTGCCGGTCGCGGCATCCAGCGCGATGGTGTTGCCGTCGAGGGTATTGAAGAACAGCCGGCCGTCGGCAATCGCTGCACCCCGGTTCACGACGTCGCAGCAGGCCACCCCCTGCGCCGCCGCCTCGGGATAGGGCTGATATTCCCACTTCATCGGCGCGCCGGGCTTGGTGAGGTCGAGCGCGAATACGTTGTTGGGAAACGGCGTCACGATGTACATTGTGTTGTTGACGACCAGTGGCGCCGCTTCCTGCCCGCGATTCACGCCCGTCGAGAAGGTGAAAGCCACCTGAAGGCGCTTCACCGTCTCGCCGTTGATCTCAGTGAGTTCGGAGTAGCGCGTGGCAGCGTAATTCTTCGCCGGCATGGTCCATTGCCCGTCGTCCTTGGGCGCAGTTGCCGCGGAGGGCGCCGGCGGATCGGCCAGCGCCGGCAGCGGCGCCGCCGCAAGCAGCAGCGGCAGCACGCCCCTAGCGCAGCGTATAGAGATAGGCCGCGACGTCGCGTGCGTCATGTTCGGTAAGCTCCATGTCCGGCATGGCGTTGCCCGGCACTACGCTTTGCGGCATCCGCAACCAGCGCACCAGGTTGTCGGGCGTGTTCGGCAGCACGCCGGCGATGATGCTGCGCGTACCTACATTTCCAAGTGGCGGACCGACGCGGCCGGCGGCGTTGGCGATACCGGGAATCTCGTGGCAGGCGCCGCAGCCGGACTGCGCGATCAGCTGCGCACCATGCCGCGCGCTGCCGATGCGCCGGATGTCCGCGCCGTCGCCCCGCCCGCAGCCGGCAAGCCCCGCCAGCAGCAGCGTCGTCACGAGCAGGTGCGCTAGCCGGGGCATTGCGGTACCGCCAGCAGCGCCACCGTGTCGAAAACGATGGCGGCAACAAAGCCGAGGGCGGTCATGATGCCGACCAGTGCGAGGAACCGTGTCCGCCCCTCCCCCGCGTCCAGCGCATGGGGCGAATGGCCGGGATGCTCGCCGCGCGTCGTGTGCCAGTCGCGAAAGGAAATCCAGGCCGCGGCAACCGTGACGGCAACCGCCACCAGGTTGATCGCCAGCAGCCCGCCCCAGATGCCATGCCAGCCCGGCAGACCATACGGTGACGGCCGGATGCGAGGAAAACATGAATAGCTCGCCAGCCCGTAATTCACGATCAGTTGCGTGACCCAGGCCGCCGGTCCGCCAATCAGGCCGAAGAAGACGCCGCCCAACCGCACGCGGCCGCGCGCCGGAGCGGGATGGGCGGGACCGGAATAGGCGCCTGCATCCGCCACCATAGCCTTCACCACACACGCGGAAGGACATAGAGCGCGACGAACACGGTCACGCCCACAACCACCACGAAATACCAATAGGCGGCCAGGATCAGCACCGGCGCATGGCGGCGTGCGTCAAAATAGCCGAGTGCTGACCAGATCAGCATCAGCAGCAGCCCGAGCAGACCGGCAGCCAGATGTGCAAGGTGCAGGCCGGTCAGCGTGTAGTATACGGAGCCGAATTCGCCCTGCCGCAGGGTGAGGGGTTCGCTGCGCCAGTCGAGCCCCTGCAGCACGCCGAAGGCAGCGCCAAGCGCGAGCGCCAGCACGAGGCCGATCAGCAGCGCCACCGTCCGGCCGCGCCGCGCGCCGAAACTGCCGAGCCACATCGCGGGTACGCTGATCACCAGCAGGACGATGCCAGGCAACGCCAGGCGCAGCGGCGGCACTTGCCGCGGCATCCAGTTGCCGGCGAGTTGGACCGCGAAATAGCCATAGCTGAACAGGAGATATGCGAACAGCGTGCCTTCGGTGACGATCGCCCACAGCATCCCCCACCAGCCGAGGCTGCGCCGTCCTGGCGTGCCGACCGGCAATACCGGCAGACTGCGTGCTGTCTCAGACATGGCGCACCCGCCGCTGCCCCAGTGTACCCCGCGGCCAAAGCCACACCACCCCCGCGATCAGCGCAACCGCCGCGCCCGCCACTGCGAGCCACCACAGATGGACCAGCAGCCCCACGAACCCCATTGTCAGGCCGACACTGAGCAGCAGCGGCATGTAGGAATCGCCCGGCATCTTCAGGATGACATCGGGATCGCCGTCGAGCGGCGAGGTGCCGATGGTCTCGCGCCCGTGGTCAAGCAGCAGTCCCCGCGTCACGAGCGACGTCACCTCGCTCTCGCCCAGCCGGTCCTCCCACAGCGGATGCCGGCTGGCGACATGCGGGATGACGGCAAAATTGTAGGGCGGCGGGGGCGACGGTACCGACCATTCCAGTGTCGGTGCGTCCCACGGGTTGGCACCGGCGATGCGTCCCACCCGCAAGCTGATCACGACGTTGATCAGCAGCATCGCCACGCCGATCGCGAAGATGAAGGCGCCCACAGTGGTGATCGCGTTCAGCGTGGTCCAGCCCATGTCCGGCGAATAGGTGTAGATGCGGCGCGGCATGCCCCACAGGCCGGTCAGATGCATCGGCAGGAAGGCAACGTTGAAGCCGATGAACATGGTCCAGAAATTCCACTTCCCCAGCTTCTCGTCCAGCATCCGGCCGGTGAACTTGGGGAACCAGTAGTAGATGCCGCCGACCACCGGAAAGACGTTGATGCCGATGAGGACGTAGTGGATGTGGGCGACGACGAAATAGGTCTCGGTGAGCTGCCAGTCGACCGGCACCGATCCCGTCATGAAGCCGGAGACGCCGCCGATCACGAACAGCACGATCATGCTGGCGAAGAACAGGAAGGCGGTGGTGATGACGGGCCGGCCGAGCCAGATTGTCGCCGTCCAGGCGAACACCGCGACCGCGCTCGGCACAGCGATGACGATGGACGCCCCGCCGAAGAATGCCAGCGCCAGGTTGGGGATGCCGGTTGCGAACATGTGATGCACCCACACCCCGAAGCCGAGGATCATGGTCGCGACCGTCGCCAGCGCCACCGGCGCATAACCGACCAGCGGGCGGCGGCAGAACGTCGGCAGCCCGTCGGAGACGATGCCCATCGCGGGCAGCACCAGTGCATAGACCCAGGGGTGCGCGTACATCCAGAACAGATGCTGCCACAGCAGCGGCTGTCCGCCCTGCGGGACATCGAAGAAATGCGTGCCGAACTGCCGGTCCATCCACAGCAGAAAGAAGGCAAGGCTGACCGACGGCACCGCCAGGACGTTGGCGACCGATGCGGTGAGCGTGCCCCACACCAGGATCGGCAGCCGGTTCACCGACATGCCGGGCGCGCGCGTGCGCGCCAGTGTGACGATGAAGTTGATCGACCCGACCGTCGTCGAGATGCCGAGAAAGATCATGCCAAGCGAATAGAAATCCTCGTTCATGCCAGGATTATACTCGCGGTTCGCATACGGCACGTAGTTGTACCAGCCGTCGTTAGGCGCCTGCCCGATGGCGAGGCCGGCATACATGAACAGCCCCGCCGCGACATAGATCCAGTACGACAGCGCATTGAGGCGCGGAAACGCCATGTCGCGCGACCCCAGCACCAGCGGCCACAGGTAATTGCTGAAGCCCGACAGCACCGGGAAGGCATAGAGGAAGATCATCGAGATCCCGTGCATCGAGAACGCCTGATCATAGGCATGCGGCCCGAGCACGTGCCGGTCGGGGCCGGCCAGTTGGAGGCGCATCAGCAGCGCCTCGATCCCGCCTGCGCACAGGAAGGCGAACGCCGTCACCAGGTAGCGGATACCGATTTCCTTGTGATCGACGGTGGAAAGCCAGCCGGCGATGCCGGGCGAGGTTTCCCACAGCCGTTCCAGGTCGTGCGCATAGGCGACGGTCGCGGTCGCGAATTCAGGCCGTCGCTCAAGCTCGGGATCAGCCACGTGCGCTCTCGCTACTTCAGGGTTTGCAGGAAGCCGACGACACGCTGCAACTCGGGCCCGGAGAGATCCTGCGCCGGCATGCGCGTGCCCGGCTTCACGCCCTGCGGGTTGGCGATCCAGCCGGCGAGATTGCCGATCGTGTTCGCCACCACGTCGCCCGCAAGAATGCCGCGGCTCATCAGATGCGTCAGATCGGGCGCGACGGTGCCGCCCGCGCCGGTGCCGCGCACCGTGTGGCAGGCGCCGCAGTGATAGACGAACAGCGTCGCCCCCGTCTGCTGCGGCACCGCAACCTGCGCCGGGCGGAGCTGGGCGGCACGCCAGGCGGCGAACTTCTCCGCCGGGTCGGCCACCACCAGGAAGCCCATATGCGCGTGCTGCACGCCGCAATACTCACTGCACTGGCCGCGGTAGATGCCGGGCTGCCCGGCCTCGATCCAGGTTTCGTTGATCTGGCCGGGAATCGTTTCCATCTTCCCGGCCAGCGCCGGCACCCAGAAGGAGTGGATCACGTCGCCGCCGATCAGCCGCACCCGCACCGGCTCGCCGACCGGGATGTGGATCTCACCGGCGGTGATGAACTGCTGCGACGGGTCGTCGTCGAGGTAGCGCGCCTTCCACCACCATTGCTGGCCCGTCACTTCGATGGTCAGGCGTGTGGGGCGCGACGGGCCGTTCACCGCCGCCAGAACCACGACGGTCCAAATCAGCGAACCGAGCAGCGCGACGCCGGAAATACCCAGACCGATCGCGATCCAGCGCAGGCCGCCGCCGGCGCGCGTCGGCGGCACGCTGCGGATATCGGTGATATCGGTGACGCGCCGCCGCCAGATGCCGACGACCACAAGAGCGCTGGTGACGATGACCACGACGCAGGCGATGGCCAGCAGGCCAAGCGTGAGCTGCACCACCGGCCACGCTTTCGGCCCCTCGCCATGCAGATAGCCGAGCGGCCGCTGCCCCGCCGCAGGCTGCGCGAGCAGCGTCAACAGCGCCGCCGCCGCCGGGGCGACCCGGCGGATGCTCATGCCGCCAGCGCCCGACGGTCGCGGCCCCGGCCGCCCGCCAGCAGCCGGGCCAGTCCGGACATGGCGGCGGCGAGGAACACGAGGCCGCCCGGCGCCCACATGATCGCCCCGCCGAGCTGCTGGTCGGTGAGCGGCGCCAGACCCCAGGCCACCGTGGTCAGCGCATGCGGGGCATAGAGCGGGTGCGGCGCGAAGGTGAGAAGGGCGCCCAGCAATCCCATCTGAACGCAGGACAGCACCCCCGCCCCCACTGCCGGCAGGATGCGCGGCGCTTCCGTCTCCAGCAACGTGGCCCATAGCCAGACCGCGGCGGCGATGACGCTGACATGCATGGCCCAGTACGCCGCCGTGCTGGCGAAGGTGAGCGCATAGGGCGCCGGTGCGTGCCAGAACCAGATCAGGAGCGCGAACATCCCCGCCGCCAGGAACGGCCCGCTGGCCGGGCGCAGGCGCAGCGGCAGCGGCGGCAGGCCCGCGGCGAGCAACGGCGCCGCGATCAGCGACAGGATCATGTGCTGCCCGACCCGCGCCGCGAACAGCGATACCGACAGGGCGCAGAGCGGAGAGATCAGCGCCAGCGCGGCAACCACCCAGCCGGCGGCGAATGCCAGCGGTGCCGGAGGGGGAAGCGCCCGGCCGCGCTGCACCAATCTCCGCACACCCACCAAATACGCAGCGGCCAGCGCAAGCAGCGCCGCGATGAGGTAGGGGTCGAGGTTCCAGCGCGAAAACAGCGTCCCCGGGCTGGGCGGCGCGCCGCAATAGGGGAGTATGGACAGCGTCTGCAAATGCATGCCACCTCCTCCGCCATCGCGCCGACCTTGACCGTGAAGCAGGTCGGGGGCGGCCGCGGCCGGTGTCCGTGGCAGGGAAAGAGCGCGGTGCGGCCAGCAGGTTCCTTCAGGACTTCTTGATCGGTCCCCGTGCCACGCCGCGTTCGCGGCGGCTCGCGGCTCGCGGCTCGCGGCTACGGCGTGACCAGCGTGCCGAGGCCCCGCTCGATGAACAGTTCCAGCAGGCAGGCATGCGGCTCGCGTCCGTCCAGGATCACCGCACCCCTGACGCCGTGCTGCACGGCATTGATGCAGGTTTCCACCTTGGGAATCATGCCGCCCGAGATGATGCCCTCGCTGATCGCCGCACGCGCATCCGGCACCGACATCTCCGCGACCAGCTTCCCGCCGCGGTCCAGCACGCCCGGCACATCGGTCAGCATCAGCAGCCGGGTCGCCCCCAGCGCCCCGGCGACCGCGCCCGCCACCGTGTCGGCGTTGATGTTGTAGGTCTGCCCGTCATCGCCCACGCCGACCGGCGCGATCACCGGGATCAGGCCGGCGCCGGTCAGCGCATGGATCACCCGCACATCGATCTGCTCCGGCTCGCCGACATAGCCGAGGTCGAGCGCGCGCTCGATATGGCTGCCGGGATCGCGCACCGTGCGGGTCAGCTTGCGGGCGCGGATCAGGCCGCCATCCTTGCCGCAGATGCCGACGGCGAGCGCGCCGGCACGGTTGATCAGGCCGGCGACCTGTTTGTTGACGGTGCCGGCAAGCACCATCTCCACCACCTCGACCATCGCCGCATCGGTGACGCGCAGGCCATCGACGAAGGTGGACGTGATCTTCAGGCGCTTCAGCATGTCGTTGATCTGCGGCCCGCCGCCGTGGACGACCACGGGATTGACCCCGACCTGCTTGAGCAGCGCGATGTCGGCGCCGAACGTCTCCGCCAGCGCATCGTCGCCCATCGCGTGGCCGCCGTATTTGACCACCACGGTGGCACCGGCATAGCGGCGCAGGAACGGCAGCGCCTGCGCCAGGATGCGCGCCTGCTGCGCGGCAGTGGCGGCGTGTGCGTCGGTCATGCGGCCTTCCCATCAAGCGGCGCACGCCTTGTGCGGCGCCCCGGCCGGGGGGTCAAGCCGCCGCCAGCTCCGCCAGGGCGGCGCGCAGTTCCGCCATTCCCGCACCGCTCTCGCTGCTGGTTGTCACCACCTCGGGATGCGCTGCCGGATGCTGCCGCGCCAGTGCCGCCACCTCGGCTTCCTTGGCGGCGAGCGGCGCAGGCTTCACCCCGTCGGCCTTGGTGAGCACGAGCTGATACGTGACTGCCGCGCGGTCCAGCAGATCCATCACCGCGCGGTCGGAATCCTTGATCTCGACCCGCGCGTCGAGCAGCAGCAGCACGCGGCGCAGCGTCGGCCGGCCGCGCAGATAGTCGAACATCAGACCCTGCCAGTCCGCCTTCACCGCCTTGGCCGCCTGGGCGTAGCCGTAGCCGGGCATATCGACCAGCACCAGCCGCGTACCGAGCGTGAAGAAATTGAGCTGCCGTGTGCGTCCCGGCTGGCCCGAGGCGCGCGCCAGCGCGTGCCGCCCGGTCAGCGCATTGAGCAGCGACGATTTGCCGACATTGGATCGCCCGGCAAACGCCACCTCCAGCGCCTCGGCAGGGGGCAGCTGGTCGATCCGCTGGGCGGCGAAGACGAAGCGGCATTCGGCGGCGAACAGGCGGCGGCCGGCTTCCAGCCACGCCGGCCGCTCCGCCGCCGTCAGGTGCGCGCCAGGCCGGGTCGGGCGAGCCGCGTCTGGCGCATGATTAGCCATTGTTGTCCGATGGTGAGCAGATTGTTCCAGGTCCAGTAGATCACCAGCCCGGCCGGGAAGCGCGCCAACATGAAGGTGAAGATCACCGGCATGAACTGGAACATTTTGGCCTGCATCGGGTCCGGCGGCGGCGGGTTCAGCTTCTGCTGGCCCCACATCGTCAGCCCCATGACAAGCGGCCAGATGCCGAGATGCAGGAAGGGCGAAATCTGCGTCGGATCGAAGGGGATCAGGCCGAACAGGTTGAACACGTTGGTGGGGTCGATCGCGGAAAGATCATGAATCCATCCGAAGAAGGGTGCATGCCGCATGTCGATGTTGATGAATATGACCTTATAGAGCGAAAAGAACACCGGGATTTGCACCACCATCGGCAGGCATCCGCTCGCCGGGTTGACGCCCTCGGTCTTATACATGGCCATCATCTGCTGTTGCAGTTTGGCCTGATCGTCCTTGTACTGCTCCCGCAGCGCCTGCATTTTCGGTCCGAGCAGCTTCATTTTGCTCATGGACTTGTAGGACCGGTTGGCGAGCGGAAAGAACAGCGCCTTGACGATGATCGTGAACACCAGGATCGCGAGGCCGAAATTGCCCAGCGCGGCATTGAGCCAGTCGAGGGCATAGTAGATCGGCTTGGTCAGGAACCAGAACCAGCCCCAGTCGATCGCATAGGAGAAGTGGCTGACGCCGTCGCGGTCCTGATAGCGGTTCAGCAGATGCACTTCCTTGGCGCCGACGAAGGCGCGGGTGCTCAGCATCGCGTCGCCATGCGCCGCCACCGCAACCGGCGCCGTCGTCACCGTATCGGCCTGATAGCCGCCGCGGTTCTCGTCGAGATAGCGGTAGGTGGTGGTGGTCTCCACCGTCTGCTCGGGGATGACGGCTTCGAGCCAGTATTTGTCGGTGAAGCCGGCCCAGCCGCCGATGCCGCTGCCCTGGTAGGCGATGCCGTCCCGCTTCTGCCCCTCGCTTTTGGCGGAGGCATAGGTGGTCTCGCGCAGCCGGGCGTCGGACCAGCCGACCAGCCCTTCGTGCAGCACCGAATAGCCGCCGGTCTGTGGCGTGTAGTCGCGACGCACGCGCGCCCACGGGTGCAGCGCGACCGGCGCGTCGGTGGCGTTGCGCACGCGCTGCTGGATGCGGAACATGTAATCGTCATCGACCGAAAAGACGAGTTCGAAGGTCAGGCCGGCGCCGTTGTCCCAACTCAGCGTGACCGGCTGACGCGGCGTAAGCGGCCCCGGTGTCGCGGTCCACAGCGTCGCGTTGTCGGGCACGCGCACGCCGCCCTCGGCGGTCCAGCCGAACTGAATCACGGTCGGCTCGGGGGCGCCCGGCGCCTCCAGCAGGCGCACCAGCGGCGAGGATTTGCTGACCGTCTCGTGGTAGTCGTTCAGCACCAGATCATCGAGGCGGGCGCCCACCAGCGCGATGCTGCCGGAGACGCGGGGGGCGGCGATCGCCAGGCGCGGGATCGTGGCGGACGGCGCCACCGGGGCGTTGCCGGCATCCTGCGGCACCGTGCCGAGCGTGTCGGACGGACGCGGCGCGGTTGCCGGCAGCGGCCCCTCGCTCTGCTGCGGGGGGACGGCCGTCACGGTGCGGTGCGGGCGCGGCAGCAGCGCCTGGAACACGACGAGAATCGCGAGCGAAAGCACGATCGCAAGGAAAAGCCGCTTCTGGTCCATCTCTCAGGCTGCCGTGGCTGGGGGAACCGGGTCGTAACCGCCCGCGCTCCAGGGATTGCAACGCAGCACCCGCCGCGCCGCGAGCAGGCTGCCGCGGGCCGCACCATGCGCACGCAGCGCGGCGATGGCGTAGTGGCTGCAACTCGGCTCGAACCGGCAATGCGGGCCGATCAGCGGGCGGATCACCAGTTGATAGGCGCGCACGCCGCCGATCAGCGCCGCCGCGGCCGGACCTGCCTGCCCGCTCATGGCGCCCCGCTCATGGCAAGGCCCCCGTGCGCGCGAGCGCCCGCCGGAGGTCGCCGAGCAGGGCGGCAAATGGCCGCGCCCGAGTCGCATCGCGGCCGATCAGCACCAGATCCATGGCCTCCACCGGGGATGAGGCGAGCACGATGCGCGCCGCCTCGCGCAGCCGGCGGCGCGTCCGATTGCGCACAACTGCGTTACCGACCTTCTTCGTCACCGTCAGTCCCAGCCGGGCCGGGCCGCCATCGGGGCGCGCGCGCACCTGCAACACGAGGCCCGGCTCCGCCGCCTTGCGGCCGGAGGCGGCTGCGCGCAGGAACTCCGCGCGGCGCTTCAGGCGCTGCGGTGCCGGCGCCATCGCGCGGCCCCCGCGTCACCGCCGGTCATGCCGACAGGCGCTTGCGGCCCTTGGCGCGGCGATTGGCCAGCACCTTGCGACCGCCGACGGTCGCCATGCGGGCGCGAAACCCGTGCCGGCGCTTGCGGACCAGCTTCGACGGTTGATAGGTACGCTTCACGTGAACTCTCCGCTCGGAAGGATTGGCGCCGGGCGCCCGCGCGCCGAACCGGCCGCCGCCGCGGCCATGCAGCCGGCGGCGGCTTATAGGGGCGGTCCCGCCGCGCCGTCAACGCCGCCCGGTCCCGCCGCCCGCGACGGCAGGATTTAAATGTGCTCACCCGCCTGCGACTGCTAGAAGTGCTCCCCGATGCTGGTCTTGAATCCGACTTCCTCCGCACGTTCTGCGCCCGTCCCTGCCCCCCTGCACCGCGCCCGGCCTTCGCTGTCGCGGCGTCTCGTGTGGCTGACCGTGATCGCGGTATGGGTGGCCGAGGCGCTGATCTTCCTGCCCTCGCTCGCCCACGCCCGGCGTGACTGGCTGGAGCGCAAGCTGCGCGAGGGCCAGCTCGCCGCCCTCGCCGCCAGCGTCGGCGCGGTGCAGGACGACACCCGCGCCGACCTGCTGCGCCTCGCCGGGGTGGAGGCGGTGACGCTGCGCGAACCGAATCGCACCCTGATGCTGGCCCGCCCCGGTGCCCGTCCGGATGCCGGGCAGCGTCTCGACATCGACAGCGACATGCTGCCGGGTGCGCTGGCCGATGCGGTCGGCGGCCTGTTCCGGGCCGGCGATGTGCTGCTGCGCGTGCGGGGACGCAGCCTGCTCGGCGACGATGCCAGCGTCGCCGTTCTCGTTCATCGGCACGACCTCGACCGCGTGCTTGCCTCCTATGCCCGCCATGTCGGCGCCATTTCCCTCACCGTTGCCGCGGTCGCCGGGCTGCTGCTCTATGCCGCGCTCAACCGGCTGCTGGTGCGCCCGCTGCGGCGGCTGACCGAGAGCCTCGCCGCCTTCCGCGCTGATCCCGAGCGCGCCGCCACCTTCGACCCGCGAGCGAGCGATGACGGCGAGATCGCGGTTGCCGGCCGTGAACTTGCCGCCATGCAGCGCGAACTGCGGGCGGCGCTGTGGCGCAATGCGCGGCTTGCCGCCCTCGGCACCGCGGTCGCCAAGATCAGCCATGATTTGCGCGGTATCCTCTCGCCCGCCCTGCTGACCGCCGAGCGGTTGCAGATGAACCAGGATCCCGCGATCAAGCGCGCCGGCGATACGCTGGTGCGCGCTGTCGAGCGCGCCACCGATCTGGTGCGCCGCACCGTCGAATTCGCGCGCGAGATCCCCGTCGTGCCGGCCCGCCAGCGGATGGACCTGCGCCCGGTGGTCGGCGAGGCGGTCGAGCAGGCCCGCGCCGCCTGCCCGGCGCTCGCCATCGTCAACGAGGTGCCGGACGCGCTCGTGATCGACGCCGACCGGGCGAGCATGGTGCGGGTGCTGGCCAACCTGCTGCGCAATGCCGGCGAGGCACAGGCGCGGCAGGCGCGGGTGAGTGCGGCGGAGGAGGCGGGCGAGATCGTCATCACCGTGAACGATGACGGCCCAGGCCTGCCGGCGGAGGTGCAGGAACGGCTGTTCCGCCCCTTCGTCAGCGGTGGCCGGCCGGGCAGCACCGGCCTTGGCCTTGCCATCGTGCGCGACCTGATGCGCGCGCATGGCGGAGAGATCACCCTGGTGCAGACCGGCCCCGCCGGCACCGGCTTCCGCCTGACGCTGCCGCGCGCCGCCCGCCTGCCGCCCCGCGCCGACGCCGCGCCCCGCCCGGTGGAACTGCCCGGCTAGATGTGGCATGATGCGCAACGGATGGCACGCGGAAGGCGCCTGCAATGTCATATGCCGCGACCCTTGCCGCGATATCCCTGGCCGATCTGCTCGCGATCGTCAGCCCCGGCCCGGCGTTCCTTTTGGTCAGTCGCACCGCCGCCGGCCGCTCGCGACCGACTGGAATGGCGACCGGCCTCGGGGTCGGGGCCGCCATCACGCTGTGGGCGACGGCGGCGACCTTCGGCGTCGCGGCGGTCATGGCACGTTTCGCCGCATTCTATGGCCTGCTTCAGCTCGCTGGCGGCGCCTATCTGATCTGGCTTGGTCTGTCGGCATGGCATGACGCAGGCCGCGGCGGGGCGCCGCCACCCGGCGAGGTTGCCCGACCGGCCCGGGCCGGCGGCCCGCGGCGCCACCGGGCCATGCTCACCGGTTTCTTGCTCACGCTCGGCAATCCGAAAGTGGTCGTTTTTTTCAGCAGCATCTTTGTCACGCTGCTTCCGGCCCAGGCGCCGCTCTGGCTGCGCATCGCCGCGATCGGCATCATCGCAGTGCAGGAATGCACCTGGTATGTACTGCTCGCCGCGGCGTTCGCGCAGGCGTGCATGCAGGCCGGCTACGCCCGCCTGCGCGGCGGCATCGATCGGGTCGTCGGCACCGCGCTGATCGCCGCCGGCGCGCGGATCGTCGCGCTGGCCCGGGTGTGACGGGACGCCGCCTCAGCCGTCCTCGGTCGCGAACTCCACGTCGCGATGGACGTGGGCCGACATCAGCACGCCGAAGCCGAGCATCGCCATGATCATCGCCGAACCGCCATGCGAAATCAGCGGCAGCGGCACGCCGCCCACCGGGATCGCCCCCATCACCATCGCCACATTGACAAATACATACATGAAGAAGTTGACGGAAACACCCAGAGCCACCAGCCGGCCGAACTGATTGCGGCAGCGCAGCGCCATCGCCATCCCGGCCAGCACGATCAGCGCCAGCAGCGCCAGCACGGCGAGGCTGCCGACCAGCCCGAATTCCTCGGCAATGATGGTGAAAACGAAATCCGTCTGCTTCTCGGGCAGGAAGTTCAGATGGTTCTGCGTCCCCTGCATGAACCCCTTGCCCCACATCCCCCCCGACCCCAGGGCAATCTTCGACTGGATGATGTTGTAGCCGGCGCCGAGCGGGTCGCTCGCGGGATCAAGGAAGGTGGTGATGCGGGCGCGCTGGTAATCGTGCAGATGGGCAAAGGCAACCGGCATCACCGCCGCCGTACCCGCCAGCGCCAGACCGATCATCCACCAGCGCAGGCCGGCGCCGAGAAAGATGCTCAGTCCGACGACCGCGGTGATCACGGCGGTGCCGAGATTCGGCTCCTTCAGGATCAGGGCCACCGGCACCAGCACGGCGAATGCCGGCGGCAGCAGGAACAGCACGTTGCCCATGCGCTCCCACGACGCACGATGGAACCAGGCGGCGAGCGCCAGCACCAGCGCGAGCTTCATGAACTCGCTCGGCTGCCACTGCATCCCGCCGATCTCGATCCAGCGCTGCGCGCCCTTGCCGACATGCCCCATGCCGGCGACCAGCAGCAGCAGCGCGATGCCGAGCGCATAGGCCGGCCAGGCGAGCCGCGCGATGAAGCGGATATCGACCAGCGCCACGCTCAGCATCAGCGTCAGCCCGAAGGCGAAGCGCAGCGCGTGCCGTGCCGCATACGGCTCCGCCCCGCCGCCGGCGGAATAGAGGGCGGCGTAGCCGACCGCGGCGAGCATGCACAGCAGCACCACGAACGCCCAGTTGATCTGCCACACCTTCGCCGTCAGGCCGAAGGAAGGCTCGCGGATCAGGCGGCGTTCCAGGACGCTCACGCCGCACTCCCCCCCGCCAGCCGCTGCGGCGGCACGTCGCGCGGGGCCGCGGGATCGCGCGCCAGCACATCGAGCATGATGTCGCGCGCGATCGGCGCCGCCATCGCCGCGCCGGCATTGCCGTGCTCCACCACCACCGCGAGCGCGTAGCGCGGCGCGTCATACGGCGCAAAGGCGACGAACAGCGCGTGCGGACGGAATTCCCACGGCAGGTTTTCCGATTTGAAGCCGTGCTCGCGCTGCTCGCGGGAGACGCGGCGGACCTGCGACGATCCCGTCTTGCCCGCCATCTGCACGCCCGGCAGCGGCAGCTTCGCGATCGGCGCGGTGCCGTCATGCTCGTTCACCACCGCCCACATGCCGTCGCGGACCGCACGCAGTTCCCGCTCCGGCAGGCCGAGCGGCGGCCAGTCGCTCGCCTCCGCCCCTTTCTGTACCAGACCGCCGACAGCGCGCGTCAGATGCGGCTGCACCGCCCGCCCGGTCGCGATCCGCGCCGCCATCGCCGCCAGCGCGAGCGGCGTCACCTGAAGAAACCCCTGGCCGATGCCGTGCACCACGGTATCGCCCATGTTCCACGGCTTGCCGTGCGCGAGCCGCCATGCCCGAGTCGGCACCAGCCCGCGCCGTGCTCCCGGCAGTTCGATCGCCAGATCGACGCCGAGGCCGAAGCGGTTGGCCATCGCGGCGATGTGGTCGATGCCGGTGCGCCGCGCCACCTCGTAGAAATACACGTCGCAGGAATTCTTGATGCCGCCGTGCAGATCGAGCAGCCCGTGGCCGCCCTTGCGCCAGCAATGGAAGCGCGTGTCGCCGAGGTCGAGATAGCCCGGGCAGTTGATGCGGTCGGTCGGCGTGATCGCCCGCGCCTCCAGCCCCGCCAGCGCCACGACCATCTTGAACGTCGAGCCGGGCGCATAGAGGCCGGCCGCCGCCTTGTTGATCAGCGGCGCGCGGCGGTTGTTGGTCCATTCGATCCACTGCGCCTGCGACACGCCGGAATCGAACAGGCTCGGGTCGAAGGACGGGTTGGTGGCCATCGCCAGCACCTCTCCGTTGCGTGCGTCGAGCACGACGGCGGAGGCGCTCTCGTCCCCGAGATGGCCGATCACCTGCTGTTGCAGCGTGGCGTCGATCGAAAGCGTGAGATCCTGGCCGGGCGCCCCCTCCTGGCGGACCAGTTCGCGTATGGCGCGGCCGACCGCGTTCACCTCCATCTGCACCGCGCCGGCGCGCCCGCGCAGGGCGAGATCGTGGTATTTCTCCAGCCCGGCCCGGCCGATGCGGATGCCGGGCAGCGCCAGCATGGCATCCTCGCCCATGTCTGCCTCGCTCGGTGGCGCGACATAGCCCGCGACATGGGCAAGCGCCGGCCCCAGCGGATATTGCCGCGTGGTGCCGAGATCGATGACGATGCCGGGCAGCTCGGGCGCGTTCACCTCCAGCGCCGCCATGTCGCTCCAGTCGAGGAACTCGCGCACCGTGACGGGAATGAAGCGGCGATGGCGGCGCACGTCGCGTTCGATGCGGGCGCGTTCATGGTCGGCCAGCGGCACGATGCGGGCGAAGGCATCGAGCGTGGCGCCGACATCGTCGGCCTGCTCGGCGATCAGCAGGGCGCGCCAGTTCTGCCGGTTGTTGGCGACCGGCTGGCCGGTGCGGTCGAGCAGCCGGCCGCGCGGCGGGGCGATCAGGCGGGTGCTGATGCGGTTGGTATCGGCGAGCGTCGCGTATCTGCTGCCCTCCACCACCTGCACCTGATAGAGCCGCGCGCCGAGCGCCCCGAACGCCGCCACCTGCGCCCCGGCGATCAGCAGCCCGCGGCGGGTGAACACCGCCATGCGCCGGCTCTCGCGCTTCATCGCGGGGCCCCTGCCATCACGCCCGCTCCGGCGCGGCGAGCGACTGGTGGGCGCGCGTCAGCAGCATCGCCAGCGCCGGATAAAGGCCGGCGGCGACCACCGCCTGGAACAGCGCCGGGCCGGGCGGCAGCAGCCGCCATAGCAGGGCGGCCGTCAGCGCCCATTGCAGCGCCGCCATGCCGCTGCCGAGTGCCGCGAAGGCAAGCCACACCACCAGGAACCCCTGCCGCGTCAGCCGCCAGCGCCAGCGCAGCGCCGCACCATGCACCAGCAGCAGCGACAGCACGCCCACGCCGGGCGGCGCATAGCCCAGCAGATCGGTCAGCAGCCCGATCGGAAACACCACCACCGGCAGCATCGCGGCCGGGCGGAACAGCGACCAGAAGAACACGCAGCCGAGGGCGATCGCCACCTGCGCCTCCGCCTGCCCGGGCAGGCCGAGCGGACTGGCGGCGAGCAGCAGCAGCAGCGCCGTCGTGGTTGCCGGGAACGCCCAGCGCGCCGCCATGTCGAGCCGCCGCCAGACGCTCTCGCGCGGCCGGATGCCGGGCAGCCGGTCCATCAGTGCCGCCGCTCCGCCGCCGCCTGCTGGCGTGAAGCGGAGATTTCCGGCGGCGCGATCGCGTGCAGGCCGTAATCGAAAATGCGCACGATCTCCAGCCGGTCGAGCCGCGCCGCCGGCAGCACCTCGACGCCGTTGCGACCGACGATATGCACCGTGCCGACCGGCAGGCCGGGCGGGAAGGCGTTGGCCTCCGCACTCGTCACCACCCGCTCGCCCTCCGCCGGCATCTGGCCCTCCGGCCAGAACAGCAGGCGCGGACGTGGGCCGTTGCTGCCGGCCAGGATGGCATGCGCGCGGCTGCCCTCAAGGATCACCGGAATCCGGCTGTTCATGTCGGTGATCAGCAGCACGCGCGCACTGCGTGCGCCCCGCTCCGTCACCCGCCCGACCAGCCCGCGGTCGTCGAGCGCCACCTGCCCACGTTCGACATGCGCGCCCGGCCCGGTGGAGAGCAGCACCGCGCGGGCATAGAGGCCGCCGGCATCGGCCACCACGCGGGCGGTGATGTAGCTTGCCGGCGGGTCGGGCAGCCAGTGCAGGTTTGCCTTCAGCGCCGCGTTCTCGGCATCCAGCGCCAGCGCCGCGGCCTGCCATTGCCGCAGCCGCTCGTTCTCGGCGCGCAGGCGGGCGTTCTCGGCATGCAGGACGAACATTTCGCCGATGCTGTCGATGCCGGCGCGCAGGGTGTCGAGCGGCTGCGCCAGCGCGCCATAGAGCGGCGCCAGCGCATCGGCCAGCGCCATGCGCGCCCGCTCGGCCAGCACGGTATCCGCCTTGCCGACCAGCATCAGCACGAATGCCGCCACGATCAGCACCGGCAGCGTCAGCTTCGCCAAGGCCTGGCGGACCGGGATGGATAGCCGGATCACCGGCGCGGACCCTTCGTTGCGTGCGCGGCAGATTGCCGCAATCCCTGCCCCTCGGCGAGGACTAATACATGGTCGTCAGCACGTTCCCCAGCCGCTTCATCTCCTCCAGCGCCCGTCCGGTGCCCAGGGCCACGCATTGCAGCGCATCCTCGGCCACCGCGACCGGCAGGCCGGTGGCGTCGCGCAGCACCTGATCCAGCCGGTTGAGCAGCGCGCCGCCGCCGGTCAGCACGATGCCCTTGTCCACGATGTCGGCGGCGAGTTCGGGCGGCGTGTTCTCCAGCGCCACCTTCACCGCCTCGACGATCGCGCTCACCGGCTCGGCCAGGCTGTCGGCGATCTGGCGCTGGCTCACCACCACCTCGCGCGGCACCCCGTTCATCAGGTCGCGGCCCTTCACCTCCCGCGTCGGCCCGTCGTCGCCGTCATAGGGCTGGGAGGCGGCGCCGATCTCCATCTTGATCCGCTCGGCGGAGCTCTCGCCGATCAGCAAATTGTGGTTGCGGCGGATGTAGCTGATGATCGCCTCATCCATCTTGTCGCCGCCGACGCGCACGCTGCGCGAATAGACGATGCCGCCGAGCGAGATCACGGCAACCTCCGTCGTGCCGCCGCCGACATCGACCACCATGCTGCCCGAGGGTTCCGTCACCGGCAGGCCGGCGCCGATCGCCGCCGCCATCGGCTCCTCGATCAGCCGCACCTTCCGCGCCCCGGCACTTTCAGCGCTCTCCTGGATCGCCCGGCGCTCCACCGCGGTCGAGCCGGAGGGAACGCAGACGATGATCATCGGGCTGGCAAAACCGCGCCGGTTGTGGACCTTGCGGATGAAATGCTTGATCATTTCCTCCGCCACCTCGAAATCCGCGATCACGCCGTCACGCAACGGCCGGATCGCCGAGATATTGCCCGGCGTGCGGCCAAGCATCAGCTTCGCCTCCTCGCCCACCGCCAGCACCTGCTTCTTGCCGCGCACGTCGGCGATCGCGACCACGCTCGGCTCATCCAGCACGATCCCCCGCCCCTTGACGTAGACGAGGGTATTCGCGGTGCCGAGATCGATCGCCATGTCCGCCGACATGAAGCCGAGCAGCCGGGAAAACATGCGGCGGGAACCCTTTTGGAAACGAAGCGGTCAAGGCGCTGGGCTTTAACCGTTCATCCGGACGATCTCAAGGGTCGCGGCGATGCGGCGGCGATTGCCCGCGCACGGTGTGCCTCGTTCCACCCCCGGTGCAGACAGGCTGCCCGAAGCACGGCCGCGCAGCGCCGGCACGCCGGACCGCGCCGGGCAGTGCGCCCATTGCGGCAGGCATGCTCGGCGCCGGCGCCCGCCCCTCCCGCCGCCCATGCGCCGGGAGGGGCGGACAGTCAGCCGAGACGTTCGCCGTGCAGCACCACGTCGAGCCCCTCCCTCTCCTCCTCCTCGCTGACCCGCAGGCCGACCACGACATCGACCACCTTGAACAGCACGAAGCTGATCAGGCCGCTCCAGATCAGGGTGGCGAGGACGGCCACCACCTGCGCCTCGAACTGGGTAATGCCGCCGATATTGACGCCCTGCGGGGCATCCTTGGTGGCCGTGAAAGGTCCGAAGGCGAACACGCCGGTCAGCAGCGCGCCGATGATGCCGCCCACCCCATGGACGCCGAACGTGTCGAGGCTGTCGTCATAGCCGAACAGGTGCTTGAGGCTGGTCGCGGACCAGAAGCAGATCGCGCCGGCGGCGAGGCCGATGATCAGCGACGGGCCGGGCAGCACGAAGCCGGAGGCGGGCGTGATCGCCACCAGCCCGGCGACCGCGCCCGAGGCGGCGCCGAGCACGCTCGGCTTGCCCTTGCTGCCCCACTCGGCGAACATCCAGGCAAGGGCGGCGGCGGCGGTGGCGATCTGCGTCACCGTCATCGCCATGCCGGCGCGCCCGTTGGCCGCGACCGCCGAGCCGGCATTGAACCCGAACCAGCCGACCCACAGCAGCGACGCACCGATCACCGCATAGGCGACATTGTAGGGCGCCATGTTTTCGCTGCCGTAGCCGACCCGCTTGCCGAGCACGAGACAGGCGACCAGCCCGGCGATGCCGGCATTGATGTGCACCACCGTCCCGCCGGCGAAGTCCGCGGCACCCGGCAGGCCGAACACGCCGGCGCCGAGCCAGCCGGTGGCGCTCCACACCCAGTGCGCGATCGGCGAATAGACGAACAGCGACCACAGCACCATGAACAGGCACATCGCCGAGAACTTCATCCGGTCGGCGAACGCGCCTGCGATCAGCGCCGGCGTGATGATCGCGAACGTCATCTGGAACATCATATAGACGCTCTCGGGCACCGTCAGCGGCGTGGCGCCGTCGGCGCCGGCGCCGAGGACGAAGGCCTTGTCCCAGTTGGCGCCGAACCCGGCCAGGAAGAAGCGCGACAGATCGCCGATATAGGGATTGCCGTTGGTGAACGCGAGGCTGTAGCCCGCCACCATCCACGTCACCGTGACGAGGCAGCAGATGGTGAAGGACTGCATGATGGTGGCAAGAATGTTTTTTTTCCGCACCATCCCGGCATAGAACAGGGCGAGGCCGGGGATCGTCATCATCAGCACCAGCGCCGTGCTGGTCAGCATCCAGGCGGTGTCGCCGCTGTCGAGCTTGGCGGCCACGGCGGCAGCGGCGGCGGGAACCGCAGCCGCGCCCGGCGTCGCCTGATCATCGGCCAGGGCCGGCACGGCCAGCAGCAACGGCAGCAGCGCCAGCCCGGCACGCACCGGGAGCGTCTCGGTCAGCCTTCTCATCCTCGGGTGTTCCTCGTCCTGATCCTGGAATGCGTCGCGGTCGCGGCGGCTCACAGCGCCTGCCCGTCGGTCTCGCCGGTGCGGATGCGCACCGCGCGATCGATGTCGAGCACGAAAATCTTGCCGTCTCCGATCTTCCCGGTGTGGGCGGATTTCATGATCGCCTCCACCACCTGCTCGGCGAGGTCGGCGGGGACGGCAACCTCGATCTTCACCTTGGGCAGGAAGTTCACGTGATATTCCGCTCCGCGATAAATCTCGGTCTGCCCCTTCTGCCGGCCGAACCCTTTCACCTCGCTGACGGTCAGGCCCTGGACGCCGAGCGGCGTCAGGGCCTCGCGCACGTCGTCGAGCTTGAAGGGCTTGATGATGGCCATGATCAGTTTCATGTCGCTGCCCGACTCCCGTCCCGGTTCCCCCGCTGCCTTCGGCCCCAGCAGGGCGATCGGCCGCGGTGTGTCGGGCGCCGCGTTTCAAGAACCGTGCCAGCCGCGGACGGGGCCGGCGGCCAGGGCCGCCGCCGCCTGTGACCAAAGTGCAGGCAGTGGCGGCGGGGCCTGTTGCAATCTGTCTGGGCGCCGCATTCTGTGGCGCTGCACGCAAGCGAGGCAGGATCGGGGCAGGCCATGCACGAACGGATCGAAACTGATGTCTGCGTGGTCGGGGCCGGCCCGGTCGGCGGTGCTCTTGCCTGCCGCCTGGCGGCGGCGGGGGTCGCCGTCGCGGTTCTCGATCACGCGAAGCTGCCGCCGATGGAGCATCCGGATTTCGACGGCCGCGCCTACGCCATCGCCGCCGGATCGCGCCGATTGCTGGAAGCCGCCGGACTGTGGCAGCGTCTGCCCTTCCCCGCCGGCCCGATCCGCGCCATCCGCGTCTCCGACGGCCGCCTCGGCCGGCGGCCCTCCCCGCTCCATCTGCATTTCGGCGCCGACGACGTGGGCACCGACGCCTTCGGCTGGATGGTGGAGGCGCGCAGTCTGCGCATGGCACTGAACGCGCATCTGCACGCACTGCCGGCGCTGCGCCTGTTCGCCCCCGCCGCCGTCTCGGTGAGCCGCGGCGCCGAAGGGGCGCTGGTGCACATCGCCGACGGGCCGGAAATCTCCGCACGCCTCGTGGTGGCGGCGGAGGGGCGCAACAGCAGGCTGCGTACCGAGGCAGGTATT
Source organism: Pseudomonadota bacterium (assembly GCA_021847995.1). Lineage (GTDB taxonomy): Bacteria > Pseudomonadota > Alphaproteobacteria > Acetobacterales > Acetobacteraceae > JAFKFJ01. The sequence continues at coordinate 2,639 of JAJZNE010000101.1, read as the reverse complement.
CCCGTCACCCGCATCCCCTATCGCCAGACCGGCATCGTCTGCGCCGTCGCGCATGAGCGTCCGCACCACGAGGTGGCGCTGGAGCATTTCCTGCCCGCCGGCCCGTTCGCCCAACTGCCGATGGCCCCGACCGAGGGCGCGCCGCATCTCTCCGCCATCGTGTGGACGGAGAGCGAGGCCGCGGCGACGCGCCTGCTGGCGCTGCCGGAAGCCGCCTTCGCCCACGAACTCGCCCGCCGTCTCGGCGATCATCTCGGCGCGCTGCGTCCGGTCGGGCGGCGCTGGAGCTATCCGCTCTCGGCCATGCACGCGCACCGCTACATCTCGACCCGCCTCGCTTTGGTCGGCGATGCCGCGCACGGCATCCATCCGATCGCCGGCCAGGGTCTCAATCTCGGCTTTCGTGACGCGGCGGCGCTGGCCGACCTGGTGATCGCGGCCCACGCAGCGGGGGCGGACCCCGGCGCGCCCGGGCTGCTCGCCCGCTATCAGGCGCGGCGGCGGCCGGACAACCTGCTGATGCTGGCGGCGACCGACGGCCTTGAACGGCTGTTCGCCAATGACAACCCGCTGCTGCGCATGGTGCGCGACCTCGGCATCGGCGCCGTGCACCGGCTGCCGCGGCTCAAGCGCCTGTTCATTCGGCAGGCGATGGGCGCCAGCGCCGCCTGAGCGCGCCCGCCGCCGCCTCCGGCCGCGTCTCCGGCATCGCCAGCGCCACCGTCAGCACCCCGACGGCGCCGGCGAGCGTGAGGGCGAGGAAGGCGATGCTGCTGCCGAACCGCCCGGCAAGATCGCCGGCGATCGCCGTGCTCAGCGTGGCGCCGACGCCGACCGCGAGGCCGATCGTGCCCATGCACAGGTTGAACCGCCCGGTGCCGCGCGTCAGATCGGCGGCAACCAGCGGCACCAGCACGCCGATTACCGCGCCCCCCACGCCGTCGAGCACCTGGACGGCGACGATCAGCGCCGGGCTGGCGAGGGTGGCGAACAGCAGGCCGCGCACCGGCAGGGCGAGGAATCCGGCCAGCAGCACCAGCCGCCGCCCGCGCCGCTCGGCGAGCCGGCCGACCAGGGGAGAGAGCAGCGCCACCACCAGTTGCGGCACCACCAGCGCCGCCGCGATCACGAGATTGGCGGCATCCCCCGCCTGCCGCGTCACCTCCGCCGCCGCCACCGGCAGCATCGCCGTGTTGGCCAGGTGGAAACAGACGATGCACAGCGCGAACGCCAGCACCCGGCGGTCCAGCACCACCCGCCACGCCGGCCCGCGCCGGTCGCCCGGCGCCTCGATGGCGGCAGCAAGTTCGGGATCGTGCGGCGGGTCGCGCGGCGGCATCCCCCATACCGCCGCCAGCGCCGGTACACAGAGCGCAGCGGCGAACCAGAACACGGTGCGGCTCGACAGATAGCTGCCGATCAGCCCCATCACCGCCGCCCCGGCGGCATTGCCCATGGCGGCGAAGCGGGCGTTGCGGCCAAGCCGCTCGGCATAGGCGCGGCGGCCGACGCGGTTGAGGGTGATCGCGGCGATCGCGGGATAGAGCACGCAGCCGGCGAAGCCATGCACCACCTGCGCCAGCAGCACCGGCAGCCGCGCCGGCCACAGCGCCAGCATCCCCGCCGCCGCGGCGATGCCGCCGAGCGCGAAGGCGGCGGCGACACGCTTCTGCCGCAGCGCATCCACCAGCAGGCCGGCCGGCACCTGGCCCAGGATGCCGACCGCGGAGCCGACCGAAAGCGCCACGCCGATCTGGCCCTGCGTCCACTTGTCGGTGGTCAGATAGACGGCGATGAACGGGCCGAACCCGGTTTGCAGATTGGCAACAAAAAAATTCAGCCAGTCGAGCGCCCGCAGTCCGGCCTGGTCCGGCGCCGCCGCCGGGGTTCCCGGTTCCGTCCCCCGCATGCGCTCACTGCGCCGGCACGGCAGCGGGCGCCGGCGACGCGGGGGCTGCCGGGGCGAGGGCGGAGGGTGGCGGCGGCGGCTTGGCCGTCGTCGGCGCCGGTGCCGGCACGCCCAGCGCCTCCACCGGCTTGCCGGGATCGTAGGCAGGCGCTCCCTTGATCCGATCGGCGTTGAGGTCGAGCGTGGCGTGTGCCTTGCCCATGTCGAACCGGAGCGCGCTCCAGTCGATCGCAACTTTGCGGTTGCCCATGCCGAGAAACCCGCCCACGTCGATCACCGCGGCGCGCGGCCGGCCGTTGCGATCGACCAGGATATCGACGATCCGTCCGATATCCTTCCCGTCCTGCGCCATCGCCGCCAAGCCGAGAACGGCAATCACCTGATTTTCCGAAATTTCACCGCTGGCCGGGGCGGATGAAGCTGGCGCCGGCGCGGCCGGCGGTGCCGGCGTCTCCGCCCGCGCGGGCAACGTGAGCAGCGCCGCGAGCAGCATGCCCACGCGCCCGGGGGTCGATCGCGGCGATCCGGCCGCGCCAGGAAGACCTGTCCGCACGCCGCACCGTGGCGCGGATCGGGCCGTGGGGCAAGCTTTCGCTGACCATCCCAGGGCCACGAATCCAAGTTCACCTGATTTGTTCATTGAGGATGCCGTCCAGGTATCCTGTGTCCCAGCCTGCCACCTTGCGCCGGAGCCTGACGGATTTTTTATCCTTCCCGGCCCGCACCAGAT
>JAJZNE010000076.1:1031-11178 GCA_021847995.1 Pseudomonadota bacterium | reverse complement strand
TGCAGCGGCGTCAGCGGCGCTCTCCCCAATCGATGTCCGGCAGGGCCTTGCAGGCTCAGTCCGTGGGATGCACTCCGGCGGCAACGGCACGATGGAACGGGGAGTACGGCCGTGAAGCCGGGTCTGCGACCAACCCGTGCCCGACCGGATTGAAATGCACGTCGTCCACGTGATTGGCATAGTCCCTGTCGTCGCGGATGGTGTGTTCCCGGAAGCGCCGCTGCCAGATGCCCCGTTCGCCACGGGCGCGGCGGACGGCCGTGCGAAGTGCGTCGATGTGCCCGGTGAGCAACCGGTTGTCGCGATCGCCTGGCGATGGCGCATGGCGCTTCGCTTATGCGCCCTGCGACTCGTTGCTGATTGGCGATGGCGCATGGCGCTTCGCTTATGCGCCCTGCGACTCGTTGCTGATTGGCGATGGCGCATGGCGCTTCGCTTATGCGCCCTACGACTCGTTGCTACGTGGTGATGGCGCATGGCGCGTCGCTTATGCGCCGTACGATCGGCGTAATTGCTCACCTGGGTAGCAAGCGTAGCAAGCGTAGGGCGCATAAGCGAAGCGTCATGCGCCGGCGCCGGCGGCGGCGGGGCAAGGGTGCAGGACACCACGCTCGCGCAGTATCGCGCCGGTCCGGATCGCCGGCTCGACCGCATCATCGCGGCCGTCCCGCTCGGCGAGCCGGGCCGCAGGCTGCGCAGGCGCATCGCCGCCAGCCGGGGGCATCTGTTCGTGTTCGTGACCAACCGCGACGTGCCAGACACCAACAACAACGTCTCCGAGCGGCATCTCCGCCCCGGCGTGATCTTCCGCAAGGTTACCAATGGGTTCCGACCTCTGCCGGAATAGGCTGGAGGCAACCCGCGGCGAGAAAAGCGGCGCGCGCGCCCGGCCGTGGGACGGTCCGCAGTGACATCGGCCCTGTCATTGCGAGCCGCAGGCGAAGCAATCCATGGCCGCCGGCTGGGGGCCTGGCTCTGAATGGCTTCGTCGCTTCGCTCCTCGCCATGACGGCGCGTTGTCGGGATGGTGGTCGGCGGCGGGTGGGGTTAGAATTGCACGCCGCGAGTGAGCGCGCCGTCCACGACCAGATTCGTGCCGGTGATGAAACTCGCCGCCGGGCTGGCAAGGAACACGATGGCGCGCGCCATCTCCTCCGGCCGGCCCATCCGCCCGGTCGGGTTCAGCGCCAGCGCCTGGGCGAAGAAATCGGGGTTGCCGTGCTCGATCCGCTCCCACACCCCGCCCGCAAAATAGGTGTTGCCGGGCGACAGCGCGTTGACCCGGATGCCCTTCCCGGCAAGCTGGAACGACAGACCCTTGGCGTAGTGGATCAGCGCCGCCTTGAACACGCCGTACGGGCCGGCGGCAAAATCGATCTCCCGCCCCGAGACGGAGGAGATCACCACGATCGCAGCAGCGTCCGATTTCTCGAGGAACGGCATGGCGGCGTTGATGACGCGGACCGTGCCCATCAGATCGGTCTCGAACTCCGCCTTCCACGCCGCCTCATCCTGCGCGATCGCCAGCGCCGAGACATTGGCAACCACGATGTCGAGGCCGCCGAGTTCGCCGGCGGCATCGGCCACCCATTGCGCCAGCGCCGGGCCGTCCGCGACATCGACGGCACGGCCGGTGGCAGCAACCCCGCGCGCCGCGAGCGCGGCCACCGCCTCCGTCACCTCCGCGCCGTGGCGCGCGCAGATCGCGACCGCGGCCCCCTCGGCCGCGAAATGCTCGGCGGCGGCGCGGCCGATGCCCTTCGTGCCGCCGGTGATCAGCGCCTTCCTGCCGGTCAGTCCCAGATCCATCGCTCTCCCCTCCCCCGCCGCCCTGGTCGGCGCGGGCGACTTTGCATGATTCGCCGCGGCCATGATAGAGCGGCTCCTCACCCGTCGGCAGCACGGAGGGCGCGCAGGATGGCCTGGCCGGACACCTCGATCATGGCGCAGAAGGGCGTCGCGCGCGGCAGGGCCGGCGCCGCTTACAGCCTGACGGAAGCGGCGCAGGGCAAATACCATTACGTCTATGGCCCCTATGCCGCGCCGGTGCTGACGGTCGATCCCGGTGCGGTGATCGCCTGCGAGACCCATGACGCCTTCGAGGGCAGGATCCGCCACGAAACCGACAGCCCCAGCGCGATTCTGCGCTTTCCCTATCTCAACCCGCAGAACGGGCCGATCTTCGTCAACGGGGCGGCAAAGGGCGACACGCTCGCGGTGCTGATCCGCGCGATCCGTCCGCGCGGGCCGCAGCCGGCCGGCACCACCGTCATCATGCCGGAATTCGGCGGCCTGGTCGGCACCGGGGCAACGGCGCTGCTCAACCCGCCGCTGCCGGAGCGGGTGAAGAAGCTGCACGTCACTGCCGAGCACGGCACGGTGTGGAACGACCGCATCACCCTGCCCTACCGGCCGTTCATCGGCACCATCGGCACCTCGCCCGAGATCGAGGCGATCAGCTCCCTGCAACCCGACACGCATGGCGGCAACATGGACCTGCCGGACGTGGCGCCGGATGCGGTGATCTATCTGCCGGTGCAGACCGAGGGCGCGCTGCTCTATCTCGGCGACTGTCACGCGGCGCAGGGCGACGGGGAGCTGTGCGGCGTCGCGATCGAGCATCCGACGGTGACGACGGTGCAGGTCGATCTCATCAAGGGCTGGCCGATCCGCTGGCCGCGGCTGGAAACGGCGGATGCGATCATGACCATCGGCTCCGCCCGGCCGATGGAGGATGCGGCGCGCATCGCCTATCGCGAGCTGGTGCGCTGGATGGTCGCCGATTTCGGGTTCGAGGAGATCGACGCCTACATGCTGCTGACCCAGTGCGGGCGCGTCCGGCTCGGCAACATGGTCGATCCGAAATACACGCTCGGCGCCTCGGTCGCGAAGACCATCCTCGGCTGACGCGGCGGCGCCGTCAGCCGGCCCGGCGCAGGCGGCGCGGCTGCACCGAGACGGCGAGCAGCATCACGCCGCCCAGCGCCGCCAGTCCCTGCGAGCCGACCAGCAGCCAGAATCCCTGGCCGATCCGCTCTCCGCCGCCGCGCAGCGACATCGCGGCACCCATCAGCATCGGCATGAAGGCGGCGGCGAGATTGCCGATGCCGTTGACGACGCCATAGACGCTGCCGACGGTGCCCGGCGCGGCGAGGCGCTGCACCAGGGTCGGGATCGCCGGCCCCTGCACGCCCCAGCACGCCCCCGCCGCCAGCAGCGCCGCCACCGCGACGGCGGGATCGGCGGCGGTGATGGCGAGCGTGACCGACCCCGCCGTCGCCAGCCCGCCGGCCACGAACAGGGCGGGCGTAAGGGCGGCCGGCAGCGCATCCACCAGCACGCCGCCGGCGAGCGTCGCCAGGATGCCGATGACGAACGGCAGGCCGGACAGCGCGGCGGTCGCCGCCGGCGGCAGATGGTGCGTCGCCTTCAGCCAGGAGGGCAGCCAGGTGCTGGCACCCCACAGATAGCTCAGCGTGCAGATCTCGATCAGCAGCAGCCACGGCAGATGGGGCGTACGCAGGGCGGCACCGAGCAGCGCCCCGGTCCGCCGCCGCGCCGGCAGCGCCGTCCCGGTGCGCACGAAGGCGAGCACCAGCGGCACGCCGAGCAGCAGGTTCAGCGCCGCCAGTCCCCAGAACGCCCCCCGCCAGCCGAACCGCGCCAGCAGCAGCCCGACCAGCGGATAGCCGGCGCCGAGGCCGAGGCTGACGCCGAGCGAACTGACCGCATTCGGCTTGCCGACCCGATCCGGCGCGAAGCGTGCCTGGACATACATGGTCTTGAGCGAAAAGAGCGGCCCTTCGGCAATGCCGAGCAGGCAGCGCCACGCCAGCAGCAGCGCCGCCGCCGTCGCCAGCGCCGAGGCGCCGGTGAGCAGGGTCCAGGCCAGCAGGCTGGCCAGCAGCCCGCGCCGCACGTCCCACCGCGCCTCCAGGAACGGGGTCAGCAGCCAGGCCGAGACCCCGTAACCGAGCAGGAACAGCGTCATCAGCCGCCCCTGCCCCACCCGGTCGCCGGCCAGCCCGAAGGCGCGCAGGAACGCATCATCGGCGATCAGGAGGGCGACGTTGATGCGGTCGATATAGGCGATGCCGATCACCAGCGTCAGCACCAGCACGCCTTCCCAGCGCCCCGCCAGGGTGGGGCGCCGCGCCGGCGCCTCAGGCATGCCCGCGCCCGCTCTCCTCGGTTGCGCGCGCCTGCCGGCGGGTCGCCCCGTCGATGCCGCCCGCGATCGCCCATTCGGCGAACAGCTCCGGTCGGCGCTCGAAGGTGCCGGGTTGCCACGCGTCGGTGCAGAAATCGTCGTCGGCGTAGTATTCCAGCGGCGGACCCAGCGGGTTGTGGAAATACCAGAAATAGGCGGAGGAGATCGGATGCCGTCCCGGCCCGATCTCGGTCTTCCAGCCGCGGCGGCTCATCGCGATGCCGCCGCCGATCACCTCATGGATGTCGGCGACGGTGAAGGCGACATGGTTGACACCAGGGCGCCCGGGGCGGTTGAGCAAAAACAGGTTGTGGTGCGGGCCGCGCGCGGCGCAGCGCAGAAAGACGCCGTGGCCGGGATATTCGTCGCTGACCACGAAGCCCAGGTGGCGCGTGTAGAAATCGCGCATGGCGGCGAAATCGGCGGCGAACAGCACGACATGGCCGAGCGTTGCCGGCGCCGCCCGCGCATGCACTGGCGCGCGCCGGTCGATGCGCTGCGGCGCGCCGGGGCCGTTCGCCGGCGTCGCCGCGACGGCGACCGGGCGGCGCCGGCTGACCCGCAGTGCCAGCGCCATCCCGTTCGGGTCACGCAGCCGCACCGCGCCGTCCGGCCCCGCCGCGCAGGCGATGCCGCCGGCGCGCAGCCGCGCCACGCTCTCCGCCAGCGAAGCGGCGTCGGGCGCGCCCCAGACCAGTTCGCGCAGCGTACTGCCGGGCTCGATCGCCGGCGGCAGGTCAGGTGCTTGCGCCGGATGGACGATCACCTCGCCCCCGTCGCGCGTCGCATAGCAGAGCGGGACGGGCGCGGCGCTTGAGCGGACGAGGCCCCAGTCATCGAGGAGGCGCTGCGCCGCATCCGGATCGGCGACGCCGAACACCACGGCGTCGATGCCGCTGAGTGCCATGCCGCTATGCCTTGCCGGCGGCGCGCAGTTCGGCAAGCTGCCCGCGCGCCTGCTGCGCCAGATGGCGGCGCAGACGGATCAGGCCGGCGTCGTGCTGGTAGAGGTTCTCGAACCGCTCCATGCCGGGCGCGAACCCGTCCAGCATCTCCCGGTCCTGCTCCAGCACCTGCCAGTGCCGCGGCTCCAGCTTCGTGCGATACAGGAACCGCCAGACATCGCGCTGCCAGCCGGAGACCCTGCGCACGCGCCAGAAGAAGCAGGCCGAGCCTGTGGCGTCGATCGGGGTGATGACGGAGACGATGCCGAAATTCCCCCCCGGTCCGCCCGAGCGCGGATAGGGGATCTCCAGCCGGACATAGAGCGCGCCGTCGTCCACCAGCTCGCTCCAGTCAAAATTCACGTCGCGCTGGCCCTGCTTCTCGAAGAAGAAGCCGTGCGGCGTATCGCGGGTGGCGAACACCGCCTGCGTCTCGCCCTGCGACATGGTGTGGGAATTGGCGTGCAGGAACGTGCCGTGCATCGGGTCCATCAGGTTGTCGTAGACGGCACGCCACGGTGCGGCCCATTCGGCGTAGCAGCAGAAGTTGCTATATTCCTCGCCGACGAGTTCGACCGGCGGGGCGAACGGTGCCGCAGTCTCCTCATGCAGCGCATCGCCGAACCAGACGAACACGGCCGCCGCGATTTCCTGCGCCGGCCAGGTGCGCAGCGCGCGGCGCCCCTCCAGCCGGCAGCCGGGCTGGCCGGGCACGGCGAGGACGGTGCCGTCCGGCCCGATCTCCACGCCGTGATAGGCGCAGCGCAGGCGGTCGCCCTGGTTGGTGCCGCGCGACAGCGGCACGGCGCGGTGCGGGCAGCGATCGGTCTGCACATGCACCGCCCCCGCCGCATCGCGCCACAGCACCAGCTTCTCGCCGAGCCGCGTCAGGCCGAGCGGCTTGCCGCCGGCAACGAGGAACCGCGCCGGCAGCACCGGCCACCAGCGGTTGCGCAGGCCGGCGGCAAGCCACGCCTGCACCTCCTCCTCGGTGATCGCGGCAGGGGGCGCGGACGGGCGGGACAGGGTCGCGGTGCTCATACGCCTATTCTCCGAGGTCGTGCATCACGGCGGTGAAGGTCGCGGCGGTCCAGTCGCCGCCGCGCGGCGGCCGGACGCGGGAGGCATTGAGGGCCGCGATCAGAGCATCGAGCTCATGCGCGCCGCGCGCGAATGCCGCCTCGATCGTGTCGGCCAGCGCCATCTCCCAGTCGCTCGGCGGGCGGGTGCGGCTCTGGTGCGGATCGAGACGGGGATAGGGGTCGCTCGCCATGCCGGTTTCTCCTTCCTGGGGATGCGCTCACAGATCGAGCACGAGGCGGGGTCCGCGAGCGTGGGAGACGCAGATCATCATGCTGGCATTGGCCGCCCGCTCGGCCTCGGAGAGGATGCTGTCGCGGTGATCGACCGCCCCTTCCAGCACCCGCGTCTCGCAGCTGCCGCAGACGCCCTGGGTGCAGGAAAACGGCAGGTCGAGACCGGCGGCGAGCAGCGTGTCCAGGACCGACCGGCCGGCGGGGACGGAACAGGTGAGGCCGGCGCGCGCGCATGCGACCTCGAAACTGCCGGCAGCACCGGCGGCGTCCTGCGGACGGGGGACGAACCATTCGAAGCGCACCGATCCCGCCGGCCAGTGGCGCGTCGCCTGCTCCACCGCCAGCATCAGCGGCGCCGGCCCGCAGCAGTAGAGCAGGGTGTCGGGGCGCGGCACCGCGAGGGCCGCGGCGACATCGAGCCGCGTGCCTTCGGCCGCCGCATGCACGCAGAGGGTGCCGGCGCATGCCCGCGCCTCGGCCAGCAGCGGCGCCTCCGCCGTGCTGCGGGCGCAGAACCACAGCGTGCGCGTCGCACCGGCATCGCGGGCGGCTCGCAGCATCGGCAGCAGCGGCGTGATGCCGATGCCGCCGGCGAGGAACAGGTAGTGCGGTGCCGGCAGCAGCGGGAACGTGTTGCGCGGCCCCGCGGCCCGCAGCAGCGCGCCCGGCCGCAGCGCGCGGTGGATGAAGCCGGAGGCGCGGCCGCCGCCGACCTCCCGCACCGCGATGCGCCAGCTCCCCTGCACCGCCGGATCGCCGCAGAGGGAGTATTGCCGCACCAGCCCGTCGGGCAGATGCAGGTCGATATGCGCACCGGGCGCGAAGCCCGGCAGCATGCCGCCGTCGGGATCGGTCAGATCGAGCGCCAGCACGCCCGGCCCCTCCCACGTCAGGCGGTGCAGGCGCAGGGTGCGCGGGGCGGTCATCGCGGCGCTACCGCACGGTGCCGGCGGCGCCGGCGGGCGGGCCGGCGAACGCCTCGGCGAAGGGGCCGATCGCGGTCATGTCCACCTCGATCATCACCGGCCCGCGCGCGGTGAGGGCCTGCTCCAGCGCCGCCGCGAAATCCTCCACCCGCGCCACCCGCGCGTGCGGCAGGCCGACGGCGCGGCAGATCAGTGCGAAATCAGGCGTCAGCAGGTCGGCATAGGCGCGCCGGCCGCCGTACTGCGCATTCTGGATGTTGCGGATGACGCCGTAGCCGCGGTCGTTCATCAGCACGAACACGATCTCCGCCGCCTGCTCCGCCGCCGTCGCCAGTTCGCCGAGCGCGAGCTGCGCGCCGCCGTCGCCGAGCAGCGCCACCACGCGCCCGGCATCGGCGTGCGCCGCGCCGATCGCCATGCCGATCCCCTGCCCGATGCCGCCGCCGAGCGCATGGACGCCGAGATGCGGGGCGGCGAGCCGGACCAGGCGGTTGCCGAAGGTGCTGTTGGCGACGGTCACGTCGCGCACCCACGGATGCCGCCCGGCAGCGACACGGTCGCCGAGCGTGGCCGCGATCCGGGCATAGGGACCGAGTGCGACGGCCAGCGCCGCCTCCGCCGCCGCGCGGGCGGGCGCGATGGCGCCGAGGAAGGCGGGATCGGTGTCGAGGCGCTGCGGCAGGCGGGCGAGCAGCCCCTCCAGCGCCAGACGCGCATCGCCGGCAATGAACAGATCCGCCGGATAGTTGCGGCCGGCCCGGGTCGGGTCGGCGTCGATCTGCACGAGCGGGCGCGGCAGGCGCAAGGCATTGTTGCGGGTCTCGTTGCCACGCAGGCGCGAGCCGACGACCAGCAGCAGATCGGCACGGTCGTACAGCGCCTGGGCCTCGGCCGTCATGCCGAAGGCGCCGAGACTGAGGGGATGGCCCTCCGGCACCGTGGCGCGGCCGTTGGTGCTGGTGACGACGCCGATGCCGCGCCCGGCGAGCGCCGCCGCCGCCGCCGCGGCACCGCGCGCGCCACCGCCGAGCCACAGCATCGGCCGCGCCGCCCGCCGCAGCAGCGCCGCCACGTCGTCGAGCAGCGCCGGATCGGGCGGCGGCGGGACAATGTGCAGGGTCGCCGGGCGCAGCGGCGGTGCTGCCACCGCAAGCTGGACATCGACCGGCAGTTCGAGCGCCACCGGCCCGGCCGGCGCCGACAGCGCCGCATGCGCCGCCGCGTGCAGCAGCGCAACGGCGGCGGACGGCTCCCACACGCGCAGATACTGCTTGCCGATGGCACGCAGCATGTCCGGCTGGTGCGGCACGTCGTGGATCGGGGCACGGTCGCGGTCGAGCAGTGGGCGGTCGATCTGCGTCGTGATGTGCAGCACCGGGCTGCCGGCGGCGAGCGCCTCCAGCTGGGCGCCGGCGGCGTTGCCGGCGGCGGTGCCGGTGGAGGTGATGCAGACCCCCAGGCGCCGCCCGACGCGGGCATAGGCATCCGCCATGTTCATCGCCCCCGCCTCGCCGCGCGCCGGGACGAAGCGGATGCGGCCCTGGCGCGCCATCGCGTCGAGCAGCGGCATGTTATGGATGGAGATGACGCCGAACGCCGTGGCAACGCCGAGATCGGCAAGGGCGGCGGCGAGCACGTCGCCGACCGGGCGCGCGGCGGGCGGGCCGGTCATGCCATCGCCCGCTCGGCACACGCGTCCGCCGGCGCGGGCCGCGTGCCGTGCCAGCCGAGACGGCGGGAGATTTCCTCGGCCGCCGCGCCGACCGCCGCACCGATCTGCGCGCGCCGCCGCTCCCCGGAGAACAGCGTGGCCGGTCCGCTGACATTGATCGCCGCCACCGGCGCCCCGGCGGCATCGAACACCGCCGCCGCGACCGAGGAGATGCCGCGCTCGAAATGCCCGTCGCTCCAGGCGAGGCCGGCGGCGCGATCCGCCTCCAGCCGCCGGTGCAGATCGGCGGGCGTGGTCGGGGTGTGCGCGGTCGCCGCCGGCATCGCCGCGCCGGCATAAAGTGCAGCGACCTGCGCCGGCGGCAGATGGGCAAGAAGGATGCGCCCCATGTTGGCGGCATGCGCCGGCAGCCGGGTGCCGACGCGGATGTTGCTGGCGAAGGCGTGGTTGGGCGTGCGGCGGATCAGGTACACAACTTCCCGCCCGTCCAGCATGCCGAGATGCGCCGACAGCCCGAGCTGCTCGGCCAGCCCGGTCAGCACCGGCACCGCGACCTGCACCAGATCCTCGGAAAAGAATGCCTGTGCGGCCATGCCGATGAGGCCGGGGCCGATGCGCCAGCCGGGGATGTCGGGGCCACGCGGCTCGATGAACCGCTCCGCCTCCAGCGTGCGCAGCAGGCGCAGCAGGGTGGTGCGGTTGATGCCGAGGGTGCGCCCGGTGCGGGCCATGTTGGTCACGGCGTCGCCCTCCGCGATATGGCGCAGCAGCCGTGCCGCCCGCTGCACCGGCGGCGACAGATAGGCGTCCTCCGCCGGCTCAGCCATCGGCTGCCTCCCGCCACAGCGCCGCCAGCAGGGCGGCGACCGGCTCCGCCGCCTGTTGCGGCAGGGCGTGGCCGCAGGCCGGCTGAACGTGCAGCACGCCGGGACGGCGCAGGGCGGCATGCACGGCCCCGGCCTGCGCCGGCGGTGTCACCGCATCCTCCGCTCCGACGGCGACCAGCGTCGGCGCCGCAATGCGCGCGGCATCGGCCACGAGGTCGCCCGCGGCGAGCGCCCGCACCGCCTGGGCGTAGC
>JAJZNE010000076.1:0-1021 GCA_021847995.1 Pseudomonadota bacterium | reverse complement strand
GTCCGGCCGCAGCGCCGCCATGGTCTGCCGCAGTTCGGCCAGCAGGCCAGGGTGATCGGCAGGCCGGTCGATCAGGCGCGGCGCCCGCGCCGCCGCGAACGCCGCCGGGCCGAGCTGCGCGAGATCGTCGAGCCGCGCCTGCATCGCCGCCGGCAGCGCCCCGCCCGCCGTCCCGCGCCCGCCGGAGGCGGGCGACAGCAGCGCCAGCGCCGCCACGCGCGCGGGCCGCGTCGCGGCGAAGCGGCCGGCGAACAGCGCGCCGAGCGAATGGCCGACCAGCACGACGCGATCGGCTGCCAGCTCCGCCAGCACCGCCTCCAGCCGCGCCGCGTAATCGTCCGGGGTCGGTGCGGCCGCGGCGAGCGGCGCCGAGCCGCCATAGCCCGGCGCGTCCCAGGCATAGGCCCCGATCGCCGGATCGAGGACGGCCAGCAGCCGCGCCCACGAGCCGGCGGCGCTGCCGATGCCGTGCAGCAGCACCAGCGGGAGGTGCCGCGCGCGGCCCGGCCGATGCACAACCACGGTGCCGGCAACCCGCATCGTCATGCGAACACGAACCCCGCATCCGCCGCCAGCACCTGCCCGGTCAGCGCCAGCGCCCCTTCGGTCAGCAGGAACACGACGGTCGCGGTGATATCGGCGGGATATTGCGGACCGGGCACGGCACGGCCGGTTTCGTAAAGCCGATGACGTTCCTGCGGAACGTAATCGGTCGCCTCGCTGCGCAGGAGGCCGGGGGCCACGGCGGCGATGCCGATGCCGCGCGGGCCGAGCTCGCGCGCGAGGGAGCGCGTCATCGCGATCACCGCTCCCTTGCTGCTGGTATAGGCGAGCAGCCGCGGCGCGCCCCACAGCGCGGTGTCGGAGGCGAGATTGACGATCCGCCCGCCGCCGCCCGCCAGCAGCAGCGGCACCAGCGCCCGCGTCATCAGCCAGGTGCCGCGCACGTTCACGCACATCACCCGGTCCCAGGTCGCGATCGCGATCTCATCGAAGGCGGGGCCGCCGATGCCGGTTGCGA
>JAJZNE010000104.1 GCA_021847995.1 Pseudomonadota bacterium | reverse complement strand
GACGATCCATCCCTTCGCCCCGCCGGAATTCATCCCGCGCGCGGCGCGCGTGGCGGGATGGCTTCCCTTTGCCCTGGCCGAGCAGAAACTGCCGGGCGCACCCGCTTCCCCGGCGGTGGCGGCGGGGAAGGCGGTGATCGCGACGGCTGGGCGCAACGGCGCGACGTTCCGCCTGTCGGGCCGGGCCGACACGGCGGCTTCGCTGCTGCTGCCGCTGTTCTCGTTTCCGGGCTGGGCGGTGACCGGCGGCCGGGGGGCGCTTGCGACCGACCCGGCGACCGGGCTGCTGCGTCTCGATCTGCCGGCGGGATCCTTTGCCGTCACCGTCGCGCGCCATCCCCTGCCGGTGACGCAGGCTGCTGCCCTGGTATCGGCGGCGGCATTGCTGGTGGCCCTGGCGATCCTTCTGTTGCCGGCGCGGCGCGCGCGCACGGCGGCGATCGCGGTCCGACCTGGCCTCGACGCCGCACCGGAACAGACAGGCTGAGGCAAAGGCACGGCGGGCGGGTGGCCGGCCAGGTTAGAACCCCTCGCGCTCCAGCCGCTTGCGCTCCATCTTGCGGGCGCGGCGGACCGCCTCGGCAGCCTCGCGGGCGCGGCGTTCCGATGGCTTCTCATAGTGCCGGCGGAGCTTCATCTCGCGGAAAATACCCTCCCGCTGCATCTTCTTCTTGAGCGCTTTCAGCGCCTGATCGACGTTGTTGTCACGGACGAGAACTTGCACCTGGCCGCCTTCTCCTCTCCGAATGCCCCGCCGATCGGGGCACGCACAAATGGCCCGCAGCGGCCTGGCCGCGCGGGGATCGAGCGGCTATAGCACGGGCCGCGGCTCTCGCCAAAGGCTTTCGCCGCCCCTATCTGCCGTTACGTCGCAGACCGGACACCGTAACCCGAAGGGGGGGACATCACCGGCATGGCCATCCTCAAGATCGCCCGCATGGGCCATCCCATCCTGTGGCAGCGGGCGGACCCGGTCGATGATCCGGCGGCGCCGGAAATCCGCCGCCTGATCGCCGACATGATCGCGACCATGGACGATGCCGGCGGCGCCGGCCTCGCCGCGCCGCAGGTGCATGTCCGGCTGCGCCTGTTCGTCTTCCGCGTCGCTGCCGAGAGGAGCAGCGGGGCCGAAGACGACCAGCCGATGCCGGTCAGCGTCGTCATCAACCCGACCGTGACACCGCTCGGCGAGGAGCAGCGTCTGCGCTGGGAAGGCTGCCTTTCCATCCCCGGCCTGCGCGCCGCCGTGCCGCGCTACGCGCGCGTCCGCTATGCTGGCATCGATGAGGAGGGCCGTGCCTTCACGCGCGAGGCAGGCGGGTTTCATGCCGGCGTGGTGCAGCACGAGAACGACCATCTGGACGGGATTCTCTATCCCATGCGCATGACCGATTTTTCCCTGTTCGGCTTCACCGAGGAACTGGCACGCGCAGAGGCGCAGGCGAGGGGGGCATGATCGCGCCACCCGAACGCTCCGCCGAACGCGATGCGGTGATCGCCGCCCTGCTGCCGCGCGTACCGGTGCAGGGCTGGACGAGCGCCGCCCTGCGCGGGGCGCTCTCCGATCTCGGCCTCGATCCTGCGGATGCGCCGCTGCTGTTCCCCGGCGGGGCGGGCGAACTGGTGGAGGCGTTCATCGACCTCGCCGACCGGCAGATGGCGGAAACCGAGGCCGCTCCCGGCTTCGCCGCCCTGCGGACGTCGGCGAAGGTGCGAACCCTGCTCGCGGACCGTCTCGCCCGTCTGCGCCCGCAGCGGGAGGCGATGCGGCGGGCGCTGGCGGTGCTGGCGCTGCCGCGGAACGCTGCCCTGGCGGCGCGCTGCACGGCCCGCACGGTCGATGCCGTCTGGCATGCCGCCGGCGATCAGGCAGCCGATTTCTCCTGGTACACGAAGCGGGCCACCCTGGCCGCGGTCTATGGCGCGACGCTGCTGTTCTGGCTGCGCGAGGCCGGTGACGATGACCAGGCGGCGCTTGCCTTCCTCGATCGCCGGCTTGCCGGTGTTGCGCGCATCGGGCGGTTGCGCGGGCGTCTCGCGGCACGCTGCGGGGGGCGGCAGGGAAGACCGGCCGCCGCCTGACGCGCCGGCCGCGCAACCCTGGGGGTACGGCCGGCGTTGGCCGGCGCGCGTTCATTTCCGGGGAGACACTGAGCCATGCGCGGCATCCTTCTGTGGTTGCTCGGGATTCCGATCCCGGTCATCATCCTGCTCTATCTGTTCCATGTGATCTGATCGGGGTGATCTGATCCGGTGCCCCGCGTTCGCGTCGTTCATCGCACGTCCTACCGATACGCGCGGCCGGTGCGGTTCACGCCGCACCGTTTGATGCTGCGCCCGCGCGACAGCCACGATCTGCGGGTGCGGGGCGCCACCCTCGGCCTCACGCCTGCCGCGGTCGCGACGCGCTGGGCGCATGACGTTTTCGGCAACTCGATCTGCTTCGTGGAATGGGGGGACACGCCGAGCGACGCGCTCGACATCGTGTCCACGCTCGACCTCGACCATTATCCGGCGCTGCCCGACCTGCTGGGCGAGATGCTGGACCCGATCGCCGAGACCTATCCGTTCAGCTATGCGGTGGAGGAGTTTCCCGACCTCGCGCGGCTGACGGAGCGCCAGTGTCCGGATCCGGGGCGAACGCTGGATGCCTGGGTGCGCCGCTTGCTGCCGCCGACCGGCCCGGTGCGCACGATGGATCTGCTGCGCAGCATCAGCTCCGCGATCGGGTCGGATTTCACCCATGCCGCGCGCGACACCGAGGGTACCAACCCGCCGCCGGTGACGCTGGCCAGCGGGCGGGGTGCCTGCCGCGACTTCGCCCTGCTGATGATGGAAGCGGCACGCACACTCGGCCTCGCCGCGCGCTTCGTCTCGGGCTACCTCTATGACGAGATGGCGGCCGATGCGATGGTGGGCGGCGGGGCGACGCATGCGTGGTGCGCGGTCTATCTGCCGGGCGCCGGCTGGGTGGAGTTCGATCCGACCAACGGCCTCGTCGCCGGGCGCAACCTGATCCGTGTCTGCGCGGCGCGGACGCCGGAGCAGGCGGTGCCGGTGGCCGGCGGCTTCATCGGCGCTGCCAGCGACTCCACCGGCATGACGGTCGATGTCAGCGTCACCGTCGAAGCGCCGGCGGCGAAGGGGGAGACGGGCGCGCCTTCGTAGCGCGGCCGGACGCCGCGACCGGCGGCGCCGGCACGAAGCGGGGATGCCGCGGCTGCCGCTTTCTCCGGTCAGCGTTTCCCGTGTGGTCGCCGCGCCGCTAAGCTGCGATCATGCCATCCCGTTCGCATGTCCACGCTCCAACCGCCGACGCGCCGCAGCATGATCCCGGCCGGCGGCGGCGTGCGGGGGGCATGCCGGGGCGGGCAGCATGACGCCGCCTGCCGACCGGCGCGATCCGGCGGCCAGCCTGTTCGCCGCCCAGGCGCCCCGGCCGCTTGCCGACCGGTTGCGGCCCACTTTGCTCGCCGATGTGGTCGGGCAGGACCACCTGCTCGGGCCGGACGGGCCGCTCACGCGCATGGTGGCGGCCGGCGCGCTGTCCTCCATGATCCTCTGGGGTCCGCCGGGGACCGGCAAGACCACCATCGCCCGGCTGCTCGCCCGGGTGACGGACCTGCATTTCGAAACCATCTCGGCGATCCAGAGCGGGGTCGCCGATCTGCGCAAGGTGTTCGAGGCCGCCCGCGGCCGCCGCCTGACCGGTGCCGGCACGCTGCTGTTCTGCGACGAAATCCACCGCTTCAACCGCGCCCAGCAGGACGCCTTTTTGCCGGTCCTGGAGGACGGCACCGTCATCCTGGTCGGGGCCACCACCGAAAACCCGTCCTTCGAGCTGAACGGCGCGCTGCTGTCCCGCTGCCGGGTGTTCGTGCTGCACCGGCTGGACGATGCCGCGCTGGCGCGGCTGCTGGAGCGGGCGGAGGCCGAGACCGGGCGGCCATTGCCCCTGCTGGCCGAGGCCAGGGCGGGGCTGCTGTCGCTCGCCGGCGGCGACGGGCGCTATCTGCTGAACATGGTCGAGGCGCTGCATGCCGTGGCCGGCACCGCACCGCTCGACAGCGCGGCGATGGCGCGCGTGCTGCAACGCCGGATGGCGGTCCACGACAAGGCCGGCGACGGGCATTACGACCTGCTGAGCTGCTTTCACAAATCGCTGCGCGGGTCGGACGTGCAGGCGGCACTCTATTACGCGGCGCGGATGATGGTCGCCGGCGAGGCGCCGGAGACGGTGTTCCGCCGCCTCGCCTGCGCGGCGTCGGAGGATGTCGGCATGGCCGACCCGCAGGCGATGGTGCAGGTCATCATGGCCTGGGATGCCTATGAGCGGGTCGGCTGGCCGGAGGCGAAGCTGTTCATGGCGCAGGCGATCACCTATGTCGCGACGGCGCCGAAATCGAATGCCGCCTATCTCGGTTTCGCTGCGGCGCTCGAACTGGCCGAACGCACCGCCCATCTGCCGCCGCCGCTGCACATCCTGAACGCGCCGACCGGCCTGATGCGGGATCTCGGCTATCATCGCGGCTATCAGTATGACCACGATCGGCCGGACGCTTTTTCCGGCCAGGAATTCTTCCCCGCCGAGCTGGCCGGCGACCGTCGCCCGGATCTCTACCGCCCCAACGACCGCGGGTTCGAGCGCGAAATCCGCAGGCGCCTCGACTACTGGGCGGGGCTGCGCGCAAAGCGGGGCGCGCAGGACACCGCGTAACGGCGTCGTTGACAGGCCGGAAGGCGGGCGATAGCGCCCGGCGACGCCGGCGGTGCCCGCCGGCATGGGGGACAGACAATGAGCGTCAGGGAGTTGTTCGATCTCACCGGGCAGATCGCCATCGTCACCGGCGGCTCCCGCGGCCTCGGGCGGCAGATCGCCGAGGCCCTCGGCGAGATGGGCGCGGCCCTCGTGCTGACCGCACGCAAACAGGATGAGCTGGACGAAGCGGTGCGCGCACTGGCGGCGCAGGGGATCACGGCGACCGCCATCGCCTGCGACCTGGCGCGGCCGGAGTCGGTCGCGCCCCTGGTCGGGCAGGTGATGGACCGCTTCGGGCGCATCGACATCCTGGTCAACAATGCCGGCGCCACCTGGGGGGCGGCGATGGCGGACCATCCGCTGGAGGCATGGAACAAGCTGGTCAGCGTCAACCTGACGGCGCCGTTCCTGCTCTGCCAGGCGGTCGGCGTGCGGGCGATGATCCCGGCCGGCGGCGGGCGGATCGTCAACGTCGCCTCGATCGCCGGGCTGAAGGGCGGGCGGCTGCGCGACCTCAACCCGACCATTGCCTACAACACGACGAAGGGCGGGCTGGTGAATTTCACCCGCGCCCTGGCGGCGGAGTGGGCGCCGCACAACATCCGCGTCAACGCGATCGCGCCCGGCTTCTTCCCGAGCAGGATGACGCGCGCGACGCTGGCCGAGCATGGCGCGAAGATCGCCGAGCGCAGCCCGCTCGGGCGCATCGGCGGGCCGGAGGATCTGAAGGGCGTCGCGGTGCTGCTGGCTTCCCGCGCGTCGGACTTCATCACCGGGCAGATCATCGCCGTCGATGGCGGCGTCACCTGCACCTGAGCGGAGACTGCCAATGTTCATCGCCATGAACCGCTTCAGGGTGCTGCCCGATGCCGTGGCGGCGTTCGAGGAAGTATGGACGACGCGCGACAGCCAACTGCGCGGGGTGCCGGGTTTCGTCGCCTTCCACCTGCTGCGCGGGCCGGCCCGCGAGGACCATGTGCTCTATGCCTCGCACACGCTGTGGCAGCACCGCGCCGATTTCGAGGCGTGGACGCGCTCGGAGGCATTCCGCAGGGCGCATCGCGACGCCGGGAGCAACCGCCCGCTCTATCTCGGCCATCCCGAGTTCGAGGGGTTCGAGTCGATCCAGGCGATCGCGGCCTGAGCGGGATGCCGGACACGCCGATGAGCGGCGTCGCCAGCCGCGCGGTTGCGGCGGACGAGGCCGATATCCGCCTCGATCGCTGGTTCCGGCGGCATTTCCCGGCGCTGACCGAAGGCGTGATCCAGCGGCTCTGCCGCACCGGGCAGATCCGGGTGGATGGCAGGCGGGTGGCGGCGGCGACGCGGCTTCTCGCTGGGCAGAGCGTGCGCATCCCGCCGCTGCCCTCCGCCCCGCCGGCACCGCCCGCGCCGCCGGCGGACGCCCGCGACGCGGCGGCGCTGCACCGCCTGATGCTCTATCAGGACGATCACCTGATCGTGCTCGACAAGCCGCCGGGCCTGCCGACCCAGGGCGGGCCGGCGATCGCGCGCCATCTCGACGGCATGCTGGCGGCGCTGGCCGGGCCGGCAGGTGATCGCCCGCGCCTTGTCCACCGGCTCGATCGCGATACGTCCGGGGTGCTGGTGGTGGCGCGCACGGCCGGCGCCGCGGCGAAACTGGCTGCCGCCTTCCGCACCCGGGCGGTGGACAAGCGCTACTGGGCGGTCGTGGTGGGGCGGCCGGTGCCGGTCGCCGGGCGCATCGACCTTGCCCTCAGCCGGCGGGAGACGTGGGCCGGCGGGGCGCGCGTGGCGCCGGCCGAGGCCGGCGACGGGGCGGCGGCGCGGGCCGTCACCGAATACCGCACGCTCGATCATGCCGGGCGCAGGCTGGCCTGGCTGGAACTGGTGCCGGAAACCGGGCGGACGCACCAGCTCCGTGTCCATTGTGCGGCGATCGGCGCGCCGATCCTCGGCGACGGCGCCTATGGCGCGCCGGTGCTGGACGGTTTCGCGCCGCTGCTCCATCTGCACGCCCGCCGCCTCGATCTGCCGCATCCCGCCGGCGGGCGGCTGTTCGTGGAGGCGAAGTTGCCGGCGCACATGGTGGCGACGTTCCGCGCCCTCGGCTTCACCGCGCCGGCGCCGCGCCCGCCGCAGCGCCGGTAAGGCGCGCCGCGAAGTGACGCGGTGCCTCCCGGATTGTAGTCTGCGCCACCCCCGCCGCCCATCGAGGACCAATGCAACGACGCCGCCGACGCCCCGTGCTGCGTGCCCTGACCGCGACCGTGCTGCTGCTGGCGGTGCTGGCCGTGGCGACGGCGGGCGCGGCGGTGTGGCTGTTCGATGCGCGCGCCACCGCTCCGGCGATCGAGGCCGCCGTGGACCGCGCATCCGGCGGGCGACTCGCGCTGCATGGTCCGTTCCGTCTGGAGCCGGGCCTGCCGCCGCGCCTGGTCGCCGGCGATATCGCCTTCCGCGCCGCCGACGGCACGGCGGAGCTGACGGTGGCGCGGCTCATCGCCCGCGTCGCGCTGCTGCCGCTGCTGTCCGGGACGGTGGAGGTGGTGCGGCTCGATCTGGTGCGCCCGGTGCTGGTGCTGCACGCCGCCCCCGCATCGCCGCCGCCGGCCCCCGCGGTGACGAAGCCGCCGTCCGGGCCGGTCGCCGCGACCCCGGTCGGCCGGCGCGTCCGCTTCACGGTCGGCGCGGTGCGGGTGACGGAGGGGCTGGTGCGCTGGCGCGGCACCACCTTCGCGGTGCCGTCCTTCACCGCTGCCGCCGCGGCGGCGGGGGCGCCGCTGCTGCTCGCGGGCGAGATCGTCAGCGCCGGCTGGCGGCTGATGCTGAGCGGGGAGACCGGGCCGGCGGAACGGCTGTTCGACCGCGCGGCGACGACGCCCTGGCCGGTGCAGCTGGTGCTGGAGGGGAACACGCTGCGGCTTGCCGTGCGCGGCGGCATGACCAGCCCGCTGCGGCTGCGCGGCTATGGCGTGCAGGTCGATCTGGCCACGACCGACCTTGCCCCCTTCACGCCGTTCCTGTCGGCGCCGCCGCCGCGTCTGCACGATGCGGCGCTGTCGGTCCGCCTGAGTGACGGCGGCGCCGCGCTGCCGGAGGCGAGCGCGCTGACGCTGCATGTCGCCGGCCTCGACCTCGGCGGGCTGCTCCCCGGCCTCGTGATCGCGCGGGCTGATGTCGCCGCGCCCGATCTGCGTGAGCCGGCGCCGGCCGATGTCACCGCGTCGCTGCGCGGCACCACGGTGCATCTGCTGGGCCGCGTCGGGCCGTTCGGGGCGGCGCTGCCGGTCGCCTTCACTGCCGAGGCCGCGGCGCTCGGGCAGCTGCGTGCCGCGATCGAGGTGGCGTGGGCGCCGCGGCCGACGGTGCGCGGCGCTCTGGCGGCGTCGCGGCTCGATCTCGATGCCCTGCTGGCGGCGCTGACCCCGCCGGCGTCCCCCGCGCCGCCGCCGGCCTCCGCGCCGCCATCGCCGGGCGTGGCGCCGACCCCGGCGCAGGTGTTTCCCGACACGCCGATCGATTTCGCCCCGCTGCGCGGTGCCGATGCCGATCTGCGCCTGACTGTCGCCGCCTTGCAGGAAGGCGGCATCACCTACAGCGACGTGGCTGGCCACCTCGCGCTGTCGGGCGGCCGGCTGGTGCTGGACCCGTTCACCGGCGATGCGCCGGGCGGGCGGCTGGAAGGGCGGCTTGCGGTCGATGCCGGGCCGGCGGTGCCCCCGATGGCGCTCGCGCTGCGGGTGCCGGCGCTGGCGCTGGCGCCGCTGGCCCAGGCCCTCGGCCACCCCGGCGCCGTCGCCGGCACCGCGGCGCTGGACGCCGACCTCAGCGCCGCCGGCGCGAGCCCGCATGCGCTGGCGGCAAGCCTCGGCGGTCATCTGACGCTGACGGCGCGCGATGCCGAGATCGACGATGCGCTGCTCGCCGGCGCGCTGCGCGGCGTGCTGCATGCCGCCCGGCTGCCGGAGAAGCTGGCCGGCGGCGCGGGCACGACGACGGCGCGGACGACGCTGCGCTGCCTCGATCTGCGGCTCCTGGCGGCGGAGGGGACGGTGACGGTCGCGGACCTGGCGCTGGACGCGGCGCGGCTGGCGGTGCAGGGCAGCGGCACCGCCGATCTGGGCAGCGAGACGCTGAATCTGCATCTGCGCCCGCTGCTGCGGGTCGGGCCGGGGCTGGCGGTGCCGGTACGGCTCGGCGGCACGCTGCGTGAGCCGAAGGTGACGCTGGATGCCGGCGCCGCCGGCCAGCGCCCGCCGCCGGCCACCGCCTGCGCCGGCCCCGCCGACGGCCCGTCCGGTGCGGCGGAGGGGGAGGCCCGGCTGCCGAAGCCGGCCGATGTCCTGCGCGGCCTGCTGAGCCATTGACGAGGGAAGGGACGGAGCGGGGAATGCAGCGCTTCTGGGAGCGGGCCGAGGTCGCGCCGCACGGCGCGCACTGGCAGGTGCTGCTGGACGGGCGGCCGGTGCGGCTGCCGGGCGGGGCGGCGCTGCTGCTGCCGACCCGCCCGCTGGCCGAGGCGGTTGCCGGGGAGTGGCAGATGGCGGGCGGCGGTGCCAAGGGCGGCCGGACCTCGTTTGCCGATCTGCCGCTGACGCGCATCGCCGGGACCGGCCTGCTGCGGATCGCCCCGGATCCGGAGCCGGTGGTGCTGGAACTGGCCCGCTATGGCGGGACCGATCTGCTCTGCTACCGGGCCGCGTCGCCGCCGGAACTGGCGGCGCGGCAGCAGGCGCAGTGGCAGCCCTGGCTCGACTGGGCGGCGGCGCGCTATGGCGGGCGTCTGGCGGTGACCGCGGGCGTGGTGCCGGTGGCGCAGCCGCCGGAGGCACTGGCGGCGCTGGCCGCGGCGCTGGCGGCGCTGGGGCCGCTGGCGCTGGCAGCACTTGGCGTCGCGGTGCCGGCGCTGGGCAGCCTGGTGCTCGGGCTGGCGCTGGCCGAAGGGGCGCTTGCCGCCGGGGAGGCGCACGCGCTGGCGACGCTGGACGAGACGTTCCAGGAGGCGTTCTGGGGCAGCGATGCCGAGGCCCTCGCGCGGCGGCGGCGGATCGGCGAAGAAGTGGCGGTGGCCGCAAGTTTCCTGGAAAGGTTGCGCGCATGACGGCAAAGCGCCTGATCATTTCCGGCCGCGTGCAGGGGGTCGGATACCGCGACTGGATGGTGGCGCGGGCGGAGGCGCTGGGCCTCGCCGGCTGGGTGCGCAACCGCCGCGACGGCACGCTGGAGGCGCTGGTCGATGGCGATACCGCAGCGGTCGAGGAACTGGTCCGCGCCTGCCGCCGCGGGCCGCGGCTGGCGGCGGTGACGGCGATCGACGAGGAATGGGCGGAGCCGGCGGAGGCCCCCGGCTTCCGCCGCCTGCCCACGTCGTGACGGCCTTCATCCAGGCCCATGCGGATTGGGTGGTGCCGGCGGCGCTGCTGCTCGCGTTCCTGAAATCGCTCGCCTTCGTCTCGCTGGTGGTGCCGAGTTCGTTCGTGGTGGCGATCATCATCGCGCTGGTGAAGATGGGCGACGTGTCGATCTGGCCGACCTGGATCGCGGTTGCGGTGGGGGCGGCGCTGGGGGACTGGGCGTCGTATGTGCTGGGGCTGCGGCTGAAGGACCGGGCGCGGCATCTCTGGCCGTTCACCCGCCACCCGGAGCTGATGCCGCGCGGCGAGCGGTTCTTTCATCGCTGGGGGGCGATGAGCGTGGTGCTATGCCGCTTCTTCAGCCCGCTGCGGGCGACGGTGCCGCTGCTGTGCGGCATGTTCGAGATGCCGGCGTGGGTTTTCCAGATCGCCAACTGGATTTCCGCCTTCCTGTGGGCAGCGGTGGTGCTGCTGATCGGAGAGGGGGTTCTGCATGTCTTCGGCTGAATGTCTTCCGCTGACCGGGCGGGGTTGCGCCGGGACGGCGTTTCCCGTAGGACGTAGCCGACCTCGGGCGGCTTCGGGTGCGTAGCTCAGCGGGAGAGCATCGCCTTCACACGGCGGGGGTCACAGGTTCAATCCCTGTCGCACCCACCAGGGTTTCAAGGACTTACGCGGGATCGGCGACACACCGCGAAGACCATAGCAACCACATAGCTACCAGCATTGGCGACGGAGCGATGCGCCGAGCGCAAGGCGGGCGCGATGAATGCCGATGCCCGCTCCCGTTCGGCCGCAAGCCGGCTGGGGAGGGAAGGCCGGCCGTCAGCGCTCCTTGAAGGGGCGGAGCGGCGCCGGGGTCCAGCGATGCGGGATGGCGAACAGCGCCGGCGGCTGAGCCGCGCGGAAGGCGTCCAGCATGGGCGGCAACCAGCGGATAATCCCGGCCGCCGTGTGCCAGTACGGTTCCGGCGCCCAGCCATGCGCGAGAATGAACACGACCAAGCCCGATTGTTCCAAGGCGAGCCGCTCATCCCGCATTTCTCACAGAGAATAGGTGCATCGGGGCTCTGAATCGGCGAAAGTTCTTCTGCAACAAAGCCTTGCGGCGAAGCAGAGGAGGTCCCCGATGCCCACAGACTGTATCCCG
>JAJZNE010000007.1 GCA_021847995.1 Pseudomonadota bacterium | reverse complement strand
GGATGGCGGCGATGATATCCGACGGCATCAGGTTCAGGCTGACCAGCCGGTCGGTGTCGAACCAGATGCGCATGGAGTAGTCCATCGCGCCGAACACGAACGCCTGCCCCACGCCGGGCACGCGGGAGAGGCGGTCGAGCACGTTGATGGTGATGTAGTTGCTGATGAACAGCGGATCCTGCTTGCCGCCCTCGCTGTAGAACTGGACGAACTCCAGGATGGCGGAGCTGCGCTTCTGCACCGTGACACCTTCGAGCTGCACCTCCGGCGGCAGCTTGGACAGCGCGACCTGGACGCGGTTGTTTGTGTTCACGACATCGATGTCGGGATCGGTGCCGATCTCGAAGCTGACCGTGAGCGAATAGCTGCCGTCGTTGGCGCTGTTCGACTTCATGTAGATCATGCGATCGACGCCGTTGACCTGCGCCTCCAGCGGCTGCGCGATGGTCGCCTCCACCACGCTTGCCGACGCGCCGGGGAAGCGGGTCGTCACCGTCACCTGCGGGGGGACGATGTTGGGGAACTGCGCCACCGGAATGCGTGTGAGCGCGATCAGGCCGGCGAGCGTCATCAGGATTGCGATGACGATGGCAAGCCGCGGCCGATCGACGAAGATCGCTGACAGCATGGTGCTAGCCCGGCGCCTTCGCCGCCGCCGGCAGTGCCGGTCCGGCGGCGGCCGGGGCGGGATTGACGGCGAGGCCCGGCCGCACCCGCTGCAAGCCATCGACGATCACGCTCTCTCCCTCGTTCAGTCCGGTCAGCACGACGGCGGTCGCCGGCGTCGATTGGCCGAGCTGGATGCGGCGCTGCTCGGCATGGTTGCCGGGGCCGACGACATAGACGTAGCTGCCCTGCTGGTCGGTGAGCACGGCGGCGCGCGGGATACCGAGCGCCTGCACCGGCTCCACCCCCTCCAGCAGGGCGGTGACGAATTCGCCGTCGGTCAGCTCGCGGTTCGCGGGGTCGCCCGGCTTCATGCCGGGGCGGATCGGGTTGGCGAAGCGCGCGCGGAACAGGATGGTGTCGGTGCTGGTGGCGACGGTGGGTTCGATATAGTCGAGCGTGCCGGCGGTGGCGTAGGTGCGCCCGTCCGGCAGCACCAGCCGCACCGCGACGGCGGCGAGGCCGCCCTTGTTCACATAGCGGTTGCGCAGGTCGAGCGCGGCGCGGGTGGAGACCGGGAACAGCGCGTAGATCGGATCCTGGCTGTAGATCGTCGCGAGCGGGCCGGAGGAGGGGCTGACCACGTTGCCGACGGTGACATTGGTGCGCGTGATCTTGCCGGCGACGGGGGCGCGGATTTCGGTGTAGGCGAGATTGATCTGGGAGGCGCGAAGCTGCGCCTGGTTGCTCTGCAACTGCGCGGCATAGCTGAGCTGCTGTGCCTGGGCGTCATCGACGGCGGCACGCTGCCCGGCCGGCGTGTTGAGCAGCGCCTGGGCACGGCCGAGGGTGATGTTGGCGTTATGCAGCAGGGCCTGCATCTGCGCCACCGCCCCCAGTTTGGCCGCGACATCGGCCTCGAACGGACCGCGTTCCAGCACATAGAGCAGGTCGCCCTTCTGCACTTCCGCCCCTTCGGTGAAATGGATCTCCTCCAGATAGGCGGTGACGCGGGCGACCAGATCGACCTTGTCGATCGCCTGGATGCGGCCGACGAAGCTGCTGCTTTCGATCACCGGCTGCATGTGCGCCGTCGCCGTGCCGACCGCGGGCGGCCCGCCGGCCGGCTGCGCACGCAGCGGCGGTGCAGCGGCGAGGAGGACGAGCGTCGGCAGCAGCATGCGGGCGGAACGGCGGAACGGCATCGGCAACCTCGGCTGGGGACGCAGTGCGGCAGCAGATGGGGACGCGGCAGATAAAGCACAATTCAGGCCCTGGACAGATGGGCACGGCAGCGGGCACGGGCCGCGCCGCAGAATGGCGCCCGCCGGACGGGATCGGACATGGCGGCCAGGCGGCGGCGGCCGCCTCGGTCGCGCCAGGACGGGCTTTTCGCCGGGCGGCGCCCTGCGCGGGCGTTCGGTGCCGCGGGAACACGCGGCGGCGGATGGTAAAGTCGGGCGGGCTGCGATATCCCCGCCCTGGCCGGCGCGGCGCCGGCGCGGCGCCGGCGGGATGCGGCGGGAAAGGTGACGATGGACCACGGCATTCACTTCATCTCCGGCCTGCCGCGCGCCGGTTCGACGCTGCTCGCCGCCATCCTGCGGCAGAATCCGCGCCTTCATGCCGGCATGACCAGCCCGGTCGGCGCGCTGGTCGGCAGCCTGCTCAGGGAAATGAGCCAGGCCAACGAAGGGGCCGTGTTCATCGATGATGTCCAGCGCGAAGCGGTGCTGCGCGGCGTGTTCGACGCCTATTACCACCGCCTGCATCCGTCCCGGCTGGTGTTCGACACCAACCGCGTCTGGTGCGCCCGCCTGCCGGCCCTTGCCGCGCTGTTTCCCGCGGCGCGTGTGATCGCCTGTGTGCGCGACGTGCCCTGGATCATGGACAGCATCGAGCGGCTGGTGCGGCGCAACCGCTTCCAACCCTCCGGCATTTTCAAGTTCGACCCGACCGGCACGGTCTATTCGCGCATCGAGGCGCTGGGCGCCGGCGCCGGCATGGTGGGATTCGCCTGGAACGCGCTGCGCGAGGCCTGCTTCGGCGAATATGCCGACCGCGTCATGCTGCTGACCTACGAGACGCTGACCGCCGATCCGGCGCGCGCGCTCGCTGCCGTCTATGCCTTCACCGGCCTGCCGCCGTTCGCGCATGATTTCGCCCATGTCAGCTATGACGAAGCGCAGGAGTTCGACGCGCGGCTGGGCACCCCCGGCCTGCACGAGGTCGGCCCGGTGGTGCGCGCCGCACCTCGCCGCAGCGTGCTGCCGCCCGATTTGTTCGCCCGCTACGAACCCGACAGTTTCTGGCGCGATCCGGCCCGCACCCCGGCCGGCCTGCGCATCGTCTGACCATCATCATCCGGAGGAAACGCCATGATCCACGTGCTCGCCCTGATCACCGCCCATCCCGGCCGCCGCGACGAGGTGCTGGCGGCGTTCCGGGAGAACATGCCGAAGGTGCATGCCGAACCGGGCTGCATCGAGTACCGCCCCGCGATCGATGCCGACGGGTTCGGCGGCTTCGCGGCGGCGCTCGGCGCCGATACGTTCGTGGTGATCGAGAAATGGGAGAGCGCCGATGCGCTGCGCGCCCATGCGGCGACGCCGCACATGGCGGCCTATGGCGCGAGGACGAAGCCGCTGCTGGCCAAGCGCGTCATCCACGTGCTCAGCGACGCCTGAGCACACGGGCAGTGCCCGCGCGCCGCCGGTAGGGGTCTTGTTGCGCGCGCCGACGCCCGCCAGCCCGGCGCGCATGCCAAGTCGCCGAAAGGCCGGAAGGGCCGGTCCATCGGCGACCTGCTATCAGATCGCTTCGCGTTGCCCGTCGGCGGATCCCGGCCGTTCCCGCCGGTGTCGGGGCGGGCCGTCTTCCTGCTGCCAGTAGCGCGCCCCGCCCGGCATGAGGCACAGCCGCAGCCACCCCGGCGCGGGCAGGGGCGGCAGCGCGAGCGTGGCGGCGCCGTCGGTCCAGCGCCAGGAACCGTCACCCTCCGGCCTGTGCCAGCCGGCGGCGAAGGCTGCCTCCGCCGGACGCTCGTTGTTGACCAGGAGCCGCAATGCGACGCCGAGCGTGCGCGCATCGCGGCTTTCGGTGTCCAGTTCCGCCGGCACGAAGCGGCGCGACCGCAGATGCACGCGGCGCGTGCCCTGCGGCAGGCGATAGAGCCGCCATTCGTCGCCATCCGCCAGTGCCGGCACTTCACTGCCGTCGGCGAGCACCCGGAGGGCCGCGTCCGCCGTCATCGCGTGGCCGAGCGCCTGCGCCTGCGCCAGCAGCCGCCGGTGCACCGTGTCGCGCACGGCGCCGGACAGCACCAGCGGGGCGCAGCCCGCAACCTGCCACACGCCGCGCGCGAAATCGGGGTGCGCCATGACCACCGGGCCGCCGGCGAAGGCGGGGCGGTTGCCGGTGTCGAGATAGGTTTCCGCCGGCAGTCCTTCGGCGAGCAGCACGCCGTGCCGGTCCAGCTCGACATGCCAGTAGGTGATGCGCGCCGCCGTTTCCTGCACGACGGTGGCACCGTTCAGCAGGTAGCGCACCGGGATCAGCGCGCCGTCCACGAACACCGCATGGTCGGGCGAGAGGCGCAGGTCGCGCGCCGGACGATCCAGCCCGAAGGCATGGGCGGCGATGCGCACCGGATGCACGTCCTGCGGCCGGCGATGGCGCCGGCAGTCGAGGCGGCGATGGCCGAGCCAGACGACCGGCGCGGTGCCGCCATCGGCGAGATGCACGACATCGCCGGGGCGGAGCCGCTCCACCGCGACCTCGCCGCGTGATGTCGCGATGCGCGTGCCGGCGGCGAAGCAGGGCACGGTGACGCCGCCGCTCGCCGCGTCATAGGCGATGTTCGCCGGCGCCGAGGTGGGATCGAAATGCAGCACGTTGCCGGCGTAGCTGAGCGTGCCCTGGCTCTGGCTGTAGCTGACGCTGGCCGGCCTTGCGGCGAGGACGATCGAGTCGCCGTAGCCGAAATCGGCGATCAGGTTGCTCGGCAGCGCCGCCTCGGCGATGTCGAGCACGCCGTTGCCGCCGGCGCCGAAGGACACGCCGCCGCTGCCGAGGGCCTGGGGGTTCTGGATCTCCAGCGTGCCGCCGTTGATCGCGGTGCCGCCGGTGTAGGTGCTGGCCGCGGTCAGATCGACCACGCCGGCGCCGGTGACGGCGACCGTGCCGCTGCCCTGCACCGAGGCGCCGAGGCCGGCGCCGGCCTGGTCGGCGATGGCGCCGGTGACGGTGAGCGTCTGGCCCGCAGGGGGCGCGAGGTAGAGAATCCCGTAGCCCTGGATGAAGGCCGCACTGCCCAGCGCGGCGCCGGCGCCGGCGGTGCCGCCGCCGGGCTGGCCGCCCTTGACCGCGCCGGCCTGCATGCTGCCGCCGGCCATGGTCAGCACGCCGCCTTCCTGCACGAAGACATTGCCGCCGGCCCCGAGGCCGCCGCCGCCATTCGCTTTGCCGGGCACCAGCCGGGTGAAATAGTAGTAATAACCACCGTAGGATTCGTGCTGGTAGTTGCCGGCCTGTCCGCCGCCCCCGCCGAACCCCGCCGCGCCGGGAAACGCGCCGCCGCCGCCGCCGCCGCCCCAGCCGCCGGATTTGCCGAAGGCGCCGGCGCCGCCGCCGAAGCCGCCCGAGCCATACGGGCCGCCGCCGCCGCCGAACCCGCCGTCATGTCCGCGTGGCGCGATGCCGCCACCGCTGGAAAGCCCGCCGCCGCCGCCGCCCGCGGCCGTGTAGTAGCGCCCGGCGTTGTAGGCGGTGACGCCCTGGACGATGCCGGGGCCGGCGGAATAGGTGGCGCCGTAGCCCTGTGCGCCGCGGCCGATGCCGCCGCCGCCGCCGCCGCCGGCGTGGCCGCTGCCGTGGAAATGCCCGTACTGGCCGAAGTAGCCGGCATTGCCGCCACGCCCGCCCATGCCGCCGCCGCCGCCGAGGCCGTAATAGCCGTTGCCGTTGGCGCGCCCGCCATTGCCGCCGATCGCCGCATTGGCGACGAAGTTCACATCCCCCAGCGCCACCACCGCATTGGCGCCGACGAACAGCCCGCCGCCGGCGCCGAGGCCGCCGCCGCCCCCCTCCCACCCATTGCCGCCGTTGCCGCCGAGGGCGACGGTGTTGGTGATGGTCAGGTTGGCGATCTCGACCGTGCCGGCATAGACGAACAGCCCCCGCTCATTGCCGTCGCCGCGCAGCGTCGCGCCGCCGCCGTTGATGATGAGCGTGTTGCCGGCGGCGAGATTGATCGCCGGCAGATCGCTGTTGAGGCCGATCTGCGCGCCCGGCGTCAGGTTGAGCACGAAGGTCGTCGGCGTCGTCGCCGTGCCCTGGGTATCGATTGAGCCGAGCGCCGTCACCAGGCTCGCCTGGCTGTTGGCGGAAAGATCGATCGTGTTGGACACCGAAACCTCTCCCGGCGATGCTGCCGACCTGCCGGCATTAAGCAATGGCTACGTTTGGCGAACCTGCAAGTTGCCTCAACGAAGCTTCATGTTTCCATATATTACAATGGCTTCTTCATCACCCGGCATAGCACCCCGCCTGCCGCCCGCGCTCGCGCAGGAGGGCCAGGACGAGCATGCAGGCCGGCATCGCGACCCCTGCCAGCGCGCCGAGTTCCACCACCGCGCCGAGCAGCGCGTCGATCTCCATCGGCCGGCCGCGTTCCAGATCCTGAAGCATCGAGGTGCGGTGCGCGCCGACCTCGGCGGCGCCGGCGATGCGGCGGTCCACGTCGATCGCAAAGCGCGTGCCCATCGCCTCGGCCACCGCCTGCCCCTCCAGCATCATCGCCCGCGCCGCCGCGCGCAGGTCGGGCCGGTTGACCAGCACGTCGAGCGTGGCCCCGGTGAGCGCGGAGAGCGGGTTGAACGCCATGTTGCCCCACAGCTTGACCCAGATCTCGTCGCGGATGCGCGGGCGCACCGGCGCCTTGAAGCCAGCCGCCTGCAACGCCGCGGCGAGGCGTTCGCTGCGCGCGCTGCGGCTGCCGTCCGGCTCGCCGAGGGTGAAGCGGTCGCCATAGCTGTGTTCGACCACGCCGGGCGCGGTGACCTCGGCCGCCGGATAGACGACGCAGCCGATCGTCTGCGCCGGCGGCAGCGTTGCCCACACGGTGCCGCCGGGATCGACGCTTTCCACCCGGCGGTCGCGCCAGGGACCGTCCAGGCCGTAAAAATACCAGTAGGGCACGCCGTTCAGCGCCGTCACCAGCGCCGTCCCCGGCCCCATCATGCGCGCGATCACCGGTGCCGCGGCTGGCAGTGCGTGGGCCTTGAGCGTGACGATGACGGCATCCTGCCCGCCCGCCTCGGCGGCGTCGGCGACGGCGCGCGGGCGGGTGACGATGCTGTCGCCGCCGCTGACAAGGCGCAGGCCGTCGCGCTGCATGGCGGCGAGATGCGGGCCGCGCGCCACCACCGTGACCTGCGCCCCGGCATGGGCGAGGCGGGCGGCGAGCAGGCCGCCGATCGCGCCGGCGCCGAAGATGCCGATCCTCATTCGCCGAGGCCGAGCTTTGCCGCCAGCCCGATGCGTTGCAGCTTGCCCGTCGCCCCCTTGGGGATCTCGTCGAGCACGACGATGCGGCGCGGCACCTTGAAGCCGGCCAGCCGCTCCGCCGCGAAGCCGCGCAGCGCCGCCTCATCCGCCGCCGTGCCGGGGCGCAGGACGACGGCGGCGGCGACCTCCTCACCCAGTTTCGCGTGCGGCATGGCGAACGTCACCACCTGCTGCACCGCCGGGTGATCCATCAGCACGGCATCGACCTCCAGCGGGCTGACCTTCTCGCCGCCGCGGTTGATGATCTCCTTGAGCCGGCCGGAGAGGCGCAGATAGCCGGCTTCATCGAGCCAGCCTTCATCGCCGGTGCGGAACCAGCCATCGGTGA
Organism: Pseudomonadota bacterium; assembly: GCA_021847995.1. Classification (GTDB taxonomy): domain Bacteria; phylum Pseudomonadota; class Alphaproteobacteria; order Acetobacterales; family Acetobacteraceae; genus JAFKFJ01. The sequence goes on along the minus strand of JAJZNE010000007.1, from coordinate 4,068 downwards.
ACGCCTTCGCGTTCGCCTCCGGGTTCGCCTCGTAGCCGGCGGTGACGTTGCGCCCGCGGATCACCACCTCGCCGCGCGCGCCGGTGGGGAGCAGCGTGCCGGCGGCATCCATGATCGCGATCTCCGGTCCCGCGGCGATGCCGACCGAGCCGGGATGGCGCGGCGCGGGCGGCAGCGGGTTGCTGGCCATCTGGTGCGACGCCTCGGTCATGCCGTAGCTCTCGATCACCGGCACGCCGAACGCCCCCTCCAGCGCCGCCATCACCTGCGGCGGCAGGGAGGCGGAGGAGGAGCGGAGCAGGCGCAGGCGGCCGGCGGCGATGATCGCCCGGTTGCGGTCGGCGTAGGGCAGCAGCGCCTGGTGCATGGTCGGCACCGCCGTCACCCAGCTCGGCCGCACCTGCTCGAACCAGGTGAAGAAGCGGAAGGCGTTGAAGCCGGGCGTCGCGCACACCGAGGCGCCGGCGCCGAGCGAGGCGAGGGTGGCCGCCATCAGGCCGTGGATGTGAAACAGCGGCATGATGTTGAGGCAGCAATCGTCGGCGGTCAGCGCCAGCGCCCGGCCGATGTGGAACGCCGAGGCGGTGACATTGATGTGGCGCAGCGGCACGATCTTGGGCCGCGAGGTGGTGCCGGAGGTGTGCAGCACCAGCGCCACGTCCTCCGCCGCCGCGAGGCCGGGGCGCGCCGGTGTGCCGGCGAGCGCGGGCGGCGGATGCAGGGTGAAGCTGCCCGCTTCCTCGCCGGGGCGGAGTTCGACGATCGGGATCGCGCGCGCGGCGGCGACCTCTCGCGCGGGGCTCGCCATCCCCTCCTGGATCACCAGCGCCCGGGCGCCGAGATCGGCGAGGTAGAAATCGAATTCCTCGGCCCTGTAGGCCGGATTGAGCGGGGCGGTGGTGGCGCCGGCGGCGATCGCGACGAACGACGCGGCCATCTCCGGCCCGTTCGGCAGCACGATCGCGACGCGGTCGCCGCGCCCGATGCCCATGCGGTTGAGGCGGGCGATGGTGTCCCCGATCAGGTCGCGCAGGCCGGCATGGCTGAGCCAGGGCCGTCCCGGCGCCCCGATCGCCCGTGCGCGCGCGTCGGCGCGGGCGAGCAGGGCGGGGATGGCGTCGGCGGGGTAGGGGTCGGACATGCGCAGCGCCCTCCGATGTCGCGCCTCCTGCTTAGCCCGGCGGGGGCGCCGGGTGAAGGCGGGGCCTTCTGGCGCGACGGGCGCTGTGCTAGCGTATGACTTATGTCCGCCGCCCTCGACCTCGCGCATGCCCTTGGCACGCCACGCCTGCCGCGCCGCAGGATGACGGTGGCGGAGTTCATGGCGTGGGATCCCGGTGACGGCACGGTGGAACGCTGGGTGCTGCGCGACGGCGAGCCGCAGATGATGACGCCGCCTTCGGGCAAGCATGGGCTCATTCAGGCGGAGCTTGCCCGGCTGCTCGGCAATCATCTGGCGGAGCGGGGCAGCAGATGCGTCGTCGCCACCAACCCCGGCGTGATCCCGCATCTGCGCTCGCGCCACAACATGCTCAGCCCCGATATCGGCGTCACCTGCGACCCGGATGTGAACGTCCATGAACTCACCAGGCCGGTGGTGCTGATCGAGCTCCTCTCCCCCTCCAACGAGACCGAGACGCGGGCGAATGTGTGGGCGTTCGCGACCATCCCGTCGGTGATGGAGATCGTGCTGATCGACTGCGTCCATATCGGCGCGGAGGTGCTGCGCCGGGGGCCGGACGGCACCTGGCCGGACGACCCGGACCTGCTCGGGCCGGAGGATGAGCTGCGGCTGCCGAGCATCGGCTTTGCCGCGCGGCTGCGGGACGTCTATCGCACCGCCGGCCTTGGCTGAACCGGCGCGATGCCCGATCTGGCGCTGGAGCGTGCGCATGGCGGGCGGGTTGCCGGGGTCGATGAGGCGGGGCGGGGGCCGCTCGCCGGGCCGGTGATGGCGGCGGCGGTGGTGCTGGCGCCGCAGCTGCCGGCATCGCTCGCCGCCCTGATCGACGATTCGAAGCGGCTCGACCCGGCGGCGCGGGAGGCGGCGTTTGCCGCCCTGCTGGCGGCGCAGCGGGCCGGGCTGGCGGAGGTTGCGGTGGCCGCGGCCTCGGTGGCCGAGATCGCGCGGCTGAACATTCTCGGGGCCGCGCTGCTGGCCATGCACCGCGCCGTCGCGCGGCTGCCGGCGCCGCCCGATCTGGCGCTGATCGACGGCAATCGCGCGCCGGCGCTGCCCTGCGCGGTGCGCTGCGTGGTCGGCGGCGATGCGCGCTGCCTGTCGATCGCCGCTGCCTCCATCGTCGCCAAGGTGGTGCGCGACCGGGCGATGGCGCGGCTCGCCGCGCGCTGCCCGGGCTATGGGTGGGAGCGCAATGCCGGCTACGGCACCGCGGCGCACCGCGCGGCGCTGGTCCGTTTTGGCGCGACGCGCCATCACCGTGCCGGTTTCGGCACGGTGCGGCGGTTGGCGGCGGGTCAGGCGGCGGCGTGGGCGTCGGCGGGCGGGGTGGGCAGCCAGTAGCGGGCGGCGATCGGCGCCGGGGTCACGCGCAGGCGGCCCGGCCGGGGCAGCAGCAGTTCCGCCCGCCCGTCGGTCCAGCGCAATCCCGGCTCCTTCGCATGCCAGCCTGCGCCGTAGCAGCGCTGCGGCAGCGTCCGCCCGCCCAGCGTCACGCGCGCGATGGCGACGCCGAGGCGCCGCCGGTCCTCGCCGAGGCCGAGCCAGGCGGGGACGAAGCTGCGGCTTTCCAGCCACGCCCGGTCGCCGTCGCGCCGCACCGTGAACGCGGCATCGGCGGTCTGGGTGAAGCCGAGATCGGCCGCCCGCGCCAGCACCGCGGCATGCGCCGCCCGCACCCGCGCGCCACCCAGCAGCAGCGGCGCGCAGGCACGCTCATCCCACGCCGCGGCGCCGGCGAGATCGGGATGCAGCGCCCGCGCGCCCGGGATTCCCGCGAACAGGCCGCGATTGCCGGTGTCGAGATAGCTCTCGGCCGCCAGCCCTTCCGCCAGCAGGACGGCATGGCGGTCGAGTTCGACGTGCCAGTATTCGATGCGCGCCGGGAATAGCTGCGCCACGGTCGCGCCGTTGAGCAGCGCCTGCGCCTGGAGCAGCGCCCCGTCCAGATAGACCGCGTGATCGGGGGAGAGCAGCAGGTCGCGCGCCGGCACGCCGGGGGCGATGGCGCCGGCCAGGATGCGCACCGGGGCGACGCGCGCGGGGGCGGGGTGGCGGGCAAGGTCGATGGTGACATGGCCGACCCAGCGCACCCGCGCCGGCGCCCAGGCGCCGTCGTGCAGGGCGAGCACCGCATCGCCGGCCGCCAGACGCTCCACCGGCACCGCGCCGCCGGGCGTCGCGATGCGGGTGCCGGCGGCGTAGCAGGCGGCGGAGACGATCGTTCCCCCGGCGCCATCGGCGGCGGCGGCGTAGTGCGGCGCCATCGTGCCGGCGAGGACGAAATCGAGCGCCCCGGTGCCGTTGGCGACCTGCAACGTGTCGGTATTCAGCACAACGGCCGTGGTGCTGCCCGCGACGAAGCTGAGGCCCTGGAGATCGAGCGAGGCGCTGCCGGCGAAATTGGTGAGGGTGTTGGCGAAACTGGTGCCGGCGGCAGGCGTGTCGCCGGCCCCGATCGCCAGCACGTCGGCGGTGGTGGTGGCGAAGGTGATGGCCCCGCTGCCCGCCGCCCCCGCCGCCGCGAGGTCGAGCGTGCCGGCATCGAGCGTGGTGCCGCCGGTATAGGTGTTGGTGGCATCCAGCGTCACGCTGCCGGCGCCGTTCAGCACCAGACCGCCGGCGCCGGCATCGCTGCCCGTCCCGCCCGACCCGCTCATATCGGCGATCGCGCCCGATATCGTCAGGCTCTGGCCGGACGCCGGATCGAGGGTGACGTATTGCGGGGTGACGAGGGTGTTCTGGATGAACAGCCCGGCGCCGAACGCCGCGCCGCTGGTGGCGCCGGTGCCGGCGATGCCACCGGCGACGGTGCCGGCGAGCGTGCCGCCTTCGATGGCGAGCGAGCCGCCCTGCTGGACGAAGATGTCGCCGCCGGCGCCCAGCCC
>JAJZNE010000087.1 GCA_021847995.1 Pseudomonadota bacterium | reverse complement strand
GGTCATGCTCGCGGATGTACCAGCCGAGATCGGCGAGGTCGTGGGCGTAGGGGTGATGGCCGTGGAAGCGGAAGGTGAAGATCGACAGCCCGACGTCGCGCGGGTCGCGCACGCAGTGGATGATCCGCGCCCCCGGCAGCATCACCCCGATCAGGCCGAGATAGCAGAAATTGCCGGGCATCTTGTCGATGATGCGGGCGGCCTGCGGGGCCAGGGCGTGCAGCGCGTGCAGGTAGCGCGCGGCGGCGGCATCGAGTGTCGCCGCATCGCTTGCTGCCACGCGCCGCGCCGCCGCCGCATTGCCCCAGCCGCCGCCGAGTTCGGCGAAGGTCTCGCCCAGCGCGGTGCGCTCGCCGGCGCCGTGGACCGCGGCATGGGCGCCGAGGATCTGCTCGGCGAGCGTGGTGCCGGAGCGCGGCATGCCGACGATGAACACGGGTGCCGCATCGTCATTGCCGGCGCGCGGGCCGCGGCGCAGCCGGTCGGCGCTGAACGCCGCGATGCTGGCATCGACGAAGCCGCGCCATTCGTCGCGCGAGAACGGCTGGAAGCGCCGCAGCAGCGCATGGCCCGCCGTCCAGTGCGCGAAGGCGCGGGCGGGCGCGCCCTGCTGGGACCAGAATTTCGCCAGATCGTAATGCGCCATGATGCGGTGTTCCGGCACCAGCAGCGGGCCGGCGGCGTCGAGTGAAGCGGCCATCCGCCCGGCCGCGTCCTGCGCCCGCGCGGCATCGCCCTCGGCGAGCGCGAGCAGCACGTCCCGCCACGCCAGCAGCGGCGCCAGCGTTGGCGGCGCCTCGCCGATCGCGGCCAGCGCCTTGCGCGCCTCCGCCGGCTGGCCGCGTTGCAGCAGCGCCAGCGCAAGCTGGGCGTGCCAGTGCTGGCGCAGGGCCGGTTCGGCCGGCGGCCGGTGGTCGAGCAGGGCCAGGGCCGCGTCCGCCTGTTCCTCCTGCAACAGATCGGCGACCAGATTGAGCCGGACTTCCGCCGCCTCGGGGTCGCGGGCGAGCGTTTCGCGCAGCAGGGCCTCGCTTGCCTCCGGCGCCCCGTTGAGGCGCAGGAAGGCGCCGAGATTGGCAGTGGCGGCGCGATGGCCGGGGACGGCGGCGAGTGCCTCGCGCATCGCCACTGTCGCGCCTGCGATATTGCCCTGCCGGTAGCGCGCCAGGCCGAGATTGACCCAGGCATCGGCCAGCTTCGGCGCGCGGCGGGTGGCGGCGGCGAAGGCGGCCTCGGCGGCGGCGAAGGCCCCGAGCGCCATTTCCGCCTGGCCGACGGCGTAGTGGGTCTCCGCCATCTGCGGCGCCCGCAGCCGTGCCCGCCGCGCCTGCCGCAGGGCCGCCGCGGCATCGCCCATCGCCAGCAGCGAGTTGGCGAGATTGAGCCACGGCGCGGGATCGTCCGGCAGGCGAAGCTGGGCGGCGCGGAACAGGTCCGCCGCCTCGGCGTGGCGCCCGGCCGCCTGCAACCCGAGGCCGAGATGCAGTGCGCACCAGGGGTCGTCCGGCGCCAGCGCCCGGGCGGCCTGCAACGCCGCCAGCGCCGCCCCGTTGTCGCCGAGGCGCAGGCGGGCCAGTCCCAGCACGCGCAGCGCCGTCGCCTCTCCGGGCTGGCGGGCGGTGAGTTCGGCGAGGGTCGCCGCCGCCTCCCGCCACGCGCCGGCGCGGTACTGCGCCAGACCGCGTTCGAGCGTCGCCGCACTCACCCGGCGAGCGCGGCCCGCACCGCCGCGAGCGCGGCCTCGGCCGCGGCGCCGTTGGGGCCGCCGGCCTGGGCGAGATCCGGCCGGCCACCGCCGCCCTTGCCGCCCACCGCCGCCGCCGCGAGGCGCACCAGATCGACGGCGCTGAAACGCTGCGTCAGATCCGGCGCCACCCCGACCACCACGCTCGCCTTGCCCTCGGCGGTCGAGACCAGCGCCACCACGCCGCCGCCGATCTGCTGGCCGATCGTCTCCGCCAGACCCTTGAGCTCGCGCGGCGGGACATCGCCGAGGTTGCGGGCGGCGAGCCTGACGCCGCCCACCTCCTCCACCCCGCCGCCGCCCTCGCCGGTGGCGAGCCGGCGCTGCAACTCCGACACCTGGCGTTCCAGCCGGCGCCGGTCCTCGCTCAGCGCCGCGACGCGTTCGGGCACCTCGGCCGGTGCGACGCGCAGCGCCGCCGCCGCCTCGGTGAGCCTGCGGTCATTCTCGGCGACCGCCTGTTCCGCCGCCTCGCCGGTCGCCGCCTCGATCCGCCGCACGCCGGCGGCGACGGCGGATTCGGCCAGGATGCGGAAGAAGCCGATATCGCCGGTGCGGCGGACATGGGTGCCGCCGCACAGTTCGATCGAGTAGGCAGGACGGTTGCCGCTGCCTTCGCCCATCGCGACGACGCGCACCTCCTCGCCGTATTTCTCGCCGAACAGCGCCATCGCGCCTTCCGCCACGGCGGCGTCGGGGGTCATCAGGCGCGTCGTCACCTCGCTGTTTTCGCGGATGCGGGCGTTGACCTCGTGTTCCACCCAGGCCAGATCGGCGCGGCCGATCGGCTGCGGATGGCTTACGTCGAAGCGCAGCCGGTCGGGCGCGTTCAGGCTGCCTTTCTGCGTCACGTGCTCGCCGAGCCGGCGCCGCAGCGCCTCGTGCAGCAGATGGGTCGCGGAATGATGGGCGCGGATCGCGCGGCGCCGGGCGTGGTCCACTTCGGCCAGCACGGCGGCGCCGACCAGCGCCTCCCCCTCCGTCACCACGCCGAGATGGACGACGAGATCGCCGAGTTTCCTCTGCGTGTCGGTGACGGCGATGCGCAGGCCGGGCGCGGTGATGGTGCCGGCATCGCCGACCTGCCCGCCGCTTTCGCCGTAGAACGGGGTCTGGTTGAGGATCACGGCAACCTCGGTGCCGGCCGGCGCGCGCGGCACCGGCGCGCCGGCGACCACCAGGGCGGCGATCACCGCCTCCGCCGTCTCGGTGCTGTAGCCGAGGAATTCGCTGGCGCCGACCTGCTCGCGCAGTTCGAACCACAACCGCTCGGTCGCCGCCTCGCCCGATCCGGCCCAGGCGGCGCGGGCGCGGCGGCGCTGTTCGGCCATCGCCGCCTCGAAGCCGGCGACATCGACAGCGCGTCCCTGTTCGCGCAGGGCATCCTGCGTCAGGTCGAGCGGGAAGCCGTAGGTGTCATAGAGGCGGAACGCCACCTCGCCGGGCAGGTGCCGGCCTTCGCCGAGATGGCGGGTTTCCTCCGCCAGCATGTGCAGGCCGCGTTCCAGCATCGCCTTGAAGCGCGTCTCCTCCAGCCGCAGGGTTTCCACCACCAGCGCCTCGGCGCGCGGCAGTTCGGGATAGGCTGCCCCCATCTGGCGCACCAGCGCCGGCACCAGCCGCCACAGCAGCGGCTCGCGCGCGCCCATCATGTGCGCGTGACGCATGGCGCGCCGCATGATCCGGCGCAGCACGTAGCCGCGTCCCTCGTTCGACGGCAGCACGCCGTCGGCGATCAGGAAACTGGTGGAGCGCAGATGGTCGGCGATGACGCGATGGCTGGTGCGGAACGGGCCGTCGGGGTCGGTGCCGCTCGCCTCCGCGCTCGCCACGATGAGGGCGCGCAGGGTGTCGGTGTCGTAGTTGTCGTGCTTGCCCTGCAGGATGGCGGCGAACCGCTCCAGGCCCAGACCGGTGTCGATGGAGGGGCGCGGCAGCGGCGTGCGGGTGCCGGGCGGCCCCTCCTCGTACTGCATGAACACGAGGTTCCAGATCTCGATGAAACGGTCGCCCTCGGCCTCCGCGCTGCCGGGCGGGCCGCCGGCGACGGCGGGACCGTGATCATAGAAGATTTCGCTGCACGGGCCGCACGGCCCGGTGTCACCCATGCGCCAGAAATTGTCGGCGGTGGCGATGCGGATGATGCGGCTTTCCGGCAGGCCGGCGATGCGGTGCCAGAGGGTCGCCGCCTGGTCGTCCTCGGCGAAGACGGTGACCAGCAGCCGGTCGGGCGGCAGGCCGAAATCACGGGTCACCAGCCGCCAGGCATGCTCGATCGCGACATCCTTGAAGTAATCGCCGAAGGAAAAATTGCCCATCATCTCGAAGAAGGTGTGATGGCGGGCGGTGTAGCCGACATTGTCCAGATCGTTGTGCTTGCCGCCGGCGCGCACGCATTTCTGGGCGGTGGCGGCGCGGGAATAGGGCCGCTTTTCCTGCCCGGTGAAGACATTTTTGAACTGCACCATGCCGCTGTTGGTGAACAGCAGCGTCGGGTCGTTGCGCGGCACCAGCGGGCTCGACGGCACGACGGTATGGCCGTGGCGGGCGAAATAGTCGAGGAAAGTGGCGCGGATGTCGTTGCTGCTGGCCATGACCGGCGGCGATGCCCGTGTCGGTTGCGTTGCACAGGCACTTAGCGCAGGCGTCCGGCGCTGTCATCCTTCGCCGCACCGCACCGCACCGCACCGCGGCCGGCCCGAGCCCGGCCAGGGCGGACCAATGGCGGTGGCGGCGGCGGTGGGGCGCCTGGATCGCGTCGCTGTGCCCGCAACGACAGGGGTCGTGAGATTGCGGGGTGGCCACGACGAAGCATGGCGGGGCGGGCGCACCGTGGCCGGGGTTCCATCGTGGCGCGGTTTTTAGTCAGTGGCAAACGGGGATGAACTTGTCGCGTTTCACGTAAATGTAAGATCGCACCTGTTTTACCGCGGCATGGCCCGACGGTCGCTACGTTCCGGCCGCGATGCTGGGACGGGAGCAAGCAGCGAGATGAGTTCTTCAGGTACCTCGGCCGCCTGGGTCAACGACGGCGTCAGCGGCAGCTGGACCACAGCCGGGGCCTGGACCCCGGCCGCCATTCCCGGCGCCAGCAGCAATGTCATCATCGGCAATGCCACGACCAGCCCGACCGTGCCTTGGACGGTCACCGTGCCCGGCAGCCAGGCCGCGGGCAGCCTGAGCCTCGTCATGGGGCAGAGCGGCACGCTCTCGATCACTGGGGCGCTGCACGATGCGGGCATCGCCAATCTCGGTGCCGCCTCCGTCGGCGGGGGGACGGTCGATCTCGGTGCCGGCGCCTCCCTGACGGTCGGCGGCAATCTCGCTGCATTATCCTCCACCTTCCTGGTCAACGGCGGCACCGTCAGCACCGGCGGCTTTGCCGATATCAGCAAGGGCACCGTCGAGATCGGCAGCGGCGGCGTGTGGAATGCCGCCTCGCTGTGGGACGGGCTGTTCTATACCGCGAGCGTCGATGTCACCGCCGGCGGGCGGCTCGCGGTGTCCGGGCCGCTCAATGTCGGGTTCGACGCGACCAAGACGAACAACGCCGAGGGTATCGGCACGCTGATGGCGACCGGCGGCGGGATCGTGACGGCAGGGTCGCTCGACGTGGTCAACAACTCGGTGGTCGAGGTGGACCGATCGAGCGGCATCGTGGTCGGCAGCGGCGGTTCGGTCGCCGGCGCGATCATGACGGCCAAGGGCGGGACGCTGTCGCTGGAGGCCGCGTCGGTGTCGGCCAACGTGGTCGATGACGGCCTGCTGACGGCCTATCCGAACCCCAACGCCGCGGCCTTTTCGGTCGGCATCGGCCCGGTGATCACCGGCATCCTGAGCGGCAGCGGAGGTGTTGCAGTCGGCAATGGCTACACGCTGGAGGTCGGCAACGCCGCTACGTTCTCCGGCGGGATCGTGATCGCGGCCGGCGGCACGCTGCGGATCGATGCCGGCACGGCGCCGACCGGGTTCATCAGCATGTCGGGCGGCACGCTCGACCTGCGCGCGCTCAGCTTCGGCAGCGGGCCGACGCTCGGCTACAGCGGCAGCACCCTGACGGTGGGCGGCGATTCGATCGATGTCGGCCCGAGCCTTGCCGCATCGCGCTTCAGGGTTGCCAAGGATGCCGCCGGCGGCACGCTCGTGACCGAGATGCCGTGCTACGTGGCGGGCACGCGCATCGCAACCGAGACCGGGGAAACGCGGGTCGAATTGCTGCGGCCGGGGATGCGGGTGCGCACCGCCGCGGGACGGCTGGCGCCGGTGGTCTGGGTCGGGCAGCGAACGGCCGATCTGCGGGCCATGCCGCATCTGGCGCCGGTGCGGATCGACATCGGCGCCTTCGCCCCCGGCCTGCCGCGGCGCGACCTGCTGCTGTCGCCCGACCACGCGGTCAGCCTGGGCGAGGTGCTGATGCAGGCCCGCGCCCTGATCAATGGCGCCACCATCCGCCAGGACGCCACGCTGCCGGCGGTCACGTATGTGCATGTCGAGCTCGATCGCCACGACCTGCTGCTGGCCGAAGGGCTGGCGGCGGAAAGCTACCTCGACACCGGCAACCGCGGCCAGTTCCAGGGGGCGGCCGAACCGCCCTTCGGCGGCGCCGAATCCGAGGCCGAGGCGGCGGCCCTGCGCGCCTTCGCCGAGCGCGGATGTGCGCGGCTGGTACTGCGCGGGCCAGAGGTCGCGGCGGCGCAGGCGCGCCTCAGGGCACGGGCGGAGGCGATGGGCTGGCGGCTGGAGGAGGATGCGGCGCTCGGCTTCGTTGCCGACCGGCCCGGCCTGCACGTCGTCCAGGACGGGCCGCAGACGCTGCAGGTGCTGATCCCGCCCGGCACGCAGCGGGTGCGCCTGGTCAGCCGCAGTTTCATCCCCGAACTGCTGGATCCGGCGATCCCCGACGGGCGACAGCTCGGCGTCGCCGTTGCCGCGGAACTGGACGGAAAATGGTTGGAGGAGGCGGCATTCGGCCGCGGCTGGTACGCACCCGACAACGGCGTGCAGTGGCGCTGGACAGATGGCGACGCGGAACTGCTTCTGGCGGCGCATGACCGCCCGGCGGTGCTCACCGTGCATCTGCTGGCGGCGGGCGGGCGCTACTGGGTGCGCCGGGCGGTCACCACGCGCGCCGCGTGATGCCGTCGGCGGCACCGCCGGTCAGCCGGCGGGCGGTGCCGCGCCGGTGCGCTCCGTGATCAGACGGTAATGCTCGACCCGCCGGTGGGCGGCGAAGTTGAAGGTGGTGCGCTTGTTGATGGCGCACAGATCGAGGTCGCAGGCGGCCGTGATCACCTCGTCGCCCTTGCTGGCGGCGAGGGCGACGATTTCCCCCGACGGCGCTATGATGCAGGAACCGGCGAGCAGGTTCGACCCTTCCTCCTGCCCGGCCTTGGCGGTGCCGACGACGAAGCAGGCGTTCTGGTAGGCGCCGGCCTGTAGCGAGAGATGGTTGTGGAACGCCGCGAGATGGTCGTATTGCGGCGTCATCACCGAGGGGATCGGCGTGTTGTAGCCGAGCAGGACAAGTTCCACGTCCTGTAATCCCATGACGCGGTAGGTTTCCGGCCAGCGGCGGTCGTTGCAGATGCACATGCCGATATTGGCATTCATGCTGCGCCAGACCGGAAAGCCGAGGTCGCCCGGCTCGAAGTATTTCTTTTCCAGGTGCTGATAGGGGCGGTCGGGCAGGTGGTCGCGGTGGCCGGGCAGATGCACCTTGCGATAGCGTCCGACGATGCGGCCGGCGCGATCGACCAGGATCGCGGTGTTGAACCGTCGTGTCCGCCCCGCCTGCTCCGCCAGCTCGGCATAGCCGAGATAGAAGCCGACGCCGAGGCGCTGCGCTTCCTCGAACAGCGGGCGGGTTTCCGGGCCGGGCATCTCGCGCTCGAAGAAACTGTCGATCTCGGCCGCGTCCTCCATCCACCAGCGCGGGAAGAAGGTGGTCAGCGCCAGTTCCGGGAACACGACGAGGCGGGCGCCGCGGCCATGCGCCTCCCGCAGCAGGGCGATCAGGCGGCGGACGACGGCGGGGCGGGAGTCGCCGCGGGCGACCGGGCCGGTCTGTGCGGCGGCGACGATGAGGGTGCGGGACATGGCGGCATCCTGTCGGGTGGCGGGATACTTCGCCATGCCGGCGCGCGGCAGGCAACCGGCCGCGCGGCGCGGGTCAGAACCGCGTGGTGAGGTCGGCGAGCCAGGCGGGCGAGGCGGCGACCAGTGCCGCTTCCACCCGGTGTTCCGCCCCGCTCAGGACCAGCACGGCGAGCGCCAGGGTGCCGGCACCGAGCACGCGCTTGCCCGCGCCCCCGGCGGCCAGCATGCGCCCGCGCCAGTGCGCGAAAGCCTGCCGTGACAGCGAGCCGAGGGCGAGCAGCGGCAGCGCCGCGCCGATCCCGAACGCCGCCATGGTGGCAGCGACATCGGTCAGGTGCTGACCGCGGGCGGCGAGCAGGGCGGCGGCGCCGAGCGTCGGGCCGACACAGGGCGTCCAGACCACGCCGAGCAGCAGCCCGACCACGAACTGCCCGCCGGCACCGGCAGGCGAGAGGCGGGCGAGCAGGCGGCCGCCGGCCGCCATGATGCCGCCGCCGGCGACCGCCAGACGCTGCTGCAGGCCGCCGCTGAGCAGGACGATGCCGACGGTGCCGAGCAGCACGGCGCCGATGGTTTGCAGCAGGCCCTGATCCAGCCCGACGGCAAACCCGGCGGTGGCGACGAACAGCCCGGCGCCGACGAAGGCCGCCACCAGGCCGCCGACCAGCGCCACGACGCCGAGGCGGGAGGTGGCGGCGGCCGGGGCCAGCACCAGCGGCAGCAGCGGCAGCACGCAGGGCGACAGCACCGTCAGCAGCCCGGCGAGAAAGCCGAGACCCGGATGCACGGCACGCGGCCCGCGCTCAGCGCAGCGCGCTGTCCACCAGGGTGGCGATCCTGCCGGCATCGGTCTCGCCGACCGAGCGGGCGGTTTCCTGCCTGCCGTGGAAGGCGATCAGGGTGCTCTGCATGGTGGCGCCGAAGCGACGCACCACGTCCTTCTGCGTGTCAAAATCGACGTTGAACACCATCAGGTCGCGGCTTTGCGGCGTCGCTTCCAGGCGCGCCAGGATGGGGCGCTGCCGGGCACAGGTCGGGCACCAGCCGGCCTCGATATGGACGAGGATCGGTTTGCCGTCCTGCTGGGCGGCGGCGAAGGCGGAGGGGGTGTAGTCGGCGACGGTGGCGGCGCGTGCGGCCGGCATCGGGAAGGCGGCGAGCAGGCCGGCGGCGAGCGCGCTGAGGGCGAGCAGAGGGCGGCGGCGCATGATGGGATCCCCTTCGGGCGGTGACGACAGGGGTCAGTCTGCCGCAGCCCGGGCGGCGTTACAGGCGGTGGCGGCGGCGCGCATCGGCCGCTGGCCGGCATCACGAAAGGCGGAAGGGGGTTGACGGGATGCAACGCCCGCGAAAAAAATGGCGGCGCACGCGGCGCCGCCAAGTTTAGGGAGGAAACGTCCAAGAAGCAGGGCGGGATCGCCGCCGTGCTGCGATGCACAATAAGCACCCGGCGGCCGCGAATCAAGCACCTTCTGGCGTAACAAACCCGTGCGCTGCATGGCGCCGGCCGGTGTGTCCGCATTGCAACAAAACGAGGCCGCGAGCATACGCCGCCGGCGGTGGCGCAGGGCGCGTCGTGCCGCCGGCGGCGGCGTCATGAAGCATCCGTCTTCTGTCCGGTCAGTGGAGATGCGTCTGGTGGGCGATCCGGCGCCATTCGGCGGCGCTGATGATGCCGATGGAGGCGACGCGGACCGAATGCAGCCGGCCCTCGATTTCGTGTTCCCAGAAATCGAGGAAGCGGCGCAAGACCGGAAAGCGCGGGGCGATGTCGAGCTGCTGCCAGATGAAGCTTTGCAGAACCGCCGGGTGGTCGGGCAGGTGATAGAGGATTTCGGCGGTGGTCAGCCGGTAGCCCTGCAACTGGAGCTGCAGGTCGCCGGTGTCTTTGCGGTGCGTCCGGGCCGTGCTGTCGTCGTGCATCGCTGTCTCCGTCATTGCCGGGTCCGTCACGCCGGCCGCTTTTGGAAGCCAACCCCGCAGTCGCCTGCGGGTTGCCGCAGCATGCCACGTAGAAGGCCCGATCTGGCAAGCAAAAACTTAGCAATTCCAGCATCTTGGCACTCGCGCGCGGCGAGTGCTGCCGTACCTTGACAGGGTGGCAGGCTTCGCCTAGATCGCTGGCACTCCCGGCTGGGGAGTGCTAACAGACCTGCATCATCCAGGAGCGTTGCGAATGAAGTTCCGTCCCCTCCACGACCGCGTCGTGGTCCGGCGCATCACTGCCGAGGAGAAGACCGCGGGCGGCATCATCATCCCCGACACGGCGAAGGAAAAGCCGATGGAAGGCGAGGTGATCGCGGCCGGTGCGGGTGCGCGCAACGAACAGGGCCAGCTCGTCGCCCTCGACGTGAAGGCGGGCGACCGTGTGCTGTTCGGCAAGTGGTCGGGCACCGAGGTCAAGATCGACGGCGAGGAGCTGCTGATCATGAAGGAGTCCGACATCATGGGCATCATCGAGACCGGCGCCGCGCACAAGAAGGCCGCCTGAACGCCCGTCGTCGCACCGCAGACCCCAAGACTGAGACACAGAGGATAGAACGAAAATGGCTGCCAAGGACGTTCGTTTCGGCGGCGATGCCCGTGCGCGGATGCTGCGCGGGGTCGATATTCTTGCCGATGCGGTGAAGGTGACGCTGGGGCCGAAGGGCCGCAACGTCGTTATCGACAAGAGCTTCGGCGCGCCGCGGATCACCAAGGACGGCGTCACCGTCGCCAAGGAAGTCGAGCTCGGCGACAAGTTCGAGAACATGGGCGCGCAGATGGTGCGCGAGGTCGCCAGCAAGACCAACGACATTGCCGGCGACGGCACCACCACGGCGACGGTGCTGGCCCAGGCGATCGTGCGCGAGGGCGCCAAGGCTGTGGCCGCGGGCATGAACCCGATGGACCTCAAGCGCGGCGTTGACCGGGCCGTCGCGGCGGTGGTCGAGGAGCTGAAGAACCGCTCCAGGAAGATCACGACGCCAGGCGAGACCGCACAGGTCGGCGCCATCGCCGCCAATGGCGAGGCCGAGATCGGCACCATGATCTCCGAGGCCATGCAGAAGGTCGGCAATGAGGGCGTGATCACGGTCGAGGAAGCCAAGGGCATCCAGACCGAGCTCGACGTGGTCGAAGGCATGCAGTTCGACCGCGGCTATGTCTCGCCCTATTTCATCACCAATGCGGAGAAGATGACGGCCGAGCTCGATCAGCCGTACATCCTGATCCACGAGAAGAAGCTGTCCGGCCTGCAGCCCATGCTGCCGCTGCTGGAGAGCGTGGTGCAGTCCGGCCGTCCGCTGCTGATCGTCGCCGAGGACGTTGAGGGCGAAGCGCTGGCGACACTCGTCGTCAACAAGCTGCGCGGCGGCCTCAAGGTCGCGGCGGTCAAGGCGCCGGGCTTCGGCGATCGCCGCAAGGCGATGCTCGAGGATATCGCCATCCTCACCGGCGGCCAGGTGATCAGCGAAGATCTCGGCATCAAGCTGGAGAGCGTCACCCTCAACATGCTCGGCAAGGCCAAGAAGGTCCTGATCGAGAAAGAGAACACCACGATCGTCGAGGGATCCGGCAAGGGCGAGGACATCAAGGGCCGCTGCAACCAGATCCGCGCCCAGATCGAGGAGACCACCTCCGACTACGACCGCGAGAAGCTGCAGGAGCGGCTGGCCAAGCTCGCCGGCGGCGTCGCCGTGATCCGCGTCGGCGGCTCGACCGAGGTCGAGGTGAAGGAGCGCAAGGACCGCGTCGATGACGCGCTGCACGCGACCCGCGCCGCGGTCGAGGAAGGTATCGTCCCGGGCG
>JAJZNE010000124.1:5934-51606 GCA_021847995.1 Pseudomonadota bacterium | reverse complement strand
GATATTCTCGACATCCTCGCCGACATAGCCGGCCTCGGTCAGCGTGGTGGCGTCGGCCATGGTGAACGGCACATCGAGGATGCGGGCCAGCGTCTGCGCCAGCAGCGTCTTGCCGGAGCCGGTCGGACCCACCAACAATATGTTCGACTTGGCGATCTCCACGTCGTTGTTCTTCGCCGCATGCGCCAGCCGCTTGTAGTGGTTATGCACGGCGACGCTCAGCACCCGCTTGGCGTGGGCCTGGCCGATCACGTAATCGTCGAGAACCTTGCAGATCTCGCGCGGCGTCGGGACACCATCGCGGGACTTGACCAGATGGGTCTTGTGCTCCTCGCGAATGATGTCCATGCACAGTTCGACGCATTCGTCGCAGATGAACACCGTCGGACCAGCGATGAGCTTGCGTACCTCATGCTGCGACTTGCCACAGAACGAGCAGTAGAGAGTATTCTTGGAATCGCCGGACTTGCTCATGCGCACTCCTGCCCCGCGTCGTCGGGGACATACGCCCGCCAGTCTAGTCCCCGCGCTCCTGCAGGAACAAGCATCCGCCGGGTAGGACCGGCCAGACGCCACGCGGCCGGATCGATCATGGGAACACCTTGCCAGAACGGCGGGGGCGGTTGGAAGGGGCGGGGGGCATTTCCGCCTCGGACTCCCTCAGGTATGGCGCGGGTGGCAGAATTGCAACGCCCCGCGCGCCCGCCCGTTCAGCCGCTTCGCTCGGCATCCGCCGGCGTCGGCCGCCGCTCGACCACCTCGTCCACCAGACCGAAGCTCCGCGCCTCCTCGGCCGACATATAGGTGTCACGCTCCAGCCGGCGCTCGATCTCGACCAGGGGCTGGCCGGTATGGCGCTGGTAGATCTCGTTCAGCCGGCCGCGCAGGTGCAGGATCTCGCGCGCCTGGATCTCGATATCGGCCGCCTGGCCCTGGGCACCGCCGGAGGGCTGGTGGACCATCACCCGCGCGTTGGGCAGGGCGAAGCGCTTGCCCCTGGCGCCGGCACACAGCAGCAGGCTGCCCATGCTGGCCGCCTGGCCGATGCACACCGTGCTGACCGGGCTGCGGATATACTGCATCGTGTCATAGATGGCGAGGCCGGCCGACACCACGCCGCCCGGGCTGTTGATGTAGAAGGCGATGTCCTTGTTCGGATTCTCCGATTCCAGGAACAGCAGCTGCGCGCACAGCAGGGCGCTCACCTGGTCATAGACCGGGCCGGTCAGGAACACGATCCGTTCCTTGAGCAGCCGCGAATAGATATCATAGGCGCGCTCGCCGCGGGCGGTCTGCTCGACCACCATCGGCACCAGGGCGTTGCCATAGATTTCGACCGGATCGCGATCGCTCATTACTCTATCCTTCCCACCGGCCGGCGCAGCCGGCCGCGTCCTCGCTGTTCCGGTCCCTAGATGGCCCTCGGCAGGCGCCGGGTCCAGCCTTGACCGTCGCGTTATCCTTCGGCCCCCGCCATCTGGCCGGCCGCGTCCGCCGCGCCCTCCGCCGGCGCTGCGCCCCCGCCACCCTCCGCCGCTGCCGCCGCTGCCGCCGGGGCAGCGGTCGCGATCGCGGGCGGCAGCGGGGGTTCGCCGGTGAGTTCCTCGGGCGTCACCGCCTGCTCGCTCACCTGTGCCTGCCCGAGGATGTGATCGACCACCTTCTCCTCGAACAGCGGCGCGCGCAGCGACTCGGCCGCCTGCGGGTTCTTGCGGAAGAATTCCAGCACCTTCTGTTCCTGGCCGGGATAGCGCATCGCCTCGGCCCGCATCGCCCGTGCCATCTCCTCCTCGGTCACCGTCACGCCACCGGCGCGGCCGATCTCGGCCAGCAGCAGGCCGAGCCGCACCCGGCGTTCGGCGATGGCCCGGTATTCGGTGCGCAGCTGCTCCTCATCCTTCGTCTTGTCGTCATCGTCCAGCCGGCCGGCGGCGCGGTCGGCTTCCAGGCGCTGCCAGATCTGAGCGAATTCGGCCTCCACCATGCCCTGCGGCACCGGGAACGCCGCCTTCGCCTCCAGCGCGTCCAGCAACTCCCGCTTCAGCCACAGCCGCGACAGCTGGTCGTATTCGCGCTGCACCTGCGTCCCGATCGCCGTCCGCACCTCCGCCAGCCCGCCCTCGAAGCCGAGCTTCTCGGCCAGCGCCTCGTCCACCGGCGGGATCACGGCGCGCTTCAGCGCCCGCGCCGTCACCTCGAAACCGGCGGCCTTGCCGGCGAGATCCGGCACGCCGTAGCCGGCGGGAAACGTCACCTCGATCCGCCGCTGCTCGCCCACCGTCATGCCGGCGAGTTGCTCGCTGAAGCCGGGGATGAACCCCGGTCCGCCCACCTCCACGTCCATGCCGGTGCCGCTGCCGCCGGGAAAGGCGGCGCCGTCCACCGTGCCGGCGAAATCGATCGTCAGGATATCGCCCGCTGCCGCCGGCCGCTGCTCCTCCACCGCCTCCACCGTCCGCTGCCGGCGGGCGAGTTCGGCGAGGGCGCGATCGATCGTCTCCTCGGGCGGCTGCGCCCTGCGCCGGGTCAGCTGCAACGCGGTCAGATCGGGCAGCGCCACGTCCGGCAGCAATTCCAGTTCGACCCTGAATTCCAGATCCCTCGGCGTACTCTCCCGCGGCTCCGGCATCGCCACCAGCTCGACCCGCGGCTGGCCGGCCGAGCGCAGCTTGCGCTCGCTCAGCACCTTCTGCATCGCCTCGGTGACACTCTCCTCCACCACCTCGGCATTCACCGCCTTGCCGAAGCGCTGGCTGAGCAGCGTGGGCGGCACCTTGCCGGGGCGGAAGCCGGGCAGACGCACCGTCCGGCCCAGCTCGGCCAGCCGCCTCGCTCGCCGGCCTTCGACATCCGCGGCCGGCACCACCACGGTATAGCCGCGCTTCAGCCCGTCGGAGAGCGTTTCAGTGACCTGCATGGGCGGGAGATTCCTCGTAACGCGGTGCGCCAGTCCGATTCCGGCCGGTGGTGCGGGCGGAGGGACTTGAACCCCCACGGCTTGCGCCACCAGAACCTAAATCTGGCGTGTCTGCCAATTCCACCACGCCCGCGCGCCGCGGCCGTGAGCGCGCGGAGGTAGCGCATGCCTTACGCCGGGGCAAGGGCCGGATCGGGACCGGCGGCAGGAATGGTGCCGCCGACCAGCGCCAGGTAGCCGCCCGCGCACACCACCGCCATCGCCGCCCCCACCAGCAGCGCCGGCACGAAGGAGCCGGTTGCCTGGACGATGAACCCGGTCACCGTCGGCGCCAGGGCACCGCCCAGATAGCCGCCGAAATTCTGCATCGCACCGAGCGAGGCGGTGCAGTTCGCCGGCGCCGCCACCGACGGCATCGCCCAGGCCGAGGTGGAGGAGACATAGAGCAGGAAGATGGACACCGAGATGGCGGCGACGGCAACGACATTGCTCGGCGTCAGCGCGGCGATCGTGGTCGCGACCGCGGTCAGCAGCAGGGCGCCGGCCATCGGATATTTCCGGCTCGACATCGGCGCGACGCCGCGCTTCACCAGCCAGTCCACCACCCGCCCGCCGAGGATGCTGCCGGCGATGCCGAACACGTACGGCACCGCGGCGACCCAGCCGGTATGGCGGATGCTGATATGCCGCTCCTGCTCCAGATAGGCCGGCAGCCAGGCGGTATAGATCCAGGTGACATAGATGGTGCCGAAATAGCCGACCAGCATGCCCCAGGTGGTGCGGAACGCGAACAGACGCTTCCATTCCGCCCAGGTCACCGGGCTTTGCCGCGTGTCGGCCTCGTCGCCCTCGGTGCGATAGCGGTGTTCGGCCGCGGTCAGGTCGCGCTGATGCGGCTCGCGATAGATGGCGTAGAACATCGCGGCGACGGCCAGCCCGGCGAGGCCCATCAGGGCGAACATCCAGCGCCAGCCGAAGGTCAGCATCAGCATGGTGAGCAGCGGGGCGGAGATGGCAGTGCCGAGCGTGGAGGAACTGTTCCACAGGCCGGTCGCCAGCCCGCGGTCGCGCACATTGAACCAGTCGCGTGCGACGCGGGCGCTGGCCGGGAACATCGGCGCCTCGCCGACGCCGAGCAGCATGCGGGCGATGAAGAACTCCCCGAAGCCGCGCACCAGCCCGCCGAGCAATTGCGCCAGCGACCACAGCGCCATCCCGACCGCCAGCAGCCGCCGCGGCCCCAGCCGGTCCACCAGCGCCCCGGCCGGCAGTTGGGAAAAGGCATAGGCCCACAGGAACGCCGACAGCAGCAGCCCCATATCGGCGGCCGACAGATGCAGCTCCGCGCGGATCAGCGGATTGCCGACGGCGAGCGTCGCACGATCGATATAGTTGACGACACCGCCGAGCACCAGCAGGGCAAGCGCCGTGATCTGAATGCGCCGCAGGCGCGGCGACGCCGTCGCTTCCGTGGTCATGGACCTTTCTCCTCCCGCGCCGCCCGCTCGCTGCACGGTCGCGCCGCACTCCGCACTCTGTCGCAAACCCCGCCCCGGCTCAACCCGCGGCGGCGCCCGTCCTCCCGATGCGCACCCATCATTGCGCACCACCACCCCACGGCCGGGCACGCGCGCCGAAAATCCCCCTTGCCCCGGCAGTCTGTTATCATTTATAACTCATGCCGTGAACGCAGCCCCACCCCGCCCCCCGGCCGAACGCTTCGCCACCCTCACGGAAAGCGTCGCCAAGGCCCTCGCCGCCGAGGGGCTGCGGCTGGGGCTGGTGGCGCCCTGGCTCGCCCTGGTGTGGTGCAAACTCCGCAGCACCGGCGCCCGCATCCTGCGCATCGCCGCCGCCCTGGAGGCCGGCACGCTGCGCCTCAGCCCGCCCCGCAAGCTCCCGCCGCTGCCGCCCCGGATGGAGGATACGGCACCCCGGCCGGACCACGCCAAACCCAAACGAAAAGAAATCCCGACGGGCTTCGGCTGGCTGCTGCGGCGGGTCACCGCGCTCAGCTTCGGCCGCTCCCAGCTCGAATATCTTCTCGCCGAACCGGACATGGCCGAGCTGATCGCCGCCGCGCCGCAGGTGGCGCATCATCTCCGCCCGATCTGCCGGATGCTCGGGGTCAGACCCCCGCCCGGTCTCTTTCCCGCCCGCCGCCCGCCGCGCCGGACCAGGCCGCCCGCGCCGCCGAAACCGGCGCCGGAGACGGCGAAAGAAAAGCCGGCGGAGCCGGCCAGAAGGCCGGACGGCCCGTTTCCCGCCTTCGTGCCGCGCAAAAGAAAGCGCAGGCGGCGGCCGTTCACTCTGTTTCCCCTGCCCGCCGCCACCGGCCCGCCCTGGAAGGGCTGACACCTCTAAGGGGGGAAAGGCAGAGTGATATCATCAGCCAGGGGCATGATCCGGCCGGACGGCAACCGCGGCGGCGTCTGCCCGGCTTGCCGTGCGGCTATCGGCGCGCCCGGCCGAGCGCCTGCACCAGCAGCACCAGCAGCGAGGAAACGGCAACCATCACCGTCGAAATCGCCGCGATGGTGGGATCGATCTGGTCGCGCAGCGCGTCGAACATGGCGCGGGTCAGGGTTGCATTGTCCCCGCCCGAGACGAACATCGCCACCACCACCTCATCGAACGAGGTCAGGAAGGCGAGCACGCCGGCGGTCGCGATCGCGAAGCGGATCTGCGGCAGCGTCACCAGCAGGAAAGCCCGCAGCCGCGTGGCGCCGAGGCTGCGCGCCACCGTCTCCTGCGTCAGGTCGAAACCCTCCAGCGCCGACTTCGCCACCAGGAAGACCAGCGGCAGCGCCAGCATGCTGTGCGCCGCAACCAGCCCCGCCAGCGTGTTCACCAGCCCCAGCCGGACATAGACGTAGAAGACGCCGATGCCGACCAGGATCACCGGCACCACCAGCGGCGCCAGCAGCAGTGCCGGCACCGCCCGTGCGCGCCGCACGCCGGCGGCGATCAGCCCATAAGCCGCAAGCGTGCCGAGCGGCGTCGCCACCAGCACCGTCAGCCCCGCCGCCTTCAGCGATGTCGCCGTCGCCCGCCGCCATTCCGCCGAACCGGCATAGGCGGCATACCAGCGCAGCGACCAATGCTGCGGCGGGAACTCCAGATACTGGGAGGCGGAAAACGACATCGGCACCACGATCAGCGTCGGCAGCACCAGGAACGCCAGCACGCACCCCGACAGCACATAGCGCCACAGCCGCCCGGCATGTCCCGCGTGGGGATCGTGCCCGCTCATCCGCCGTGGCCGCCGAACAGCCGTTCGCTGCCCGCCAGCCGCGCCGCCGCCCACAGGATGGCGCCGGTCAGCACCAGCAGCACCGCACCGAGCGCGCTCGCCGCGCCCCAGTTGTAGAAGATCTGCACGTCGGTCGCGATCGCGTTGGCGACCATGATGACCTTGCCGCCGCCCAGCATCGCCGGCGTGACGAACGAGCCGAGGCACAGAATGAACACCATCAGCGCCCCCGCCAGCACACCGGGCAGCGACAGCGGCAGAAAAACACGCCAGAACGCCTGCATCGGCGCGGCGCCAAGACTCGCTGCCGCGCGCAGGCATTCCCGATCCACCGCGCGCATCGACCCGTAGGCCGGCAGAACGAGAAACGGCAGCATGATGTGGACGAGGCCGATCAGGGTGCCGGTGACATCGTGGACCAGTTCCAGCGGTCGCTGCCACAGGCCGAGCCGCATTCCCCACTCGTTCACCAGCCCGTGCCGCTGCAACAGCACGAGCCAGGCATAGGTGCGCACCAGAATCG
Organism: Pseudomonadota bacterium; assembly: GCA_021847995.1. Classification (GTDB taxonomy): domain Bacteria; phylum Pseudomonadota; class Alphaproteobacteria; order Acetobacterales; family Acetobacteraceae; genus JAFKFJ01. Next base: position 44,913 of record JAJZNE010000124.1, on the reverse strand, counting down.
AGGTCCAGAACGGCATCAGCACGCCGAGCAGACAGAGATTGGCCAGCCGCTCCGGCAGCAGCGACAGCGTATAGGCGAGCGGATAGCCGAGCGCGACGCACAGCACCGTCGCCGCCGCACTGATCTCGAACGTCGCCAGCAGGATGCGCCGGTACGACGGCAGCGCCACGAGGCGCAGGTAGTTGACCGCGCTCAGGCTGCCGTCATCGGCCAGGGCGGAGAGCCAGAACAGCCAGCCGACCGGGATCACCATCAGCACGATGACCAGCAGCAGCGCCGGCGTGCCGAGACCGAACAGTCGCATCCGCTCCCGCCGCGCATCGCGCAGCAGGGCCGCCCGGTTCGCCGCCGCCGCCGCACGCCCGCTCACGACGCGCCCCCGTCATCGGCAAGCAGGACCGTATCCGCCCGGTCGAGCGCAAGCCGCACCGGCGCGCCGCGCGGCGGAATCGCCGCCATCGCCCCGCTCGCCGAGCCGGCGCGCACGCCGACGCGGCTCCCCTCCGCCAGCGCCACCTGCACCAGCACGCTCTCGCCCTGGTACACCACGTCCTCAACGATCCCCTCCAGCACATTCACCTCCGCCGCATCGGAGGCGGCGAGGATGCGCAGCCGCTCCGGCCGCAGCATCAGCAGGCATGGGCCGGATAGATCGGCCGGCGCCGCCAGATGCAGCCGCCGCCCGGCCAGCGACCAGAAGCCGTCCTGCTTCGTGACGCGCAGAAAGGCCGACTCGCCGATGAACGAGGCGACGAACCGGGTGGCGGGATGTTCATAGAGGCGCTGCGGAGGATCGACCTGTGCGATCCGTCCCCGCTCGATCACCGCGATGCGGTCGGACATCGTCAGCGCCTCCCGCTGGTCATGGGTGACGCACACCGTCGTCATCCCCAGCATCCCATGCAGGCGGCGCAGTTCGATCTGCATCTGCTCGCGCAATTGCTTGTCGAGCGCCGACAGCGGTTCATCCATCAGCAGGATGCGCGGCGCGAAGACGATGGCACGGGCGATGGCCACGCGCTGCCGCTGGCCGCCCGACAATTCGCCGATCCGCCGCGCGCCGAAGCCGCCAAGCCGCACCAGATCGAGCGCCTGCGCAATCCGCGCCGCCGCCTCCCGTCCCTTCACGCCGCGCAGGCGGAGCGGGAATCCGACATTGCCGGCGACATCCATGTGCGGGAACAGCGCATGGTTCTGGAACACCATGCCGAGGTTGCGGCGATGCGGCGGCACGCGCACCATCTCCGCCCCGCCGAAGGTCAGGCTGCCGTGGCCGGGCCGGATGAAGCCGGCGATCACCATCAGCAGCGTGGTCTTGCCCGACCCGGACGGGCCGAGCAGCGTCACGAACTCGCCGCCGCGGATGTCGAGATCGACATCGTCCAGCGCCACGACGCTGCCGTAGCGTTTGCCGATGCCCCGGACGGCGATCGGTGGCGCGGCGTCGGCTGCCATTCAGCAAACCCCGCGCGACGCGCGGCGCCGTCTCATTCGGTCAGCATGTTCTGGTAGGCCTGCGAGGCCTCCGCCTCGAACTTCGCGTACCAGCCGATATCGACCGGCAACTGCATCACGGCATTGTCGGGATAGGACGGCAGGCTGCGGGCGCGGGCGGGATCGATCAGCCCCAGATCATAGGTTTTGCGATTGGTCGGGCCATAGGGGATCAGCTTCGCCAGCTCCGCCTGATATTGCGGCCGGCTGATCTCCGCCAGGAAGCGCATCGCCGCCTCCGCATGCGGCGCCCCTTTCGGAATCGCGTAGGCATCGTAATCGAGCAGCGCCTGATTGAACGTATAGGCAACCCTGCCGCCGTCCTGTGCCACCGCGTCGAACCGTCCGTTCCAGCCGGTCGACATGTCCACCTCGCCATCCTTCATCAGTTGCGCATGCTGCGCACCGGACGCCCACCAGACGGCGACATGCGGCTTGAGTTCCCTGATCTTGCGGATCGCGCGCGCGATGCCGCCGGGCGCGGCAAGGGTGGCATAGACCTGATCGGGCGGGACGCCATCGGCCATCAGCGCCGGCTCCAGCGCCCCCGCCGCGGCGTTGCGATAGGCGCGCTTGCCGGGAAACGCCTTCACATCCCAGAAATCCGCCCAGCTGGCCGGCCGCCGGTCGCCATAGGTCGCGGTGTTCCAGGCCATCACGGTGGAAAACACGTCGCCGCCGACGCAGAACTCCTGCCACGTGCCGGGGATGAAATCCGTCACGTTGATCATCCTGTAATCGAGCTTTTCCAGCATGCCCTCGGCACCGGCATGGGCGGCGCTGCCGGATCCGCTGGTCACCACATCCCAGGTCACGGCACCGGACTTCACCTGGAGACGCAGCTGCGCGATGCCGGTATAGGTCTGTTCCTTCAGCCCGAGGCCAAGTGCTGCCGCGCCGGGACGGAACAGCGCCCTGCTCTCCGCCTCCTGATAGGCGCCGCCGAAGGAAACCACGGTCAATTCGGGCGCGGCGGCCCGCGCCCCGCGCCACAGCCCGCCGGCGGACGCCGCCAGCAGCGAGCCGAACAAGGTCCTTCGCCGGATCATCCCGCTTCCCCCTGCTGCTCCGATGATGGACCCATCTTTCCGGCCGGCCGGCACAAAGCGCAAGATGGCGCGATGCGCGCGACGCGAAAGAAGGGGGCACACGGCATGGCAGCGGACATCTTTGCCGGGGACATGAAGCTCACCCCCTATTGGTGGGACGACGTGCCCCGACCGGTGCTGCCGGAGGTCGCGTTGCCGCGCGCGGTCGATGTGCTCGTGGTCGGCTCGGGCTATACCGGCCTCTCCGCCGCCCTGCAGACCGCTCGCGGCGGACGCAGCACGTTGGTCCTGGATGCCGCGGCGGTCGGCTTCGGATGCAGCACCCGCAACGGCGGCCAGATCTCCACCAGCATCAAGCCCGGCTACGACGAACTCGTCCGCCGCCACGGCGCCGAAACGGCATCGCGCATCCTCCGCGACGGACAGGCATCGCTCGCCTGGGTCGGCGACTTCGTGGCCGCCGAACGGATCGACTGCGACTTCCGCGTCGTCGGCCGCTTCCACGGCGCCCACAGCCCGCGCCATTACGAGGAACTGGCGCGCAAGCTGCGCACCCAGCCGCAAGGGCTGGAGGTGCCGGCCCACATGGTTCCCCGCGCCGAGCAGCATCGCGAACTGGGCAGCGACGCCTATTTCGGCGGCGTGGTGTACGAACGCCACGCCAGCATCCATCCGGCACGCTTTCATCAGGGCCTGCTGGACCGCGCGCGCGGCGCCGGCGCCACAGTGATCGGCAATTGCCCTGTGCAGGCCCTGCGGCGCGACGGCGCCGGCTTTACCGTGGCGACGGCGCGGGGTAACGTCATCGCGCGCGATGTGATCGTGGCGACCAACGGCTATACCGGCAAGCTGACACCCTGGCTGCGGCGGCGCGTGATCCCGATCGGCAGCTACATCATCGCAACCGGGGAACTGCCGGCGGCAATCATGGCACGTCTGTTCCCGACCGACCGGATCGCGAGCGACACCCGCCGGGTCGTCTATTACTACCGCGCCTCGCCCGACCGCCGTCGCGTCCTGTTCGGCGGTCGCGTCAGCGCCGGAGAAGCCGACCCACGCCTGAGTGCGCGGCGCCTGCACGCGGAAATGACGCGCCTGTTTCCCGAACTGGCGGGCAGCCGCATCACCCATTCCTGGTCCGGCTTCGTCGCCTACAGCTTCGATCAGATGATGCATGCCGGCACGCATGACGGCGTGCACTACGCGATGGGCTATTGCGGTTCCGGCGTCGGCATGGCGGGCTATCTCGGCATGCGTGTCGGTCAGCTTGTGCTCGGCCGGCCGGAGGGGCGGACGGGGCTGCACGCGCCCGCCTTCCCGACCCGGCCGTTCTACCGCGGCAATCCCTGGTTCCTCGCCCCGGCCGTCGCCTATTACCGCTGGCGCGACCGGGTTTCGGCAGGCTGACGGGCGCTGTCACGCATTGGCCGCAAAAACCGCACGATACAGCGCCACGATCTCCGCCCGCTCCGGCACGCGCGGATTGTTGGCGGGGCTGCCGGAGGCGAGTGCCTGTTCCGCCATCACCTCCTCGCGCGCCGCCCAGGCGGCGGCATCGATGCCGTAGGCGCGCGGGCTGGGCACTGCGAGCTCGGCATTGAGTGCCGCCAGCCCATCGACCAGCTTCGCGCAGGCGGTATCGGTATCGTCGCCGGCCTGCGCGAAGCCGATCTGCCGCGCGGCGGCGGCGTAGCGCTCCGGTGCATGGCCGATCGAGAAGCGGGTGACGGCCGGCAGCAGCATGGCGTTGGACAATCCGTGCGGCACATGGAAATGCGCGCCGATCGGCCGCGACATGCCGTGTACCAGCGCGACCGAGGCATTGCTGAAGGCAAGTCCGCCCAGCATGGCACCGAGCATCATCGCCTCCCGCGCCCTGGCATTGCGCGGCTCGTGATAGGCGGTGCGCAGATGCTGCCCGATCAGCCCCATCGCCGCCATCGCCCAGCCATCCGTCACCGGATTGGCGCGGCGGGAGACATAGGCTTCCAGCGCATGCGTCAGGCTGTCGATACCGGTGTCGGCAGTGATGCGCGGCGGCAGCGTGTAGGTGAGTTCATGATCGACGATGGCCGCGAGCGGCAGGCAGCCGAGGCCCATGATCAGCATCTTCTCGTCACGCGCGGTATCGGTGATGACGGTCACGCGCGTCGCCTCGCTGCCGGTGCCGGCGGTGGTCGGTACGGCGATGACGGGCAGCGCCGCGCGGTCGGGCGAGGCCGGCACCTTATAGGCGCTGAGCGGTGCTTCCCCGAGCGCCAGCAGCGCCATCGCCTTTGCCGTGTCGATCGAGGAACCGCCGCCGAAGCCGATCAGGCAATCGAATTTCTCCCCTTCCATCCGCTCGACCCCGGCGGCAACCACGGTATCGGTCGGGTCCGACACCGTGTCGCTGAACACCGGCGCCGCAATCCCCGCCGCCGCCAGCGGGTCGAGACAGCGCCGCAGGAGGCCGGAGGCGACCATGTGCGGGTCGGTCACGATCAGCGGCCGGGCGAGGCCAAGCCGGCGCAGCACCGACGGCAGTTCCGCCACGCTGCCGCCGCCCACCAGCATCAGGCGGGGAGAAAGCAAGGGGAACATCGCGAATCCTCCTGTGTCAGACGGCGTAGCGGCGCAGCACCGCGGCATCGGGGTCGCAGCCGAGGCCCGGCGCGTCCGGCACCGCGACCCGCCCGCCCGGCGCCAGGATGCGGTCATGATAGGGGCTGGCCTCCAGTTCGACGAACAGCCGCTCGAACGGCGCTTCCGGTGCCAGGGCGGCGGCAAGATGGAGGGAGGCGAGATAGCCGGGTCCGAAATAGGCGCAATGCGGCACCAGCCGCACGCCGAATGCCTCCGCCAGCGCCGCGATCCGCCGCATCTCGGAGACGCCGCCGATCTTGGCCACGCTCGGCTGCACGATGTCGAGCGCGCCGGCCTCGAACAGGTGGCGGGCATCGTGCAGGCCGGCGGCATTCTCCCCCGCCGCGATGCGGATGCCGCCCTCGCGCCGGACGCGGGCAAGGCCGGCGTGGTCCTCGGGCGGCCAAACCGGCTCCTCCAGCCAATCGAGGCCGCAGCCACCGAGCGCGCGCGCCATCGCGATCGCCTGCTCCACCGTCCACGGGCAGTTCACGTCGAGCATCAGCCGCAGCGCCGGCGCCGCCCCCCGCGCCGCCCGCACCTGCGCGACGCCGGTTTCGTGCAGCTTGGCGGCAGGATAGCCCTGCGCGGCCGCCCGCGCGACGGCCGCCGCCACCTGATCCGGCTCCTGATAGCGCAGCAGGCTGGCATAGGCCGGCAGATGCGTCCGCTGCGCGCCGCCGAGCAGACGCCACAGCGGCTGGCCCGCTTCCTTGCCGGCGATGTCCCACAGCGCGACATCGACGGCCGACAGCGCATAGACCAGCGGTCCGTTGCGGCCGAACAGGTGGAACCGCTCGGCCATTTGCCGCATCAGGCCATTGATGTCGCGCGCGTCGGCGCCGATCAGTGCCGGCGCCACCTGGGTTTCGATCGCCGCGCGTGTGGCCGGGCAGCAGGCATGGCCGAACCCTTCGCCCCAGCCCTCGACGCCGCGATCGGTGACGAGACGCAGGAACAGCGTGTCGATGCTCGCCCAGCCGACGCCGGAGAAGGCGCGGGGCGGCGCGCCGGTATCGCATGGCACCCGGATCAGATGCGTCTCGGCGGCAACGATCTTCATCCCGAAACCTCCCCCAGATAGGCGCGCTCCAGCCGCGCCGGCAGATCGGGTGCGTCGGTCGCGGCCTCCAGCACCACGCGCCCGCGCGCCAGGGCATAGACGCGGTCGGCAACGCCGAGCGCCTTCTCGATCAGCTGTTCGACCAGCAGCACGGCAACCCCGGCCGCACGCAGCCGCCGCAGCACCGTCAGCACGCGATCGACCAGCACCGGCGACAGGCCGGCGGAGGGTTCGTCGAGCAGCAGCAGACGCGGCCGGCGCACCAGCCCCTGCGCCACCGCCAGCATCTGCTGCTGCCCGCCGCTCAGTGCCCCGGCGCGTTCATGGCGCCGCGCCGCCAGTTCGGGAAATTCGGCCAGCGCCTCCTCCACCCGCGCGCGCCGCGTGGCGCCGGAGAGATCGTAGCCGGCGAGCAGCAGATTGTCCGCGATCGGCAATTGCGTGAAGACACGATGGCCTTCGATGACATGGGCGATGCCGGCGCGCACCGCGGCGCGCGGATCGGCCGGCGGCAGCGCCGCGCCGGCGAAGCGGATACTGCCGCCACCGCGCGGCAGCAGGCCGGAGAGCGCGCGCAGCACGGTCGTCTTGCCGGCGCCGTTGGCGCCCAGCAGGGTCACCACCTCACCCTGCCGCACCGCCAGATCGACGCCGTGCAGCACGACGATCTTGCCGTAGCCGGCGACGAGGCCGCGAATTTCCAGCAGGTCCGCCTCAGGCGCCGAGATAGGCACTGACCACCTCCCTGTGCGCCCGGATTTCCGCGGGCTTTCCGGCCGCCAGCACGCGGCCGAGATCGAGCACCGTCACCCGGTCGCAGATCGCGAAGATCAGGTCGGCATGATGTTCGACCAGCAGCACGCCGACGCCGCGCGCGGCAAGGGCGCGGATCAGGGCGCCGAGTTCGTGGATCTCGGGCGCCGCCAGGCCGGCCGCCGGCTCATCGAGCAGCAGGAAATCCGGCTGCGCGAGCAACGCCCGCGCGATCTCCAGGAACCGCAGCTCGCTGTGCTGAAGCCGGTCGCACCGCACCGCCGCCAGCGCATCGAGGCCGACCGCGCCCAGGGCAAGGCGGGCACGGCGCACCAGCGCCGCTTCCTCGCGAAGCTGCCGCGGCAGGCGCAGCGCCGCTTCCATGAAGCCTGCCCGCGCCGTCACGCCACCGCCGATCATCACGTTGTCGAGCACCGTCGCCTCGCCGACCATGCGCGGCGTCTGGAACGTGCGGGCAATGCCGTGGCGGGCCCGCGCCGCCGGCGCACCCTGCGGCAATCTTGTTGCACCGAGCACGACGCTGCCGGATTGCGGGCGCGCGAAGCCGCCGATGACGTTGAGCGTTGTCGTCTTGCCGCTACCGTTCGGGCCGATCAGGCCATGCACCTCACCGGCATGGAGATCGAGCGACAGCCCGTCGATCGCGCGCACGCCGCCGAATGCCAGCCGCACGTCGCGCACCGCGAGCGCCGGCGCACGATGCCGCTCCGGCAGCAGGTCCGCGAGCAGCGCCGGCCGCGGCAGCACGACACGATCCTGCGTCAGCGGACGGCGGTTGCGCCAGTCGAGCAGCTCCGCGATTCCGCCCGGCATCAGCAGCACGATCAGCAGCAGCAGTGCGGCATAGAGGAAGGTGGACCACGCCACCAGCGGCGCCGCCACCTCCGGCAGCGCCGTCAGCAGCAGCGTGCCGAGCAGCGGACCCAGAATCGAACCGCGCCCGCCGACCAGGATGGCGATGAAGAACAGCACCGACAGGTCGAAGGTGAACGCATCCGGCGTGATGTACGTCTGCAGATCAGCGAACAGCCCGCCGGCGATTCCGGCCGCCGCGCCGCTGAACAGAAACACGGTGACGAACAGCGGCGCCTTGGCGATCCCGCTGGCCTCGGCCGCGACATCGGCATCGCGCAGCGCCACCAGCGCGCGGCCGAAGCGGCTGGCCGCGATGTTCGCCGTCATCCAGGTGGCGAGGGCCGCCAGCATCACGCAGGCGGCATAGAAGCCCCATGGCGTATCGAACGGCGCCGGCAGGCTCGGCCCCGGGACACCGACGCCGCCGCCGGTCACGTCGGTCCAGGCAAGTGCCACCTGCGTCACGATGGTCGCGAAACCGAGCGTCGCCATGGCAAAATAGAAGGTGCGCAGGCGCAGCGCCGGCAGCCCGACCAGGACGCCGAACAGCGCCCCCACGACGCCCCCCGCCGCCAGCGCCGGCACCATGCCGATGCCGGTGCGCGCGCACAGCACCGACGTTGTGTAGGCGCCGAGGGCGAGCAGCGCGACATAGCCGATCGCCAGCTGACCCGCGAACCCGACGACGAGATTCAACCCCGCCACCAGCACCCAGTAGATCGCTGCCCGCGTCGCGATCACGCCCCAGTAGGTGCTGCCGGTGAACGGCAGCAGGATGGCCGCGGCGAGCAGCAGCAGATAGGGCAGCGCGCGCCGCCAGACCGGTGTCGGCGTCATACCCGCCGCCCCGCTGCCGCGCCGAACAGACCCTGCGGGGCGGCCAGCAGCACGGCGATGAACACGACGAAGGTCGCGACACTGACGAACAGCCCGCCGACCAGGAAACTCGCAGCCTGCTGAAACAGGCCGAGCAGCAATCCGCCGATGATGGCGCCGCGGTTGTTGCCGAGACCGCCGAGGGCCACCGGGACGAAGCCGTAGAAGGACAGCAGCGGACCGTTGGCAAAGAACGCGAGCATCAGTTCGCCGCCGGCGAACCCGGCCAGCCCGCCGATCACGCCGGCCAGCGCATAGCTCGCCATGCGCAGCCGCCGCTCCGGCAGACCGAGCGCGCGCGCGGCGAACCCGTCCTCGGCGATGGCAAGGAAGGCGCGCCCGACCAATGTGCGGCGATAGATGATTTCCAGCGCCACGATCACCGCCGCGCAGGCCGCCAGCGGCAGCCAGAATTTCTGGTCGATCAGCGCATCGCCGAACGCCAGCAGGCGCGGGAACGGCTGCGGCTCGGTGCTCCATTCGATGGCGACGAACTGCTGGATCAGCAGCGCGAAGGCGAGCGTGGAGAGGACATAGAGATGCTTCTCCAGGCTCGCCAGCACCGGCCGCACCGCGACGATCTCCGTCGCCAGGCCGACCAGCGCGCACGCGGAGAGTGTCAGCACCGCCCCCGGCAGAACCGGCAGGCCGAGGCGGAGGATGAACCACGCCCCGAACACGCCGCCCAGCATGCCGAGCTGGCCGGAGGTGAAGCTCATCACCCGCGAGGCGGCATACATGACGTTGTAGGTGATGCCGATCAGCGCATAGACCGCCCCGATGGCGACGCCGGAGACGATGACCGCTTCAAGCACGGCGCGGTTCAGGAATAGCCCGGCGCCAGCGCATAGGCGCCGTCGCGGAAGGAGCTGGCAACCGACATCACCACCTCCTCCGTCGGGTAGCCGTTATGCTCCTGCTTCGTCCAGGTATAGTCGCCATAAAGGCCGGGCCATGACGTGAGCGTATTCCAGTAACCGATGATCGCCTCATGCGAAGTGGATTTCGTCGCCTGCACCGCTTCCGCCACCAGCCGGATCGCGTCGTGGCCTGCGGCCACCCACCACAGCGTCGTGTCCGCCAGATCGACCTTGCCGCGCAGCCGATCGACGAATGCCTGCATGCGCGCCGGCAGCCTGCCATCGGCGCCGTAGCTGCAACTGCGGTAGCCGACAAGATAGACCTTGTCCCAGTAGGCTTCCCTGTCGAGCAGCCGATGCACCTCGCCGGAGCCGAGTGAAGGGTGGCCGACGAACGGCACGTCCCACCCGCGCGCACCGCGCACGTTCAGCAGCCGGGCCATCAGCCCGGTGGTCACGCTCCAGGGGATCACGGCCTCGGCACCCGCCTGCTGCATGCGGAGCACGTCCGCCGTCACGTCGGTCCGGGTTGCGTCGATCAGGTCGTGATAGACGACATCGGCGCCGGCACGGGTGAAATCCGCCACCGAATCGCGGGTCGCGGTGGTGCCGTAGCCGGTGGTGTCGCCGACGATCGCGACCTTGCGCACCTTCAGGATATCGAGGCAGTAGTGGCGTACCGCGGCCTCCCACTGCGCCCCCGCGGGCGCGATGCGGAAGGCGTTGGGGTACTTGGCCGGGTCGATCAGGCTGTCGATCACGCAGGGGTGCAGCGAGGGGACGCGGTTGCGCGCGATCAGCGGCGTCGTCGCCAGCGCCTCGCCGGAATTCACCGGCCCCCAGATCGCCGCCACCTGCTGGCGGGAAATCAGTTCGACCGTCGCGTTCACCGCCTTCGTCGGGTCGCCCTGGGTGTCGCGGGTGATGACCTCGATCATCCGTCCCCCGACACCGCCGGCGGCATTGATCTCGGCGGCGGCGAGGATGACGCCGCGGTTGAATCCGATGCCGGGGGCCGAGCTTGCGCCGGTCAGCGCGGGAATCCAGCCGATCCGCACCGTCTCCGCCGCGCGGGCCGGGCGGATCACCACCGGGGCCGCAACACTCGCCGCGGATGCGGCCAGGAACGCTCGCCTGTGCAACGGCATCGTTATCCTCCCCCGTGACCCCGCCTGCGTGGCGACGGCGGCAGCCGCTGTCAAGCCGGACGCCTCAGAACCCCCACGCCACCCGCCTGTCGTTGCCGCGCGCAAGGTTGCGGAACCGCGCCAGCGCCAGCAGCGGGAAGAACAGACGATAGCCGTGATAGCGCAGATAGAACACGCGCGGAAATCCGACCGCGGTATAGGGCGCTTCATCCCATTCGCCGTCCGGCTTCTGGCAGGCGGCGAGCCAGGCAATGCCGCGTGCCGTCGCCGGATGCGCGGCCTCTCCGGCCGCCATCAGGCCGAGCAGCGCCCACGCCGTCTGCGACGGGTTGCTGCGATGGTAGCGGCCGGGCGGCGCGTCGGCATAGCTTTCGTTGTCCTCGCCCCAGCCGCCGTCATCGCGCTGGGTGGCGAGCAGGAAGGCGACGGCGCGGCGCACCGCCGGATCGTCGGGGGCAACGCCCGCCGCATTGAAGGCGCACAGCACCGACCATGTGCCATAGATGTAGTTGGTGCCCCAGCGGCCGAACCAGCTGCCGTCCGGCATCTGCTCGCGCCTGAGCCAGGCGAGCGCGCGCACCAGCACCGGATCGGAGTCCGGCATGCCGATCTGCGCGAGGAAGGAGACGCAGCGTGCCGTCACGTCCGCGGTCGGCGGATCAAGCAGCGCGCCGTGATCGGCGAACGGGATGTGATTGAGATACATCTTGTCATTGTCGGCATCGAACGCGCCCCAGCCGCCGCCCTTCGACTGCATGCCGACGATCCAGTCGCGCGCCCGCGCGATCGCCGCTTCACGGGCCGGATCGCCGCCGTCCGCCTGCATGTGCCGATGCAGCAGCATGCCGACGACGGCGGTATCGTCCACGTCGGGATAGTGCGGGTTGGCATACTGGAACGCCCAGCCGCCGGGCGCGACGCCCGGCCGCGCCGCCGCCCAGTCCCCGGCCACCTCCAGCACCTGCCGCGCCGCGAGCCACGCCGCCGCCTGCGCCACCGCGGGATGCGCGTCGTGGTCCGCCTCCGCCACCGCATGCGCGGCGAGGCCGGTGTCCCACACAGGCGAAAGGCAGGGCTGGCAATAGGCGCGGTCGGCCTCCACCACCAGCAGCTTGCGCACGCTCGCCCAAGCGATGGCGGCGTCGGGATGGTCGGGGGCATAGCCGAGCACGTCGAACATCATCACCGTGTTCGCCATCGCCGGATAGATCGCCCCCAGCCCATCCTCGCCGTTCAGGCGTTCGGTGACGAAGCTGACGGCGCGCGCGATCGCGCGCCGGCGCAGCGGGCGGGGAAACGCCGGCTGCAACGCGCGCAGCACCGCGTCCAGTCCCTTGAAGAAATGCCCCCAGCCGGAACGGAACGGACCGCGGATCCAGTCGCGCACGCGCGCCGGCGGGGTTGCGAACAGTTCCGGGATATGCACGCCACGCGGGTTGCGGGCCTGCGGGCGGAGAGCCATCAGCACCGTGAGCGGCACGATCACCGTGCGCGACCAGTACGACACCTTGTCCAGGTGAAACGGGAACCAGCGCGGCAGCAGCACCAGCTCCACCGGCATCACCGGTACCGCGCGCCACGGCACCTCGCCGAAAAGGGCAAGCTGGGCGCGGGTGAAGACATTGCTGCGCTCCGCCCCGCCGGCCGCCAGCACCGCCTCGCGGGCGCGGCGCATGTGCGGCGCGGCGGGGTCGTCGCCCAGCATCCTGAGGGCGAAATACGCCTTCACTGTCGCGGAAAGATTGAAGGCGCCGTCATGAAACAGCGGCCAGCCGCCATGTCCGCCCTGGGTCGCGCGCAGATAGTTGCCGATGCGCCGCTCCAGTTCCGCATCGATGCGGTCGAGGTAATGTTCCAGCAGCACGTATTCGGCTGGGATGGTGGCGTCCGCTTCCAGTTCGAACACCCAGTGCCCGTCCGGGCGCTGCCGGCGCAGCAGCGCCGCCCCCGCGCGCGCCACCGCATCGTCCAGCGCTGTGTCCATCGTCTCGCCCAGCATCCAGGAATTCCGTCAACTTGTGAGCAGAAGTTCGGCAGCCGTGCGCCCGGAGCGCACCGCCCCCTCGATCGTGGCCGGCAGGCCGGTTGCCGTCCAGTCGCCGGCAAGGGCAAGGTTGCGCAGGCGCGTGCGCGGACCCGGCCGCCGCGCCTCCTCCGCCGCCGTCGCGGCGAAGGTGGCACGCCGTTCCTTGATCACCCGCACCGCCGGCATCGCATCCGATCGGCCGAGTGCCGTGCGGACATCCTGCCAGATGCGCGCGGCGATCGCCTCGGCCGGCAGATCGGCCAGATGATGCGCCGCACTCACGGTGACGGAGACGATGCCCGGCTTGACGAACACCCATTCCGCGGTCCCCCCGACCACGCCGACGAAGCCGGCCGGACCGGGATCGGCGGTCATGCGGAAATGGACGTTGACGATCGGGCAGAAGGCGCGCGGCACCGCGAGACCGGCAATCAGATCCGCCGCGACCGGCGGCGGCGCCGCCAGCACCACGGCCCCGTCCGCCACATCGACCGTCCCGTCGGCAAAATGCAGCGCCGTCACGCTGTCCGCCGCCTGCGCCAGCGCCGTCACGCGCCGCCCGGTGCGCACCGCGCCGCCATGCGCGGCGAGGAAGGCGACCGCCGGATCGACAAAACTCTCCGACAGCCCGACCCGCGGCACGCGCGGCAGGCACGCCTGCCCGCCGCGCATCAGCGTCTCCGCCACCACGCGGCCGAGCAGCCGCGCCAACCCTTCTTCCGCCGGCGTGTTCAGGGCCGCGATGGCGAGCGGTGCGAGCAGTCTGCGATAGAGCGCGCCGCCGTCGTCCAGCGCCTCCTTCACCGTCACGTCGCCGCGCAGCCGCACGAGCGAGCGCAGCCGCAGATAATCGCGCACGCGCGTCCCCGGCACGCGGCGGCCGGGCCGCAGAATCCACCACGGAATGCGCCCCCGGTTCGGCGCCACCGTCCAGCGCGCGCCGCTCGCCACATCGACGAACGGAAACAGCGGGCAGTCCGGGCCGGCGAGCGAACCGGCGGCGCCGATCTGCGCCAGATAGGCCATCGTGGCATGGTTGCCGGACAGCAGCAGATGGTTGCCGTTGTCGATGCGGCAGCCGAGTTCACGGTCGAAATAGGAGCGGCAGCGCCCGCCCGCCGCCGGCCCCGCCTCATGCACCGTCACCGTGCGCCCCGCGACGGTCAGCGCCACCGCCGCGGCAAGGCCGGCGAGACCGGCGCCGATGACATGGACATGCCGCACGCCGCGCATTCAGCGGCACCGGCGGAGCGGATGGCACCCGCGCGGGGCCACCGCATGGCGCGGCTTGTGCGGCGTGCATCGGCGCATGGTACAGCCTGCCGGCGCCGGTGATGCGGATGTTTCCCGCCCGCCGCTCACCGCTGGACGACCCCGTAGCGCAGCGCGATCCACAGCTTCTGCCATGCCGGCAGCCGCGCCGGGACATCGAGGTCGCGCCAGCCGCGCCGTTCGACGCGCCCGAGGATCGCGGCATAGGTCGCGCCCATCAGCCGCGCCGGGCGCATCGCCCGCCGGTCGCAGTCGCGCATCGCCAGCGCCGCCTCGGCAAAATAGCCGCGCGCCCGCGCCGCCGTCGCGGTGCAGGCGATCGCCAGTCCCGGATGGATGAGGGCCGCAGCCGGATCGTGCGGCACATTGGCGGCATCGAGATCCTCGCGCGCCAGATAGAGCCGCCCGCGCGCCGCATCCTCGGTCAGGTCGCGCAGGATGTTGGTCAGTTGCAGCGCCCGCCCCAGCCCGTGCGCCACCGCATCGGCGGCGGGCGAGGCATCGCCGAACGCGCGCACCGAGAGCCGACCGACCGCGACGGCCACGCGGTCGCAATAGAGATCGAGCACCGTGCGTTCCGGCGCCACGATCGCCGCCGCGCAGTCCATCTGCATGCCGTCGATGACGGCGTGGAAATCCGCCTGCCGCAGCGGAAATGCCGCGACCGCGCGCGCCAGCACGCGCGTCACCGGCCCGTCCGCCTCGCCCTGCCACAGCCGGTCGATGCGCTGCCGCCAGGCATCGAGTTCCGGCAGCTTGCGCGCGAACGCCGCCTCGCCATCGGCGATGTCATCGACGATGCGGCAGAACGCATAGATCGCATACATGGCAAACCGGCGATCCGGCGGCAGCACCCGCATGCCGCGGTAGAAACTGGTGCCCGCCGCCCGCACCAGCGACGTCACCGCCGCCAGATCGGCCTCCGTCGCGCCAAGCGGCGTCATGGCAGCACGCTGAGCGCGCCGAGCAGGGCCGCCAGCGCATCGGATTTGCGCAGCCGCACGCGCGCCGCCAGCGGATCGCCGCGCCGCAGCCGCCGCGCCAGCCGCCGCGACAGGCCGACGATCACCGCCGTTTCCAGCCGAAGGCGCCGGCCGCGCACGCCGCGCGGCAGTGCGCGCGCGGTGTCGTTCAGCGCATCGCAGCGATCGAGCAGCGCATCGAGCACGCGCCGCAGCCCCGGCGACACCGCGCCTTCCCGCACATCGGCAATGTCGGCGCCATGCCGCCCCAGCAGATCCGCCGGCAGGTAGCAGCGATCGAGTGCCGCCAGGTCGCGCGCGCAGTCCTGCACATGGTTCTCCACCTGAAGGGCCGCGCACAGCGCATCGGATGCCGGCCATGTTGCGCGGGATTCGCCGTGCAGGTCGAGCACGTGGCGTCCCACCGGCATCGCCGAATAGCGGCAGTAGTCCAGCAGATCGTTCCAGTCTGCATAGCGCAGCTGCGTCGCATCGCGCCGGAACGCGGCCAGCAGGTCGCACGAATGCTGCGCCGTCACCCCGGTCTCGGCGAGGCTCGCGCGCAGCTGCGCCGCGCTCGGGCTGCCCGTCTCGCGGCGTCCCAGCAGCACCTCCTCCATCGTGCCCAGCCGCGCGATCTTCTCCGCCGCCGGCAGCGCCGCGCTGTCGGCGATGTCGTCGGCATTGCGGGCAAAGGCATAGAATGCATGGACGTGCCGGCGCAGCGGCCGCGCGATGAGGGCGGACCCGACCGGAAAATTCTCGTCGCCGCGGTCCTTCCCCGACCAGGCTTCGACCGACTCCGCCGCCGCGCTCACGCCTGCCGCTCCGTGTAGGCGCGCCGCTTCCAGGTGACGCCGCGCCCGCGATGATGGTCGATGGCGGAGCCGAGCGTTGCCGCCATGTAGAACAGCGCCGCAAGCGGCAGCAGCGGCGCGCGCAGCCCCGACAGGCCGAAGCGCCGCAGCGTCGGCAGGAAGGTCGTCGCCATCACCGCCCACGCCGCCAGCCCGCTGACATGCCCCGCCGCCGCCGCTGCCGGCGGGACCACGAACAGCAGCGCGAGACCGAGCAGCGTGCCCAGCAGCAGCAGCAGCGAATGGCGCAACTGCACATAGGCCGAGCGTGCGATCATCCGCCAGATATCGCGCGCCTGCGGATAGCGGCGGATCGAGCGCGCCAGCCGGCTGTGGCCGAGCCAGATGGGCGCGAGCGGCTTGATCCCTGCGGCCAGCGCCACGTCATCGATCAGCG
This sequence comes from Pseudomonadota bacterium, assembly GCA_021847995.1. Lineage (GTDB taxonomy): Bacteria > Pseudomonadota > Alphaproteobacteria > Acetobacterales > Acetobacteraceae > JAFKFJ01. Next base: position 28,655 of record JAJZNE010000124.1, on the reverse strand, counting down.
CGCCGCTGATCGCAGCGATGCCGCCGGCGCGCTCCAGGGCCTCGCGCCGTATCAGCATCGTCCCGCCGGCCGCCGCCGCGGTGCGGCTGCGCGGATCGTTGACCCGCGCAAACGGATACAGAAACTGGAAGAAATAGACGAACGCCGGCACCAGCGCGCGTTCCGCGGCACTTTCGCAGTTGAGCGCCACCATCTCGCTGACCAGCGCCGCCCCGCTGCGTTCCGCCTGGGCCAGCAATGTCGCGACATGGCGCGGGTCGTGCACGATGTCGGCATCGGTCAGCAGCAGCCATTCCGCCGCTTCCGCCGCCGCCACGCCCTGCGCCACCGCCCATAATTTGCCCGCCCAGCCCGGCGGGCGGGCGCTTCCCGCGATCACGGTCAGCCGTCCGTCGTCGCATTCACGCGCGATCGCGCCGGTCCCGTCCTCGCTGCCGTCATCGACCAGGATCACGCGATATGGCCCGGCATAACTCTGCGCCAGCAGCGAGACGATGCTGGCGGTGATCGTCGCCGCCTCATCGCGCGCCGGCACCACCACGGCGACCGCGGGTGCGCTGGCCGGCGCCGCCGGCGCGAGCGTCGGGCCGCCCTGCCAGAACCGGCCATGCGCGACGCCGAGATAGAGCCACGCGAGCAGCGCCAGCAGCGCGAGCCAGGTCACGGCGCCGCCCGCCGCGCCGCGGCGAACCAGGCCACGGCATCGCGCACCGCCTCCCGCACCGGGCGCGGCGTGAAACCGAGCTCGCGCATCGCCCTCGCCGAGGAGAAGAACATCTTCTTGCGCGCCATGCGCAGATGGTCGCGCGTCACCAGCGGCGCGCCGAGGCCGAGCCGTGCCGCCGCCTCGCACCCCAGCGCCAGCGGCCACAGCATTTCGCGCGCAAGCCGCACCCGCGGCGGCCGACGTCCCGCTTCCGCCGCCACCATCGCCAGCAGGTCGCGCAGCAGCAGATTCTCGCCACCCAGGATGTAGCGCGCGCCGATCTCCCCGCGCTCCAGCGCCAGCGCATGGCCTTCGGCCACGTCATCGACATGCACGACACAGAGGCCGGTATCGACATAGGCGGGCATGCGGCCCGCGGCGGCGTCGGCGATCATGCGGCCGGTCGGCGTCGGTTTGATATCCCGTGGGCCGATCGGCGCGGCGGGATTGACGATCACCGCCGGCAGCGCTTCATCGCGCACCAGGCGCAGCACCGCCTGCTCCGCCCGGTATTTGGACAGCTTGTAGATGCCGACGATGTGCGATTCATCGACGGGGGTCGTCTCATCGGCCGGCGTGCCGTCCGCGGTCAGGCCGAGGGCCGCGACGCTGCTGCAATACACGATGCGCGCGACGCCCGCCGCCCGTGCCGCACGCATCAGCGCCTCGGTGCCGACGACATTGGCACGCAGCATGGCCTCGGGGTCGGGAACCCAGAGGCGGTAATCGGCCGCGACATGCACGACGTAGCGGCAGCCGGCGACCGCGGCGGGCAGCGTCGCCGGATCGGTGAGATCGCCCTCGATCATCTCCACCGGCAGGCCGGCGAGGTTGCGCCGGTCGCTGCCGCGGCGCACCAGCGCGCGCAGATGATGCCCGCGCGCCAGCAGCGTGCGCGCCACCGCCGCACCGACGAAGCCGGTGCCGCCGGTCAACAGGGTCGTCGCGTCGTTCATGCCGCAGGCTCTATAGCCCGCCCTTCCGCCGGCGCCAAAGAACCGCGTGCGAACCCCTCCAGATCCGCCAGCACCGGGCAGCGCGCCAGCCACGGCACGAGGCCGAGCAGGATGCCGACATGCCCGATGCGCGGATAAAGCCCTGCCCGCGCATCGCCCCCCGCCGCCCGGACGCGCGCGGCAAGGGCGAGGCTGTTGCGCGGATAGCAGGTGCGGTCACGCATGCCGTGCAGCAGCAGCAGTTTCGGGCCGGTCCCGTCGGCATGGCTGATCGGTTGCGTCTCGCGCAGGTCGGGGGCGGCGGCGAACACGGCGCGGATATCGGCGCCCTGGATCGGCAGGAATTCATACGGTCCCGCCAGCCCGACCGCCCCCGCGATGCCGTCCCGCGCACCGAGCCAGCGCCGGTCCAGCGCCAGCATGGCGGCGATGTAGGCGCCGGCGGAATGTCCGGCCAGGACGACATGCCCGGCATCCCCGCCCCACGCCGCGGCACGCCGCCGCAGCATCGCCACCGCCCCGGCGGCGTCGTGCAGGAAGGCGGGGTAGCCCGCTTCCGGATGCAGACGGTAGTCGGGCACCGCGACCAGAAAGCCGCGCCGCGCGAGGGTCGCGGCAACGAAGCGGTAATCCTGCCGGCGTCCACTCTGCCAGGCGCCGCCATAGAACCATGCCAGCACCGGCAGACTGGCGCTGCCCCCGGCGGGCCGATAGATGTCCATGACCTGGCGCGGATGCGCGCCATACGTGACCCCGTGAATGACCTCGATCCCACGCAGCGGAACGGCGGCATTCAGCAGGTCGAGGGGTGCGGGCAGGATCGGCATGCGTAACCTTCACTGGCGCGCGACAGGCAACGGCGTGACGATCGCCGGCGCAACCACCGCCGGTGCAATGCCGCAGGCCGGATCGCCGAAGCAATGGAACGGCACGCCGCCTGTTGCCGGCGTGCCGCAGGGACGACGCTGATCGCATGCCATCACGCGCTTGGCACTGGCAAAAATCAGGCGGAACAATTCCGTTGAGGCGGATGCTCTGCCACCGCTGCCTGCCGGGGATGCTCGCCCTGCTGGCGCTCGCCCTCGGGGCGGCGCCGGCCGCTGCCGATTCGCCGGCGGAAGTGCGGCTCGGCGTGCTGTGGCCCGATCTCGGCCCCCCCGACTCGCGGCTGCCCGGCGCCGACGTGAACGCGGAACTGCTGCTGACCACGCCGCTCGCCAATTGGACCGCCAACCTGCCCGGCTGGCTGCGCTGGGCCGCGTCGCCCCGCGTCGATGTCGGGGGTGTCGCCAACACCGCCGGTGCCACCAACCAGGCCTATGCCGGCCTTACCTGGACGGTGCCGCTCGCCACCGGCCTGCTGCACCAGGACGACGGGCTGAGCTTCGGCTTCTCCATCGGTCCCGACCTGCTCGGCGGCCCCGGCACGCCGCGCGGGCTCGACCAGGGGCCGCAGCTGCGGCTCGGCGCCGAACTCGGCTACCAGGTGACGCCGCGGTTCGGCCTTTACGTCCTGTTTGATCACGTCACCGGCGGGCCGCTGACGCGCGAGGGGGAGAGCCTCAATGAACTCGGCGTGCGCGTCGGCCTGCATTTCTGAGGCGGACCTGCCCGGAGCCGGCCCGCCTCAGTGCCCCGCCTCAACGTGAAGCCGCCGCCGCGTGGGGCGGCGTCTGCCGCAATTCGCTGATTGCCGCCTGCACCGACCGCCAGCGGTCGAATTCGGCCGGGGCGCCGCCGAGCCGCGCCTCGCTCGCCCGCGCCGCGGCGATGGCCCCCGCGCGCAGACCGTGGCGACGGATCATCAGACGGGCGACCCCGATCGGGTCCTGCGGCTTGCGCGGCATCGGCATGGCGTGATCCTCCTGTGGTTTGCCCCGGCTGACGCGCGCGCCGGCCAGCGGTTGTGCGCGTACCGCGCAGGGCTTTCAAGCGCGCGGCGCCGCCCGCAGCACCTCGGCCACATCGCCGTCGCTCGGCAGGCCAAGGACATGGCAGCCATGCCAGAGACAGGCGAACAGCAGCGACCATGCCGGCTGTGCCACGCGTGCCGCATCGGCGAAGGCAGCCCGGATGGCACCCTCCTCCAGTGTGCCGGCGAGCGCCGGATGGACGGCGACCAGGGGTGCGAGCTGCTCCGCCCGCGCCGCCATCCAGGCGCCGACCGGCGGCTTGAACCCGCGCTTTCGCGTCCACGCCCCGGCTTCGGGGAAGGCGTGGGCAAGCCAGGCGCGCAGCAGCACCTTGCCGAACCGCGGCCCCGCCTTCCGCGCATCGGGCAGGCGGAAGGCAAAATCGGCGACGACGGGATCGAGGAACGGCGTGCGCCCCTCCACGCCATGCGCCATCAGCGTACGATCGAGCTTGGTCAGCAGGTCGTTGGGCAGCCATTCGGCGCAGTCGGCGGCCTGCGCCGCCTGCATCCCCGAACGGCCGGCGGCGGCGGCACATTCCGCCGCCGCAAGGCCGGTGCGCCAGCCGGCGAGCGCGGGCGGGTCGCCGAATACGCCGCGGCTGCGCGGCCGGCGCGCAACCCAGCGCCACGGCGCGCGCCGCTTGCGATAGCGGCTGTAGCCGCCGAGCAGCTCGTCCGCCCCCTCGCCGCACAGCGTCACCTTGAGGCCGCCGGACGCCGCCGCCCGACCGAGCATCCAGCCCGGCAGCGCCGCGGCATCGGCGGTCGGGTCGTCGAGTGCGGCGACGATGCGTGGCGCCAGGGTCCAGAAATCCCGCGCCGTCATGGTCAGCCGCTCGCAATCGGCCCCCGCGATGCGCGCCAGCCGCGCCGCCTCCAGGCTCTCATCGGCCTCCCCGCCACCTTCCCAGCCGACGGTGAGCGCCTGGATCCGGCTGCCCGTGGCACGCCGCATCAGCGCCAGCAGCGCCGAGGAATCGATGCCGCCGGAAAGGAACAGCCCGTACGGCACGTCGGCACGCAGATGGGCCGCCACGCTGTCGAGCAGCACCCGCTCCAATCCCGCCAGCGCGGCGTCACGCCCGATCGGCAGCGGTCCGCCCGCCGGCAGCGCCGGACGGTGATGACGCGCGATCACCGCCCCGCGCTCGACCACCAGCGTCTCGCCCGGCAGCACCCGGAAGATGCCGGGAAAGACGGTCTCGGCGCCGGTGGTGAATTTCAGTTGCAGCAGTTCCGCCATGCGCTGCGGCACCGCGGCGCGCACCCCGAACCCGGCGGCGAGCAGCGCCTGCGGTTCCGAGGCGAAGGCGAAGAGACCCCCGCCCTCGCTGTAATAGAGCGGCTTGATGCCGAACGGGTCACGCGCCAGCAGCAACCGCCGCCGCGCCGCGTCGTGCACCGCGATCGCATACATGCCGCGCAGCCGCGCCGCGAAACCCGCCCCGTCCTGCTCGGCCAGGAACGCCGCGGGCTCGCAGTCCGAGCGGGTGCGGAACGGGGTGCCGGCCATGGCGCGACGCAGATCGGGATCGTTGTAGATTTCGCCGTTGGCGATCAGCGCCGTGCCGCCCGGCGCGAACAGCGGCTGGTCCCCGGTCGCCAGATCGACGATGGCAAGGCGCAGATGCACGAGGCCGACATCATCGCGCAGCAGCGTCCCGCGCCCGTCCGGCCCGCGATGGCCGAGGCAGTCAGCCATGCGGGCGAGCAGCGCCGGGTCGGGCGCCGTGCCGTCGCATGTCATGATCCCGGCGATGCCGCACATGCGGCGCGCTCATAGACCGGGGGCGCGCGCCGGTCACGTCCATGCTATCGCACCCGTCCATGCGTATCCTGTTCGTGACATCGAGCCGCATCGGCGACGCGGTGCTGTCCACCGGCCTGCTCGATCACCTCCTGCGCGCCCACCCCGCAGCCGGCTTCACCGTCGCGACCGGCCCGGTGGCGGAGGGGGTGTTCCTGCGCATGCCGCGGCTGGAGCGGCTCATTCTGCTGGAGAAGCAGCGCTACGGGCGCCACTGGCTCGGGCTGTGGGCGGCGTGTGCCGGGACGGTCTGGGATCTGGTGGTCGATATCCGCGCGTCCGCCCTCGCCTACACCCTGCCGGCACGGCGGCGGGCGGTGATGCGCCGCCGCGGCGGGCACAAGACGGCGCAGCTCGCCGCCGTGCTCGGCCTCGATCCGCCGCCGCTGCCGGTGGCGTGGACCGCGCCGGCGGATCGCGCCCGCGCGCTCGCCCTGCTGCCGCCGGGGCCGCCGGTGCTGGCGCTGGGGCCGACCGCCAACTGGACCGGCAAGGTCTGGCCGCCCGAGCGTTTCGCCGCCCTCGCCCGCGCGCTGCTGGCGGGTCCGCTGGCCGGGGCGCGGATCGCCGTGTTCGCCGGACCGGGGGCGCAGGAACAGGCACTCGCCCGTCCCCTGCTCGCCGCGCTGCCGGAGGCGATCGATCTCACCGGCCGGCTGACCCTGCCGGAGGCGGCGGCCTGTCTCGCCCGGGCGGCGCTGTTCGTGGGCAATGATTCGGGGCTGATGCATCTTGCCGCGGCCACCGGGACACCGACGCTCGGCCTGTTCGGCCCAACGCCGGCGGCCGAATACGCCCCCGCCGGGCGCTGCACCGCGACCGCCATCGCACGCGGTGCGCGCATGGCAGACCTCGATGTCGCGACGGTCGTGGACGCCGCTTCCGGCCTGATCGCGCTCGACCGCGCCGCCTGATGCGTCTCGCGCAGGTGATGGCCGGTGCCGCGCTGGGCGGCGCCGAACTGTTCTTCGAGCGGCTCTGCCTCGCCCTGCACGGCGCCGGGGAGGAGGTGCTGCCGGTGATCCGCCACAACCCCGCACGCGCCGCCCGCCTCGCCGCCGGCGGGCTGCGGCCGGTGCAATTGCCGTTCGGCAACCGCCTCGACTTCATCACCCGTCCGCGGCTCCGCGCCGCCCTCCATGGGTTCGCACCGCGCGTCACGGTGAGCTGGATGAACCGCGCCAGCGGCGTCACGCCGCGCGGACCGTGGACGCTGGTCGGCCGGCTCGGCGGCTATTACGATCTGCGGCATTACCGCGCCTGCGATCATCTGGTGGGCAACACGCGCGGCATCGTGGACTGGCTGCGCAGGCAGGGCTGGCCGGAGGCGCACACCCATCATCTGCCCAATTTCGTCGCCGATTTCGCCGCGACCGCCCCGGCGACTGACCTGCCGCCAGCGCGCCCGCTGCTGCTCGGCCTGGGGCGGCTGCATACCGACAAGGGCTTCGACCTTGCCATCCGTGCCCTCGCGCGGCTGCCCGGCGTCCATCTGGCGATTGCCGGCGAGGGGCCGGAGCGGTCGGCCCTCGCCGCGCTGGCGGCGCGCGAGGGGGTGGCGGGCCGGGTGCATTTCCTCGGCTGGCGCGACGATGCGGGTGCGCTGCTGAAGGCGGCCGATCTGTTCGTCTGCTCATCCCGCATCGAACCGCTCGGCAACATGGTGATCGAGGCATGGTCCGCCGGCTGCCCGCTGGTGGCGCTCGATGCCGACGGGCCGCGCGAACTGGTCCGCCACGACCGTGACGGCAAGCTGGCGCCGCGCGAGGACGTGGCGGCGCTGGCCGCTTCCATCGCCGCCCTGCTCGCCGACCGCGCCCGGGCCGGGGCGCTGGCAGCGGCCGGGCGGGCGAGGTTCGAGACGGAATTCGCCGCAGCCCCGGTGCTCGCCGCCTGGCGCCGCTTCTTCGCCACCGTTGCCAGCTAGGCGGAGGTTCAGAGCTTGTGAAGGAAATCGAACTTGTGAAGGAATGCCCCTTGCAAGTTACTGATCCTGTTGGCCGACATTGTCGGCAAGGGGCATTCCTTCACAAACTCTCAGCCCTCCTCGACCAGCGACAGAAGCTGCGGGACCGGGGCAAGCTTCTCCAGCGCGGCCGGAAGCACGGACAGCAGCACCCCGCCATCGGCCAGCGGCACCAGATTTTCGATGCAGCCGAAGCGTTGCAGCAGACGCAGCGCGCTGCGCACCCGTGCCGGTTCCGCCGCCAGACCGGCCCCACGCAGGGCGGCAATAACGTCCGCCTGCCGGCGCTTGCTGCGCGCCGCCATGTCGGAGAGCGCCCGCAGCAATTCGGCAGCAAACGCTGCCTCCGTTCCGCCGCCCTCCGGTTCGGCATGCGGTACCATAGCCATTCCCGCCGGCGCGTCCGGCGGCGCGCCGTCTGTGTCCGTCTGCATGGTCCGGCCCCGTCGCGATTCCCGGCCGATTCCCCCTGCCCGGCACCGGAATCACTAACGTGTGATATAGGAGGATGCCGGATGCCAAGAAAGTGGCGGCGGCAAAGCTTTCGCATCTGCGCGAATGCCCCGGCGCAGCGCGTGCCATTCTGCCACACCGCCGCGGCCCGATGGAGCGTTGCGCCGATTGGCGCTGCGCCTCACGCATCCGTGCGCTACGATCCCGGCTGAAACGACTGACAGGCAGTTTTCGGGTCGGCCCTGACGATGACCACGCTCCCCATGCAGTCACGCTTCGTGCCGGTCAGCACCGATATCCCTCTGCTCGGGCTGCGTCGCGGCGACCTGCTCGCCGTCCTGCCGTGTGACCGCTATCGCGGCGATGCCATCTACATGCTGACGCTGGAAGGAACACCGATGCCGGTGCGCGCACGCCCCGCCCGCCCGGGCGAGGTTTCGGTGGTGGCCCTGCATCCCGGCGGCGGCGCCGCCCGCATGACGTGCGGACAATTCGCCGATCTGCTGCTGGGTCAGGTGCTCGCCGCGTGCCGAATGCTCGACCCGTCGCTGCTCGGCAGCGCCTGACGGCGGGCGGCTACGGCATCAACTGGCCGCCGTTCACCTCGATCACCTGGCCGGTGATGTAGCCGCTGCATGACGGGCTGGCGAGGAACAGGTAGGCGCCGACGCATTCCTCCGGCAGTCCGGCGCGCCGCATCGGGATCTGCGCGGTCATCGCCGCGAGCGTGTCGGGCGGCGTCAGCCTGGCATGCAGCGGTGTGGCGATCACGCCGGGCGCGACGGCGTTGACGCGGATGCCATCCGGCGCGAACTCCTTGGCCAGGCCACGGGTCAGGGTGGACACGCCGGCCTTGCTCGCCGCGTAGAGGACCGTCCCCGGCCCGCCGCCGTTGCGTGCGGCAACCGACGTGGTGTTGATGATGCAGCCCTGCTCCGCCGCGCGCAGATGCGGCAGCGCCGCATGGCAGGCGGCAACCACGGAGGCGAGATTGAGGTCGAGCAGCGTGCGCAGCAGCGCCGCATCCGCCGCCTCGAAACTGGTGCGGCGGATCAGGTAGCCGGCATTGTTGACCAGCACGTCAAGGCCGCCGGCGCGCCCCACGACGCGCCCGATCAGCGCGGTGGCATTGGCCGGCTCGGCAAGATCGGCCTGCTCCGCCCACGCCTCGGCGCCGGCGGCGGAGAGCGCGGCGACCACGCCGGCCGCTTCCGCCGCACTGCGGTTGTAATGGACGACGACACGCGCGCCGCAGGCACCGAAGCCGCGCGCCACCGCCGCCCCGATGCCGGTGCTGGCCCCGGTGACGAGCACGACGCGGCCTGCCAGATCGCCGAACCCCACGGACATTGCGCCCCCCTCAGCGCGCGCGGTTGCGCAGCGCGTTGATCGCGATGACGATAAGCAGGAACGCGCCCCAGATGAAATCGACCAGGAAGTTGCTGAAGCGCATGAGCTGAAACCCGCTGGACAGCAGCATCAGCGCCGCCAACGCAATGGCAACCCCGATCACCGTTGCCTGCCCGCCGGCCGGATTGGTGCCGCCGAGCACCGCGATCAGCACCGCCTGCAACAGATAGGAGGTGCCGTAATCCGACTTCGCCGCATTGGTGCGCGCCGACAGCAGGATGCCGGCGAGGCTCGCCAGCACGCCGGTTGCGACGTAGGACAGAAAAATCGCGCGCCCGAGGCGGATGCCGGCAAACGCTGCCGCCTTGGCGCTGGTGCCGATCAGGAACAGTTCGACGCCGAGCGCGGTGCGCGACAGCGCCGTCGCGACCCCGGCGCCGACCAGCAGGAACAGCAGCAGGGGCAGGGCGATGCCGAACAGCGTCGCGTTGCCGATCGCATCCCACAGCGCCGGAAAGCCGACGATCGCCGGCCCGCCGGTGAGCACCAGCGCCAGCCCGACATAGACCTGGCCGGTGCCGATGGTGGCGAGGATCGGCGTGATGCGCAGCCGCGCGATCAGCAGGCCGTTGAGGGCACCGGCCAGCGCCCCGGCGGCCAGCGCGATGGCGATGCCGGCGGCCACCGGCAGCAGCGGCAGGTGCATGAGCGCCGGGCCGCGCGGCGCCCCCACGGCATGGAAGAACAGCCCTGCCAGAATGCCGGACAGATTGGCGATGCCGATCACCGACAGATCGATCCCGCCGGTCAGCATCGCCAGCATCATCGCGACCGCGAGCAGGCCGAGTTCCGGCGCCAGGAAGGTGAGCGACTGGAAATTGTAGGCGCGGAGGAACTTCTCCGGGTTGAGCGCACTCATTGCGGCGAAGATCGCCGCGGTCAGCAGAAGCAGCTGCAGGACGCTGCTGTCGCGGCGGAGCAGGCGCCGCAGGTCGAATGTGCCCGACATGCGCCCTATCCCGCCCGTCTGCGGTCGCGCAGCGCGGTCAGTGCGGTCGCGGCGATGATGATGACGCCGACCACGACCCGCTGCCATGTCGTGCTGATATGCATGATGATGAGGCTGTTGTTGACCATGACCAGCATGAACACGCCGAGCATGGTGCCGACGACGCTGCCGCGCCCGCCGAAGATGCTGGCCCCGCCGAGCACCACCGCCGCGATCACATCCAGTTCCATGCCGGCCAGATCGTGCGGGTTGGCGAGCCAGATCATGGAGACATGGAGCAGGCCGGCGAACCCGGCCAGCCCGCCGGCGAGCCCATAGACGAAATAGGTGGTGCGCGCGAGATCGAAGCCGGCGCGCCGCGCCGCCTCCCGGTCGCCGCCGAGCGCGAACACGGCGCGGCCGAGCATGGTGTGACGCAGCAGAAGATGCACCGCCAGCGCCAGCCCGAGATAGATCGGCAGCATCGCCGTCAGTCCGATATGCGCGCCGCCCGGCCCGGTGGTCGCCAGCAGTTCGGTGCCGGCGAAGCCGATCAGCTGCGGCGGCATGCGGTCGATGTTGATGTTGCTGGTGCCGACGACGCCGAGCAGGAAGCCGCGGGCCAGCGCGGCGGTGCCGAGTGTCACGATCAGCGGAATCATGCGCACCGAATGGACGAAGAAGGCGTTGAGCGCACCGAGCGCAATGCCGATCGCGGTCGCCATTGCGAACGGCACCGCCACCCCGCCATGGCCGCCGGCCAGCATCCAGCGCAGGGTGAGATACATCGCCGTCATCGCGAAGGCGGGAAACGACACGTCGATGCCGCCCGAGATCATCACCGTCAGCACGCCAAGCGCCATGATGCCGGTGATGACGTTGCTGCGCAGCAGGCTGAACAGGTTGCCGAGCTGCCAGAACGCCGGGTTGATCGCTCCGATCGCCAGCATGGCGGCGACGATCACCAGGAAAACCACCGCCTCGCTGCGGCGGAGCACGGCGGGCGCGGTCACGACAGTCCCCGCAGCCGCTCGGCGAGTGCCGCTTCCGTCATCGCCTCGCCCGCCAGCTCATCGACCATGCGGCCGCGATGCATGACCAAAATGCGGTTGCAGTTCTGCACGAGTTCCGGCCCATCGTCGGAAATCATCAGGATGGCGAGTCCGCGTTCCATCGCGAGCGCGCGCAGGGTGCGGTGGATGCCGGATTTGGAGCCGACATCGACCCCAACGGTCGGGCCGTTGAGAACCAGCAGCCGCGCCTCGGTCAGCAGCCAGCGGCCAAGCACGACGCGCTGCTGATTGCCGCCGGAGAGTTCCATCACCGGACGCTCCGCCGTCGGTGTGGCAATTTGCAGGGACTGCACCATTGCCCGCGCCGCCGCGCCCGCCCGGACCAGATCGAGCAGTCCCGCCCGCGTGAACCGGCCGAGGCTGCCCGCCAGCAGGTTGCGGGCGATGCTCTGGGTTGCGAACAGCCCTTCCGTCAGCCGGTCCTCCGGCACATAGGCGATGCCGCAGGCGATCGCCTCCGGCACCGACGCGATCCGCCGTTCGGCGCCGTCGATCGCGATGCGGCCCTGATAGGAGGGGTGCATGCCGAACAGCGACAGCGCCACATCGGTGCGGCCGGACCCGAGCAGCCCGGCGATGCCGACAATCTCGCCTGGCTGCACCGCCAGATCGATCGGCGCGAAGCGGCCCGGTACGGCCAGCCCGCGCACATCGAGCCGCGGCACCCCCGCCTGCCCCTGCCAGCGATAGGGGGTTGCGGCAATCTCCTGGCCGGTCATGGCACGGGTGATCGCGGCCTCATCGAAATCCGCGGTCGCCCCGGCAGCGGCGACGCGACCGTTGCGCAGCACCGTGATCCGCTCGCTGATCTCCAGCATCTCGCGCATCTTGTGGCTGACGAACAGCACGGCGATGCCGCGGGCACGGATGTCGCGCACGATGCGGAACAGCGTCTCCACCTCCCGCCGGGTGAGCGCAGTGGTGGGTTCGTCCATGATCAGAAGCCGGGCGTCGGACATCAGCGCGCGCGCGATCGCGACCAGCTGACGGCCGGATGTCGGCAGACGCTCCACGTCCGCATCGAGGTCGAGTTCGACGCCGAGCCGTGCCACCGCCTCTGCCGCCACGGCGCGCACGCGCCGCCAGTTGACCAGCCGGCGCCCGTCCCGCAACTCGCTGCTGAGGGCGAGGTTTTCCGCCACCGTCAGATTGCCGAACAGGGCGAAATCCTGGAAGATCACCTGCACGCCGCGGGCGATCGCGCGGGCGGGCGACAGGGCGCGCTGCGGCTGCCCCCCGAACAGAATCTCGCCCTGGTCCGGCTGAGTGACGCCGGAGATGATCTTGATCAGCGTCGATTTGCCCGACCCGTTCTCGCCTGCCAGGCAGTGCAGCGCGCCGGCGTCGATTGCAAGCGACACGTTGTCAAGGGCACGGACGCCGGCAAAACTCTTGCCGACGTGGCGCAGTTCGAGGAACGGCGGCATGCTGAGCGGGACGGAGCCTGTCGTGCGGGCGGGGGCAAGGCATGCCCCCGCCGACGCCCTTCAGAAGTTGTACTGCGCCATGTTCTCGCGCGTCACACCGACCCAGCCGGCGCCGTAGAGCAGGTTCGGCTTGTCCTTGACCGGCGTGATGAGATGCTCGTAGCCGGGCAGGCCGAGGTCGAGTCCCTGCTTGATCTCGGCCTTCTTGCCCTTCAGCGCCATCGCCGCGAGGATGTTCATGGCGAGGCCGGCCGCCGCCGGATCCCAGAACTGGATGTAGTCGATATCGCCGCTCTTCAGATACTGGCCGGCGACGGAAACCAGCCCGGTGCCGGCGAAGAACAGCTTGCCCTTGAGGTTGCGCTCGGCGATCAGCCGTCCGGCGCCGGCGGAGGTGGGCATCGGCGCGCCGAGGATGCCGCGGATGTTGGGATCGGTGGTCAGCGCCTCCTTCAGCTTGGTATAGTCCTGGTTCGCATCGTCGTAGGTCTCGATGCGATCCATCGCCAGCTTCATCTTCGGGAAGTGTTCCTTCTGATAGGCGATCGCGCCATCGACCCACTCGTTGTGGCTCTGGCTGGTCAGGCTGCCGACGGTGGCGACGTACTCGCCCTGCCCGCCCATCTCCTGGCCGAGCACCGACATCAGTTTGGCGCCGTAGGCGCGGTTGTCGAACGCTTCGATGATGTAATCGGCGTTCTCCAGATTGGACGCCTCGTGGGCGACGACGACGATGCCGCGGTCGCGCGCCTTCTTCAGCACCGGCTCGACCGCCTCGACCGAGAACGGGACGATGCAGATGCCATCGACGCCCTGGGCGATCAGGTTTTCCACCAGCTGGACCTGCTCGGCGGCATCGGTATGGCTCGGGCCAACCATCCAGGTGTCATTGCCGGTGAGTGCTGCGAATTCCTTGATCCCTTCGCGCATGCGGTCGAACCAGGCGATGCCGTCCACCTTGACGACGGTGGCGATGGTCAGCTTCTTGCCGTTGGCGTCGATGTCCTTGCGCACCTTGCTGACATCGATCGGGCCGAGCGCCGCCCCCGCGCGGCGCGCCGCCCCGGCGGCGAACCCGGCGCTGAGTGCGGCAGTGAGCGCGAGCGTGTTGAACCGGCGACGGTCGATCATCGGATATTGCTCCCCAATGCAACGATTCTTGCTGGTGGCGCGGCAGCGCGCAACGCCGCCTATCCTGCCACGCCGGCAGGCGGCTGAACAGGGGCGGCGGGACGGCGCAACATCGGAATTGGCGATTGCGCCATGCCGAAAACGGATGCGGCGGGGACCGGGCCGGCAGGGCATGATGCGGGCGTGTTACCGTTCCGACTCCTTCCGCTGCTGCCGGTGCTGCTCGGCCTGGTCTGCGCCCAGGGCGCGCTCGGCATCATGACGCCGCTGATCCCGCTGCTGCTGCTTGGCCTCGGCGCCTCGGCGGCGGCGATCGGGGCGGTGGCGTCGGCCTATTATGTCGGGTTCCTGGCCGGGGCGCTGACCTGCGACCGGGTGGTGATGCGGGTGGGACACATCCGCGCCTTCGCCACCTTCGCGGCGCTCGCCGCCGATGCTGCCCTGCTGCTCGTGCTCGCGCGCGCGCCGTGGCAGGTGGCGGCGCTCAGGCTCGGCATCGGCTATGCCAGTTCCGGGCTGTTCCTGGTGGTGGAAAGCTGGCTCAACGACCGGGCCGACAGCAGCACGCGCGGGCGCATCTTCGGCGCCTATCTGGTCGCCTCCTGGGGGGCCAGCGCGGGCGGGCCGCTGGTGCTGAACGTCGTGCCCGCCTCCTCTCTGATGTTCGTGCTGGTCGGGCTGCTGTTCGCGACCGCGGTGCTGCCGCTGGCGCTGACGCAGCAGGCCAACCCGGCGGTGCGACCACAGGCGCACGCGGCGCCGGTGCGGCTCTATCGCATCTCGCCGGTGGGGGTGGCGTGCTGCCTCGGCGCCGGTCTGGTCAACGGCGCCTACTACGCCCTGGTGCCGGTGTTCCTGGAGCGGGCCGGCTACGGCACGGGGCGGGTCGCGGCCTATATCTCGGCAGCCATGGTCGCGGGGTTGCTGGTGCAGTATCCGGTGGGCATGATCTCCGACCGCTTCGGCCGCCGGCCGGTGGCCCTGGGCGCGATCGGCGCGGCGCTGCTGCTGGCGGTCGCGCTCGGCCTCGCCGCCGGCGTGCCGTTTTCCGTGATCGCCGCCCTCGGCTTCTGTTTCGCCGCGATGACGGCACCGCTCTACGGCCTCGGCGCCGGCCAGACCAACGACCGGATGGAGCGCGGCGACTATGTGGCGGCGAGCGGCGGGCTGCTCTTCATCTGGTCGCTCGGCTCGGCCGTCAGCCCGACGATCGCCGGCGCGGTGATGGGGCATGGCGGGCCGGCCGCGCTGTTCGCCTATCTCGCCGCCGTGATGGCGGCGCTTTTTCTGTTCATCGTCATCCGTATCCTGGCGCGTGCCGACGTGCCGCGCGACCAGCGTTCGGCCTTCATCCCGGCCCCCTCCGGGCCGCCGCGCCATGCGCAACTGGCGGCCGAGGTGGCCGGGCCGCGCTGGCGCCGCCGCCGGCGTGCCCGGACCCTGAGCGAGTGATCCGATGCGCTATTCCGCCTTTTCCCTCCTCCGCCAGGGACTTGCCGGCCATGCCGGATGGCAGCAGGCGTGGCGTTCGCCGCCGCTGCAACCGCGCTACGACGCGGTCGTGGTCGGCGGCGGCGGCCACGGGTTGGCGGCGGCCTATTATCTCGCCAGGGTGCATGGCGTGCGCCGCGTCGCGGTGCTGGAGCGGGGCTGGCTCGGCGGCGGCAACACCGGGCGCAACACGACGATCGTGCGTTCCAACTACTTCTTTCCCGAGAGTGTCGCGCTGTATGATTTCGCCCTGCGTCAGTACGAGCAGCTCAGCGAGGAGCTGAACTTCAACATCATGCTCAGCCAGCGCGGCATGCTCTGCCTCGGCCATTCGGAGCATGACATGGAGATGATGGCCCGCGCGGTCAATGCGATGCAGATCAACGGCATCGACACCGAACTGCTCGACGCCGCACAGGTGCGGGCCGAACTGCCGCTGGCCAATTTCACGGCCGATGCGCGCTATCCGATCCATGGCGGCTTCGTGCAGCGGCGCGGCGGCATCGCGCGGCATGACGCGGTCGCCTGGGGCTATGCCCGTGCGGCCGACGCGCTCGGCGTCGATATCGTGCAGAACTGCGAAGTTCTGGATTTCATCATCACCGGCGGCCGGATCGCGGGCGTGCGCACATCGCGCGGCGACGTCGCCGCCGGCGCGGTCGGCCTGTCGCCCTCCGGCCATAGCGGCGTGCTGGCCGCCAAGGCAGGGTTCCGGCTGCCGATCACCAGCTACGCCCTGCAGGCGATGGTCAGCGAGCCGGTCAAGCCGGTGCTGCACATGGTCGCGATGTCGTGGGCGACCGGCATGTATGTCTCGCAGTCCGACAAGGGCGAACTGGTGTTCGGCGCCGGCCTCGACCTTTATCCGTCCTATGCCCAGCGCGGCAATCTGCCGACCACGCAGGCGATCGTCGCCGCGATGCTGGAGATTTTCCCCGCCTTCCGCCGCCTGAAGATGCTGCGGCAATGGGCCGGGATCGTCGATGTGCCATGGGATTACAGTCCGATCCTCGGCCCTTCGCCGGTGGCCAATCTCTATCTCAACTGCGGCTGGGGTACCGGCGGGTTCAAGGCGACGCCGGCGGGCGGCTATTTCCTTGCCCATGCGATGGCGACCGGACGGCACCATCCGATCTCCGCCCCGTTCGATCTCGGCCGCTTTTCCACCGGCGCGCTGATCGACGAAGCCGCCGGCGCCGGCATCGCGCATTGAAGGGACTGCCATGCTGCTGATCGAATGTCCCTGGTGCGGTGCCCGCGACGAGCCGGAATTCACCTATGGCGGCGAGCCGGCAGTGCGCCCCGGGCCGGCAACCGAGGTAGGCGATGCCGAATGGACCGGCTATCTCTATCTGCGCGGCAACGAGAAGGGCGCGCATCGCGAACTCTGGTGCCACAGCGCCGGCTGCGGGCAATGGTTCGTGATGGAGCGCGACACGGTGACGCACGCGACGATCGCGGTGGTGCGGCGATGACCGCGCGGCGGCTGGCGGCGGGCGGGCGGATCGACCGCACACGGAGCCTGGCATTCACCTGGGACGGCGTGCCGCTCAGCGGCTTTGCCGGCGATACCGTGGCCTCGGCACTGCTGGCGGCGGGCGTGCGCGTGGTCGGGCGCAGCTTCAAGTACCACCGCCCGCGCGGCCTGTTCGGCGCCTGGACCGAGGAGCCGAACGCGATCGTCGATGTCACGCTCGGCGAGGTGGAGGAACCGGACGCACGGGCGACGGTGGTGGAACTCTGTGCGGGCGTTGCCGCGCGCGGTGTCAACGGGCGGCCCAGCGTGGCGCGCGATGCCTATGGCGTGCTCGATCTCGCGCACCGCTTCCTGCCCGCCGGGTTCTACTACAAGACCTTCCTGCGCGACTGGCCCCGGCGGGAAGCACGCATCCGGGCAATGGCCGGCCTCGGCCGCGTCGCCGGCACGCCCGATCCGCGCCGCTTCGCGTCCCGCAGCGCGCAGTGCGACGTGCTGGTGGTGGGCGCCGGCCCCGCCGGCCTCGCCGCCGCGCGTGCCGCCGCGGCGTCCGGCCTGTCCGTCATTGTTGCCGATGACCGCTTTATCCCCGGCGGATCGCTGCACTGGCGCGCGGCGACGATCGACGAACAGGCGGGCGCCGACTGGGCGGCGGCAACGGTCGCCGCGCTGGCGGCGCAGGGTGTGCGGGTGATGGCGCGCACCACGGTGTTCGGCGCCTATGATCACGGCGCCTACGGAGTGCTGGAACGCGCCGCCGATCCGCCCGCCGGCTGGGCGGCGGAGCGCTTGTGGACGGTACGCGCGCGCCGCACCGTGCTCGCCCCCGGCGCGATCGAGCGTCCGCTCGTCTTTCCCGACAATGACCGCCCCGGCGTGATGTCGGCCGATGCCGTACTGCATTATCTGCGCGTTTACGCGGTCCGCGCGGGTGAGAGCGCGGTGGTCGCGACCAACAACGATTCCGCCTACGAGGTTGCGCTGGCGCTGCACGCGGCAGGGACCGCTGTCATCGTCGCCGATCTGCGCCCGGCGCTGCCGGAGGCGGCACGCGCGGCGACGGCGGCGGGCCTGCGTGTGATGGCCAATACCGCCGTGCTCGGCACGATCGGTCGCAACGGCGTGCGACTTGTCGATCTCGGCCCGCCGGATGCGACCTCGGCCCGTGCGGCGACGATGCGCGTGGCGGCGGACCTTGTCGCGGTGGCGGGCGGCTGGTCGCCCACCGTGCATCTGGCGAGCCAGTCCGGCTTCCGGCCGCGCTGGGATGCGGCGCGGACCGCCTTCGTCGCGGATACCCTGCGCGGCGATCAGCATTTCATCGATGCCGCGGATATCGCGGGCGCGCTCGAAGCCGGGCACGCCGCCGGCGTGGCCGCGGCCGGGGCACTCGGCCGCACGGTTGCACTTGCCGCCCCGCGGACACCGCCGCCCGCCGCCGCGGCACCGCTCCGCGCGCTCTGGCGCGTGCCGATCCGCGGCGCGCGGCAATGGGTGGATCTGCAGAATGACGTGACGGCGGACGACATCGCCCTGGCGGCACGGGAGAACTATGCTTCCGTGGAGCATCTGAAGCGCTACACCACGCTCGGCATGGCCACCGATCAGGGCAAGACCAGCAACGTGAATGGCCTCGCGCTGCTGGCAGAGGCCACCTTGCGGACGATTCCGGAGGTGGGAACAACCACCTTCCGCCCACCCTACACGCCGGTCACGCTCGGGGCCGTCGCCGGGCTGCGTCACGGCCGGCTCTATGCGCCGTGGCGGCAGCTGCCGGCCCATGCGGAACATGCGGCGCTGGCCGCGGAAATGCGCGAATATGGCGGCTGGATGCGGCCGGCCTGCTATCGGCGTGCGGGCGAGGACGCGGCCGCCGCGGTGCAGCGCGAAGCGGCGGCGGTGCGCGGCGGCGTCGGTCTGTTCGATGCGTCGAGCCTCGGCAAGATCGCCGTCGCCGGGCCGGATGCCGCGACCTTTCTGAATCTGATGTACTACAACGAGGTCGCGACACTGAAGCCGGGCCGCATCCGCTATGCGCTGCTGTTGCAGGAAACCGGCGTGGTGTACGACGACGGTGTGGTCGCACGGCTGGCGCCGGAGCGCTATCTGCTGTCCCCTTCCTCCAGCCATACGCAGGGCGTGCTGGCGATGCTGGAACGCTGGCATCAGACCGAATGGCCGCAGTTGCGCGTCGCGTTTCACGACATTACCGCGGCCTGGGCCACCTTCGTCCTCGCCGGCCCGGCGGCGCGCGCCGTGCTCGCGCCCTTCACCGACATTCCGCTGGCCGACGATGCACTGCCGCACATGGCGGTGGCGGAAGGGCGCATCCGCGGGATCGCCGGCCGCATCGCCCGAGTCAGCTTCTCCGGCGAGCGCAGCTACGAGGTTTCGGTGCCCGCCGGCTACGGGTTGGCGCTGTGGCAGGCGCTGCTGGCGGCCGGCGCACCGCATGAAATCACCCCCTATGGCGTTGAAACCTCCTCGCTGCTGCGCGCCGAGAAAGGATACATCCTGATCGGCACCGATACCGACGGCATGACGCTGCCCGACGACATCGGCATGGCGGCGTCCCTGCGCAGCAAGTCGGTCGATTTCGTCGGCCGGCGCTCGCTGCTGATGCCGGAGGCGCGGCGCCCCGATCGGCGTCAGTTCGTCGGCCTGCTGCCGGCCGATCCGGCGACCGTGCCGGCGGTCGGCGCCCACGCGATCGAACGCACGGCGGACGGCGGCCTGCGCAGTCTCGGCTGGGTCACCAGCGCCTTCCATTCGCCGGCACTGGGCCGTTCGATTGCGCTCGGCATGGTGCAGCGCGGCCGGGCGCTGGCGGCGGCCGGCGCCGTGGTGGAGCTCTACCATCTCGGCCGCATCACGCGCGCCCGGGTCTGTGCGCCGGTATTCTTCGATCCGACGGGGGAGCGGCTGCGTGCCTGATCTGACGCATCGAAGCCCGGCGGCGGACCATCCGGACCCGATCGCGGCGGCGCGGGTGACGGTGCGGCTGATCGATCCCGGCCGGCTGTTCATGGTCTCCGACGGAAGGCCCGATCTGGCGCCCAATGAGCGGCGGGGCGGGCGGGAATACTGGCTCTGGCTCGCCCCCGATCGTGCTCTGCTGGTCGGCGCCGCGGCGCCGCCGGCGGGGTTCGTGTCGGAAGTGAGTGACGGGCTGGCGACCTTCGCGATCGGCGGGAAACTGGCCGCGGCGCTGATCGCGATGGGCTGCACGCTCGATCCCGACGGGGCGGCGCTGGCGCCGGAACGCTGTGCGCAGACCGCGTTCGCCGGCGTCAGGGCGATCCTGCACCGCGATGGCGGTGCGGACGGTTTCCGGCTGTTCGCGGAACGGTCCTTCGCGCCCTGGCTGATCGCCTGGTTCGGACAGGCGGTGAGCGCGTTGCGCTGATCCCTGCCGCCCGCCAACCCGGCGCGCCTGCCAGGTCAGCGAAGGACCGGAAGTGTCGGCCTTGCGGCGACCAGGTATCACAGCGCGATCCCGAACCGCGCCGCCTTGCGATAGAGAGTGCTGCGCGACACCCCCAGCCGCCGTGCCGCCGCGGCGACATTGCCGGCATTGTCGGCGAGCGCGCGGCGGATGGCGGCGCGCTCGGCATCCCCGATGGTGGCGGGTGCCGCGTCCGGCTCCGCCGGTGGCACACCGATGACGGCGTGCAGATCCTCGGCGGTGACCGCTTCCGTGCGCGTCATCAGGAGCAGGCTCTCCACCACATTCTTCAGTTCGCGCGCATTGCCCGGCCAGCGATGGGCGCAGAGCAGCGCCTGCGCCCCGGCGGTGAAGCGGCGCGGCGGAAGGGCGTGCCGAGTGGCCAACTGGCGGTTGAAATATTCGGCCAGCAGCAGCACGTCCCCGCCGCGCGCGCGCAGGGGCGGGGCAATATGGGGAGAAAATGTAACAGGATCCAACGTCCCCGCCGCGCGCGCGCAGGGGCGGGATGGTCAGGCGGGTGACGCCGATGCGGTAGAACAGGTCGCGCCGGAACCGCCCGGCCGCCACGTCGGCCTCCAGATTGCGGTTGGTCATCGAGATCAGCCGCACCCGGACGCTGCGCGGCTGCGTGTCGCCGACGCGGTAGATGATGCCCTCCTCCAGCACGCGCAGCAGGAAGGGCTGGATGTCGGGCGGCATCTCGCCCACCTCATCCAGGCACAGCACGCCGCCGTCGGCCAGTTCGAACCGACCGGCGCGACCCTCGGCGGTGGCGCCGGTGAAGGCGCCGCGGACATGGCCGAACAGCTCTGCGGCAACCAGGTCGCGGGTGACAGCGCCGCAGTTGAACACCACGAAGGGCTGCGTCGGGTCGGCCGCGCCATGGATGGCGCGGGCGAGCAGTTCCTTGCCGGTTCCGGTCTCACCCTCGATCAGCACCGGCACGTTCCTGCCGGCCAGCACGCGGGCGCGATCCAGCAGATCGCGCATCACCGGGCTGGCGCCGACGATGGCGGCGAATTCCATCCGCGCGGGATCCGCCTCCGACGCGGCGCCGTGCGGGCTGCGCGGGGATTTCGGCTGCGGCACCACCAGCAGCGCGCCGACCGTCTCACCCTTCACGGTCACCGGGCGGAACCAGTCCGCGCGCCATTCCGGTGGCAGGCGGGCGGCCCAGTCGGCAACCTCGATGGTCTCGTCGAGGCCGGGGATGGGTTGGCCGAGGGCCACCGGCATCGCCACCCGCCCGGTGGTGTGCAGCAGCCGCCCGCGGCGGTCGATCGCGACCAGGCCGGCTGCATCGCGGGCCGACAGCCGCTCCAGGCATGCCTCGAACAGCGCCGCACGGGCGCGCATCGCCCGCTCGGCGATCACCGCCTCGATCTCGCGGGCGGTGGCGACGGCGAGGTTGAGGTTGCTGCGCTGGTAAGTGGTCGGCGGACCGGAAATATCGACCACGCCGAGCAGCGCCTGCGAGATCGGGTCGAACACCGGTGCGGCGGCGCAGGTCCAGGCCTTGATCCCCTCACAGTAGTGTTCCGCCGCATGCACCTGGGCCGGGCGACGGGTGGCGAGCGCGGTGCCGATGCCGTTGGTGCCGATACGGCTCTCACCCCACTGGCCGCCGCGCATCAGATGGATCAACTGGCCCTGATCCTCGGTCTGCCGGTCGCCGGCCACCTCCAGCACCACCCCCTCGGGGTCGGTCAGGATCAGGATGGTGCGGGCACCGGCGAGCAGGTCGGCGCCGCGCGCCAGCACCTCGTGCGCGGCACCGATCAGCGTGGCGTTGCGTTCGCACAGGATGCGCAGCGCCGCGCCCGCGGCGGCGATCGGGGCGGCGCGGCTGGTCGGGTCGATGCCGTGGGCGCGGCTGCGCTGCCAGGAGGAGACGACGAAATTCCCTGCCGGCATGGCACCGCCGCCGGTCAGGAAGCGTTCCCAGGCCGCCATCGTGTCGGCGGCCTGGGCGCGATCGGGCGGCGTCGGCCGGTTCGCCATGCCCTCACCTCTCGGCCAGCCGGCCCCGCCTGCGGCGGGCACCGGGCCCTGCGTCGCCCGCCCGGCGGTCAGGCGCGTCCCAGCTTCTCGGCGCCCGCCCCGCGTGCCGGACCGGCGGTCGGGTCGATCGCCTCACTGCGGTCGGCGATCAGGGTCTGGGTGGTCAGAATGAGCGCCGCCACCGAGACGGCGTTGCGCAGCGCCGTGCGGCTGACCCGCACCGGATCGATCACGCCGGCCGCCAGGAGGTCGCCGAGGCGGCGGCGAAGTTCTGCAGCCAGTGCGTGGTGGTCGCGGTCGATGCCAAGCGCGCGCCCGGCGGCGGGTGGGAGGTGTTCACGCATGGCGGCCGGCAGGGGACCGGCATCGATGCCGTCGCGTGGTGCCGGCAGGTGGCCGGCTCCGGTGCCGGCGAGATCCTGCTGACCAGCATGGACCGCGACGGCACCGGGCAAGGTTTCGACCTCGATCTGCTGCGCGCGGTGTGCGGCGCGGTGCGGGTGCCCGTGGTGGCCTCGGGCGGGGTCGGCAC
>JAJZNE010000124.1:0-5924 GCA_021847995.1 Pseudomonadota bacterium | reverse complement strand
GCGGGCCGGCGCCACCGGACTGCTGGCGGCGAGCGTGTTCCATTTCGGCACCTTCACCATCGCCGAGGTGAAGGCCGGGCTGCAAGCGGCCGGGCTGCCGGTGCGCCTGTCCGCGGCGGACGCGGCGGCCTGAGGACGCGATGGCGAAGAAGGCCCCCGCCAGGAAGAAATCGGCGCCGAAGAAGAAATCGGTGTCCAGGAAAATCACCGCGAAGCACCTTGCCGTGCCGGTGCCGGAAGGCGCCGGAGGAGGCGGGGCGGTGCTGGACCGGCTTCATGCCGTCGTCGCCGGCCGGCGCGAGGCCGACCCGTCGGTCAGCCACTCCGCCCGTCTGCTCGCCCGCGGCACCGCCAAGGTGGCGCAGAAATTCGGCGAGGAGGCGGTGGAATGCCTGATCGAGGCGGTGGCCGGCAACCGCGCCGCGCTGGTCGCCGAAAGCGCCGACGTGCTCTATCACCTTCTCGTCATGTGGGTAGATGCCGGGGTCAGGCCGGAGGAAGTCTGGGCGGAACTGGCGCGCCGCGAGGGTGTCAGCGGCATCGCCGAGAAGGCCAGCCGCAGCGTCGGCCTGCCGATGCGCTTCGGCGTGCGGACACGCAAGATTCCCTGAACGGCGCGGATCGCCGCGCCGTTCCCGTCATCCGCCGGCCGACCGGGCCCGCATCGCGGAGCGGCCGAGCAGCTCCGCCTGAAGCCGCACGCGCCGTTGCGCGCGAAGCAGTTCCGGCCCCCCCAGGATCAGCCGCGCGCAGGCACGTTCGTTCCAGATGCGGCTTGCGAAGTCGGGATGCAGACGGACGGTGTGGCCGCCGTTTTCGAAGCATGCGCGGTTGCCGAGATCAAGATAGCTTTCGCACGGCATCCGCTCGGCGAGCAGGATGCCGTGGTGCGGCAGCTCGACATGGAAATACGTCACGGACGGAACCGGTACCTGCGCGATCGTCGTGCCGTTGACGAGATGCCTGACCGGAATCAGCACGCCGTCCAGGAACACGGCATGATCCGGGCTGAGCCAGAGGTCACGAAGCGGCTGCCGGTCGCTGAAGGCGCCGGCGCGCACGCGCACGGGCCAGACCTGCTGCGGCCTTGGATGGCGGCGACAGTCGATGCGGCGGCGCCCGGTCCAGACGATCCGCTGCCGGCTTCCGTCCGCCAGGACCACTTCATCCCCGACGCCGAGCTGCCCGATCGGCGTCTCCCCTTCCCCGGTGCGAATGCGCACGCCGGCGGCGAAGCAGGCAAGCTCGACGACATAGCCGTCGCCCGGCGTGGTCGGGCTGCCGCCGGGGGCGCCGGTGAAGCTGGTGCCGATCAGGTGCCCACCGGGGGCGACGGTCAGTGAGTCGAAATGCGCCGCGTTGAGATTCGGATAAGCCGCCGTCGTCTGCGGCAGCTCCTCCGCATAATAAATCGGACCGAATTCCAGGAGACCTGTCCCGTTGGTCGCGATGCCCGCGATGAAGGCGTTGCCGGCGGGATCGACCGCGAGCAGCGAAAATGGACCAAGCGAACCGAAACCGCTGACCATCGGGCTGGCGGCATAAGCGCCGTCGATGCGCGGCACCTCATAGACGGCGCCGTAGCCGTCGCCGCCGTCCTGCGCCATGCCGAACAGATCGCCACTTCTATCGGCGTACAACCGGGCGGTGGGATGTGCCATCGAAGACGCGGCGAAATCTGCCACGATGCTGGGCGTGCCCGCATATCCCGCCGCGGTCTTCGCCAGTTCGAAGACCTCGCCCTGACCGCCGTTCCCGCCGGACGGCTCCGTTCCGAAAATGTTGCCGGCGGCATCCACCACCAGTTGGGTATCGGTCTCGCCCGACATGCCGGCGCCGGGCGCGAAATTCACCAGCACCGTCGGCGCCGTCGCATAGCCGGTGGGCGTCCTGACAATCTCGTATAACGTTCCGCCGCCGTACAGGCCGCCGCCCACGGTAAGTCCGAACAGGTCGCCCTGCCCGTCGGCGGCCAGGCCGCCGCTCGGACCGGTGCCGTCGAGACCGGAGAAGCTTACGAGAATTGTCGGGGTGTCGGCGTAACCCGTGGCCGTCCTGGCGAGTTCGAAGATCGCGCCCTGCCCGGCGGCACCACCGCCCGAGGAGGTGCCGAGCAGATTGCCGGTCCCGTCCACGAACAGGTTGCCCTGCGATTCACCGGGCGTTGCGAAGCTCGCCAGCGTTGACGGCACGGTGGCGTAGCCGGCGGCGGTTTCGGCGATCTCATAGATCGTCCCGGCCCCGTTCGCGCCGCCGGACGCGGTGGTGCCGAACAGATTGCCGCTCGGATCGATCACCACCGGTCCGACCGGGTTGGCCCCGTTCGGACCGGTGAACGCGGCCAAGTACGTCACCGCCATGACCAGCCTTACGATTTTGTTGATCAGATAATAGCGCGCAACAAGGCCCCTG
Organism: Pseudomonadota bacterium; assembly: GCA_021847995.1. Classification (GTDB taxonomy): domain Bacteria; phylum Pseudomonadota; class Alphaproteobacteria; order Acetobacterales; family Acetobacteraceae; genus JAFKFJ01. The sequence goes on along the minus strand of JAJZNE010000124.1, from coordinate 3,512 downwards.
CCTAGAAAATTGCTCCGGGAGCGAAGGGCGATCGCCTCTGACCGGCAGAAGACCCTCTTTCCCCCCCTGCCCTGATCGCCTTTTTATTGCTATATCGTAATAACATCGGCGCGTCCGGACGCTCGGCCTTGTCAGGCCAACCCTGGCGGCCCGCTTGCGGTGGGGGCGGGCGGTTCGCGGAAGACCGCGCGGCGCGGGCGCAGCCTGGATGTCGGGGGCGCGGCGGGGAAGGGCGCGGCGGCCGGGGCCTTGCGGCTGGCGGGCTTGCGCTTGCGGGCGGCCGGGGCGGGTTTCGGGGCGGGCCTGCGCCGCGGCCGGCGCGGCGGGAACAGGCCGGGCGGGGGTTTCACCCCGAGCATCCGGCAGATCGGGCGGAGATGGTGGGCGATCGGGGGGGCGGCCGCGATCAGGTCCGCCATGTCCGGCTGGGCCAGCAGAAAGGTCAGTTGCGACCGGCCGAACCCGATCCCCGGCACCCGGTGGAGCAGCCAGGCGAACCCCCGCGGCAGCACCAGCTTCGGCGGGGCGTCCGCCGCCTCGGGCGGGGCAGGCGGCCGGGACGGAAGGCGCCGCTCGCGCGGCGGGCCGGGGCGCAGCGTGCCGGCCTCCAGCCTCGCTGCCAGCGCCACGACGCGGGCGGCGGCGGCGCACAGCCGGTGGCTCAGCAGCGTCAGCAGCGGCCAGCCCAGGATGCTCCCCAGGCCCTGGAACACCAGCGCACGATGCACGCCCCGCAGGATGCGGGCGCAGCGCTCGGCCGGGGGGAGGGAGACGAAATCGTTCACGGAGTAAGTTAGATCATATAACTGGTCGCCGCGTCAAGCCGGATTTTCGCGGGCAGGGCATGGCAGCGCGGAGGTCGGCAGACATGCTGCCGCCTCGACCCTCAACCCCGGCGCCGGCGCAGCGCGGCCAGCCCGGCGAGGGCGGCGGAGAGCAGGGCGGCGCCGGCCGGTTCCGCCACCGGCGCGGCCGTGACCGGGACGATGTTGACGTAACCGTTGCCGGTATTATCCGCGTCCGGGGCCAGAAGATCGCTGAACCCGCCGCCATAGCTGGCGCTCAGATACGACCCGCCGCCGCCGCCCGAACTGTCGCATTTTCCCTTGCCGCCGCTGCATTTCCAGCCAGCGCCGCCGCCACCGTTGTCGCTGGAGGGGTTATTTTCGTGTCTTCCCCCGGCACCCCCTTGGCCCCCGGTACCGGCCGCCCGCGGTCAGGACCCGCCGGCCGCCTCGGCCGCCGGGACGGCGCGGGCCATCAGGGCGGCATGGGTGAGCGGGCGCGGCGGGACGATGAAGCCGTGATCATCCACCGCGCCGGCGGCGACCAGCCGCGCCACCACCCCCCGCGCCGCCGCCCCCGCCGCCGCCTGCGCCGCGGCCCCGGGCGAGTCGCTGCGGCGCGCCCAGCGGTCGATGCGCCGCAGCAGGGTGCGCGTCAGCGTCGCCTCGGTCGCGGCGAAGCGGGCGAGATAAGCGAGCGCCGCTTCGTGCAGCGCGGCGTCGTCGGGCGGCGGGGTGTCCATCGCGCCATCATGCCACCCGGCCGGGCGGACGTGAAACCGGTCGCGCTGCCGGTAGTGCCTCGGTTTGAAATCGGTTGCCGATATCAATTTCCCTCTCCCCTTCTTGAGGGGGAGAGGGAAGGGTGAGGGGGCGGTGCCGCCTGTTCCACAGCGCGGTTTTGGCCGCTCTGCCCCCCTCACCCAACCCTCTCCCCCCGCAAAGAGGCGGGGGGAGAGGGCTTTCATGCCGGCGCCGGTCGCCGGATTTCACATTGAGGCACGACCCGCTGCCTGCCGCCGTCTGCTCAGCGTCCGCGGCGCGTCAAGGCCCGCCACAGGGCGGCGAGCCGGCTGCGTCGCGGTGCCGGCTGCGTGGGTTCGCCCTCATGGCCAGGCCGGCGCAGGAAGTCCCAGGCCGGCGAGCCGGTCAGCGAGGCCGGGGCGGCAGCGCCGATCGGGATCGAAAAGGCGACGCACCAGTTCATCAGCGGATAAGGTCGTCCGACAAGCTCCGGAATATCGGCATCCGGATAATGGCCGATCCCCGGATCGTAAGCATAGCAATCGGGTCCGGAGTCCGCGTCGCTGTCATGCAGCGCGCCCCGCCCGCCATGCTGCCGGTCGGCATAGCGCAGGATCGCGGCACCGTTTGCGGGTCTGGCAAGCGCAAGTCTGACCGAGGCAGGCCCGACGATGTCAACCCGCGCGATCGGCACCGTGCCAGCAGCATCGATGACGGTAAAGCCGCGATCGTGCGGATCGACAAAGCCGTGGCCGACGATGGGACGACCCCAGCGCAGCGGCGGCACCGGCACGTGGAAATCGACCAGGACGGCGTCGCCGGAAAAGTCCGCCCGGCGCGGATGCAGGGGTCGCCAGTCCTGGCCGAGCGTCAGGACACGATGCAGAACCTTCCCGAACTGCACGCCCAGCCAGCGATAGCCGTTCGCGTCAAGATGGCCGAATTTTTCGGTTACGGGATAGCTCGGCGCGACCAGAAAGCATCCTGGTGTCTCCAGCGCGAATTCGAGCTGTGCCTGCGGCACCGACTGCGTCTCGCTGGCGTAGGCGCCCCCGGTTTGATAAAGAAACAAGGATGGCGGCGCCGGCTGCAACGTAATTCCAGCGCTCAGATCGGAAAACACGTCACGGCGGAAAACCTGAAGGAGAGCCTTATAATCGGCGACCTCCGCAGCGCTGCCATCAAGCCCCCAGTTGTTGCTTTCTCCCTGCAAGAACAAAACAGCCGTGATGCCATAGCTGGCCTTGTTTTCGGCGGCTACACTGCTGGCAAGGCGTACGCAGGCGCGAAGCCGGTTGAACAACTCCGGTGAGGCGCCCTTCGAAAGTGCCTCCAGGGTACGCCCGCCGGTGCCGCACGAACTCGCCAAAAGACGCTGCCGGCCGGGTTCGGCCCCGGCTGCCAACTGGCGCCCGCGCCAGAAATTCAATGCCCCTTCCAGCACGGTTTCGCCCAGCATTGCGCTTCCCGGCGGCAGGGCCGCGACGTCCGCATCCGTCAAAAGGGCGCCGGTACCGAGGTTCTGAACGGTGGCCCGCAAGGGGCGGAACGCAGGCGCGCCGACCGGCTGCCATTCGGGGGCGTCATCCCGCAGCGGGCGCACGCAGTCCCCGAGCATGAGCGAATCATGGGGCTGCGAGGTCGAAAGTGCCGGCCACCCCTCATATCCGACCGATAAGGATTGGCCATAGGCCAGAACATGGTTGATGTCGCGGTCCGGACGCGCAATGTCCCTGTGCATTTCCGGCCGCCTGTTCCCCCGTCGATGCCACGCCGCCGGCGCGCGCAGATCGGCACGCCGGCGGCGTCATTGCGGGATCACGCGGGTCGATGCAACCGCCCCGTCCCGCGGCATCGGTTTGACGCCGCCGCCGCGGCACCGCATGCTCCGCGCCCTCCCGCAACCGTCCGCGCAGGGGCGCGGGCGGCGTGGCCGCGGGAGCAGCAGGAATTCATGAGGCAATGATCTCCGCCCTGATGCCG
>JAJZNE010000133.1 GCA_021847995.1 Pseudomonadota bacterium | reverse complement strand
GGCCTTCCACGACGAGCTCGATCTCGCCCCGGGCAAGGTGCGGGTGAAGCGCGGCGGCGGCGCGGCGGGGCATAACGGGCTGCGCAGCCTCGACCGCATGCTGGGCACGCAGGATTACTGGCGCGTGCGGCTCGGCATCGGCCATCCCGGCGACAAGGCGCGGGTGCTGGCGCACGTGCTCGGCGACTTCGCCAAGGCCGACCGGGCGTGGCTCACGGCGATGCTGGCCGCGGTGGCGGAGGCGGCGCCGCTGCTCGCCGCGGCGCAGCCGGAGGCGTTCATGAGCAAGGTTGCCCTGCTGACGCAGGAAGCGGCGTAGATGGGCTTCAACTGCGGCATCGTCGGCCTGCCCAATGTCGGCAAGAGCACGCTGTTCAACGCGCTGACCGCGACCGCGGCGGCGCAGGCGGCGAACTATCCGTTCTGCACGATCGAGCCGAATGTCGGACGCGTCGCCGTTCCCGATACCCGCCTCGATATCCTCGCGCGCATCGGCAAAAGCGCGAAGATCGTGCCGACCTCGCTGGAATTCGTCGATATCGCCGGGCTGGTGCGCGGCGCCAGCCGGGGCGAGGGCCTGGGCAACCAGTTCCTCGCCAATATCCGCGAGGTCGATGCCGTCGTGCATGTCCTGCGCTGCTTCGAGGATGCAGATGTCACGCATGTCGAAGGCAGCATCGATCCGATCCGCGATGCCGAGACGGTCGAGACCGAGCTGATGCTCGCCGACCTGGAGAGCCTGGAGAAGCGCATTCCCTCTCTCCAGAAGCGCGCCCGCGGCGGCGACAGGGAAAGCGCCGCGCAGCTTGCCCTGATCGAGCCGATCGCTGCCGCGCTGGCGGCAGGAAGGCCGGCACGCAGCGCCGTTGCACCTGAAGATGCCGAGGCCGCCCGGCGCCTGAACCTGCTGACCGCCAAACCCGTGCTCTATGTCTGCAATGTCGAGGAGGCCGCCGCCGCGGCCGGCAATGCGAAGGCAGCCCGCGTCGCGGCCCGGGCCGCGACCGAGGGTGCCGCCTGCGTCATCGTCTCCGCCGCGATCGAGGCGGAGGTGGCGCAGTTGGCGGAAGGTGAGCGCGCCGAATTCCTGGAGGGTCTCGGCCTTGCCGACAGCGGCCTCGATCGCGTCATCCGCGCCGGCTACGGGCTGCTCGGGCTGATCACCTATTTCACCGTGGGTCCGAAGGAGGCGCGGGCCTGGACGATCGTGCAGGGCACGCGGGCGCCGCAGGCCGCCGGCGTGATCCACGGCGATTTCGAGCGCGGGTTCATCGCCTGTGAAGCGATCGCCTATGACGATTACGTCGCCGGCCACGGCGAGGCAGGCGCGCGGGAGGCGGGAAAGCTGCGCGTCGAGGGCCGCGACTACGTCGTTCGCGACGGCGATGTGCTGCTGTTCCGCTTCAACGTGTAATGTCAGCTCGCGGAAAGACCGACCTTTCGGTCTTTCGGCGGCCTGGTATGCGCGCCGGGTTGGCGGGCGGCGGCGCGCGAAATATGAATCATACCGGCCGCCGTTGACCCATCGCAGATGGGTCAACTCAAAGGACGGCTGGTATGAGCGCCGTCACCCCGCCGCCTTCACGGCCCGCACGTCCTTGATGTCGCGGAACGTCAGCGCCGGATGGAGCTCCGCCGTGCGGCGCATCATGAAGGCGGAGGTGGCGAGGAACACGGGGTCGCCGTCGATGTCCTGGGCGGTCGCGCCGCGCTGCGCGGCGACGAACCGCGCCACTTCGGCCGCCGCGCCCGACACCCAGCGCGCCAGCGCGAACGGCGGCGTCTCGTAGCCGATGGCGATGCCGTATTCGGCCGCCAGCCGCGCCTGCATCACGTCGAGCTGCAGCGTGCCGACGACGCCGATCAGCGGCGGGCTGCCGTCGAGCGGGCGGAACAGTTGCACCACCCCCTCCTCCGCCAGTTCCTGCAACGCCTGGCGCAGCTTCTTCGCCTTCATCGCATCGTCGAGACGCACGCGGCGCAGGATCTCCGGGGCGAAATGGGGCACACCGACGAAATTCAGATCTTCCTGCTCGCTCAGCGTATCGCCGATCCTGAGCGTGCCGTGGTTCGGAATGCCGACGACGTCGCCTGCGAACGCCTCCTCGGCCAGCACCCGGTCGCGCGCGAAAAAGAATTGCGGCGCATGCAGCGCGATCAGCCTGCCGGTGCGCACCTGCTTCAACCGCATGCCGCGCGCAAGCCGCCCGGAACAGACGCGTGCGAAGGCAATGCGGTCGCGGTGGTTGGGGTCCATGTTCGCCTGGATCTTGAACACGAGCGCCGTCAGCGCCGGTTCCTCCGCCTGCACGAGGCGGGTATCGGCCGGCTGCGCCCGCGGCGGCGGCCCGAACGCGGCGAGTGCATCGAGCAGGTCGGCGACGCCGATATCGCGGATGGCGCTGCCGAAGAACACCGGCGTCAGGTGCCCGGCACGAAACGCCGCCACCGAGAACTCCGGCAGCGCCGCGCGCACGAGGTCGATCTCCTCGCCCAGTGCCGCGAGACGCGCGTCGGATTGCGGCAGGTCCTCGGTCAGCCGGTATTCGCGCCGGCGCAGATCGTAGGTGCCGCAAAATGTCGCCGCGCGTCCGACCGGCCAGGTGACGGGTGCCGTGTCCAGCGCCAGCGTCTCCGCGATCTCGTCGAGCAGCGCGAAGACATCGCGGCTCTCGCGGTCCATCTTGTTGATGAAGGTCAGGATCGGGATGTCGCGCAGCCGGCAGATTTCGAACAGCTTGCGGGTCCGGCTCTCGATCCCCCTGGCGGCGTCGATCACCATGACGGCGGCATCGACCGCGGTCAGCGTGCGGTAGGTGTCCTCCGAGAAATCCTCGTGACCGGGTGTGTCGAGCAGGTTGAACACGCAGCCGCCGTGCTCGAACGTCATCACCGAGGTGACGACAGAGATGCCGCGCTCCCGTTCGATCGCCATCCAGTCGGAGCGTGTGCGCCGCCGCTCGCCCTTGGCGCGGACGTTGCCGGCAAGCTGGATCGCGCCGCCGGCCCGCAGCAGCCGCTCGGTCAGCGTCGTCTTGCCGGCGTCGGGGTGGGAAATGATCGCGAAGGTGCGACGGCGGGCGATCTCGGCGGCGGCATCGGTCGCGGGTGAGGAGAGCACGGGTTCCGGTCCATCTCAGCGTGCAGGCACGGCAGGCGCGGCCCCTTAGCACAGGCGCGGCGCGATGGCATGGGCACCATTGCCTCCGCTGCTGCCGGCTCGCCGGACGGGACGCAGGCATGCGCCCCGCTGCCGCGCGGGGCGGGGGGACGGGGTTTGTCGGTTCCGGCGAACCTCTCTATCGTGGCTGCAAAGGCCGGCCGGAATGGGCCGGCGGGAGGATCGGGCATGCCCCTCGCGTCCTGGTTTCGCGCCCTCTGCTTCGCCGCCGCCGCGGCCGCCGCCATCCCGGCGCGGGCCGCCGACGCGCCGGCGGAGATCACCATCGGCACGCTCTACGCGGGGTCCGGCCAGCTCGCCAGCGCCTCGGTGCCGCTGCATGTGGCGCTGGAATGGTGGGCGGATGGGCTGAACCGGCAGGGCGGCGTCTATGTCAAGGCATTCGACCGGAAGATTCCGCTGCGTCTCGTCTCCTACGACGATCAGAGCTCCCCGGCACTGGCCGGCAACCTGACGAACCAGCTCATCACCCGCGACAAGGTCGATATCCTGCTGTCCGACTCGACCTCGGTGATGACCGCATCGGCGGTGCCGATCGCGCGCGACCACAGGATGCTGCTGTGGGACGTCACCGGCAGCAGCCCCAATTTCTTCAGCGCCGACAACCCGTACATCGTGCTGCTCGGCCTCGCCGCCACCGACCGCTATCCGCAGAGGCTCGCCGAGTTCATCGGCGAGATGCCGAAACTCGGCATCAGGCGGGTTGCCCTGCTGTACACCACCGCCGACTACACCGCGTTCCAGGCGGCGGCGGCGCGCAAGGCGGTGCAGGCGACGCCCGGCCTCACGCTCGCCTTCGACCGCGGCGTACCGGCCAACACCACCGACTACACGCTGCTGCTGAATGCGGTGCAGGCGGCGGCGCCCGATGCGTTCCTGGAATTCGGCTATCCCGCCAACGAGATCGCATTCCTGCACGCAATGCAGGACAACGCGAGCAAGTTCAAATTCCTGTTCACCGGCTACGGACTGACGGAGATGGACCTGATGCGGCGCAACAATGTCGCCGACCAGCTCATGTACAGCTTCGCCCTCGCCGGACCGGCGGCTTATTCTTTCAAGACAGAATACGGCCTCGATCGTGACCAGTTCCGCATCGCGTTCGAGAACTGGGTGGCGGCGCACCATCTCGCCGGCGTCGAATTCGGCTTCAACGCGCTCGCCGGCTATCAGGCCGGGCTGGTGATCGAACGCGCCCTCGCCGTCGCCGACAGCCTGGATCAGATGGCGCTGCGGCGCGCGGTCTTTTCGCTCTCCGGCAGGCTGCGCACGCTGGACGGACCGTTCGTACTCGCGCCCGACGGGTCGCAGAGCGGCGAAATCCTGCCGCTCGGCCAGATCGTGCCAGGCAGGGAAGGGGACGGCGCCATCGGCCTCAACATCGTCTGGCCGCCCGAACTGGCAACGGCGAAGCCGATCTATCCGGCGCCCTGAACACGCCGGCCGCGCCCACCATGCTTGCCTACGCGCTCGCCACCGGGATCGTGTTCGGCCTCTATTTCGCGCTGGTCGGCATCGGCATGAATCTCGTGTTCGGCGTCATGCGCATCGTCAATCTGGCGCATGGCGACTTCATCATGCTCGGCGCCTTCAGCGCGTTCTGGCTGCTCGCCGTGCTCCACCTGCCGCCGCCGGCAGCGATCGTGCTCGGCTTCGTCGCCTTCTTCCTCGCCGGCCTTCCCGTCTATTACGCGCTGGTGCCGCGCCTCGCCCGGGCGCGGGAGCCGGAGATGCTGTCGCTGATCCTGTTCTTCGGCCTGTCGCAGACGATCGAGGCGCTGGCCGCGATGCTGTTCGGCAATTCCGAACGCTCGATCCCCGGCCGGCTGCTCGGCCGCGGACCGGTGCATCTGCTCGGCCAGACCATGCCGCGCGCCTGGGTCTATGCCGCTGCCGTGTCCCTGGCCATGCTGGGGCTGGTGTGGCTCTATCTGCACCGCACGCGGCTCGGCCGGCAGACGCGCGCGATCATGGCGGCGCGGCAGGAGGCGGTGGCGATCGGCATCGACATCCACCGCATTTCCGCCATCGCCTTCGGCATCGGCGCGGGGCTGGCCGCGGTGGCGGGCGTGTTCGCGCCATTCATGCTCGGCAGCTTCACCCCTGCGCTCGGCATTCCCCTCGATCTCACCTCGTTCGCGGTGATCGTCATCGGCGCGCTCGGCAATCCCCTGGGCACCGTGCTCGGCGGTGTCATCTTCGGGGTGACGCTGATGCTGATGCGCGCCTATCTCAGTTCTTTCGCCGATCTGCTGCCCGATCTCGTGCTGATCCTGGTGCTGCTGGTGCGCCCGGCCGGGCTGCTCGGCCGGCAGGTGCGGCGTGCCTAGCGGCATGTGGCGCGATCTCGGGCTGGTGGTGCTGCCGCTGCTGGCGGTACTGGCGGTGCTGCCGGCGGTCTATGACAACGGCGCGCTGCTGCTCAATTTCGTCGTCTTCCTCGTGCTGGCGCAGGGGCTCAATCTCACCTACGGCTTCTCGGGCTATCTGCCGTTCGGCTATGTCGGGTTCTTCGGCGCCGGCGCCTACGGGTTCGCCATGTCGGTGACGCTGGCGGGCGCGCCGCCGCTGCTCGGCGTCCTTGCGGGCGGTGGCGCGTCGCTGCTGGTCGGCCTGCTGCTGACGCCGCTGCTGCGGCTGCAGGGCGCCTATTTCGGCCTCGCCAGCCTGGCCGCGGCCGAGGCGCTGCTGCACCTGATCGGCAATCCCAATCTGCAACCCGTCACCGGCGGCCCCTATGGCGTGAAGTTGCAGGCGGGCTATGCGCCGCTTCTGACCTACGCGCTGGCGCTCGCGATCCTGGCGCTGACCATGCTGCTGGTGGCGTGGCTGCGCCATGCCCGCTTCGGGCTGCGGCTGCTGGCGGCGCGTGATGACGCGCTGGCCGCCGCCATGGCGGGCATCGACATCGTGCGCGGCCGGCTGGTGATCTGGCTCGCCAGTGCGCTTGCCGCCGGGCTGATCGGTGCGGTGTTCGCATGGCGCACCGCGACCTTCTTTCCGGACGCGGTGTTCGACCTCAATTTCAGCATCTTCGCCATCGTGTTCACGCTGTTCGGCGGCGCCGGCACGCTCGCCGGCCCGGTGTTCGGCGTGCTGCTGCTGTACGGCCTCTACAACGCGATCGGCCTGTCGGCACCGCAGTATTTCCAGCTCGCCTACGGCGTGCTCATCATGCTGCTGGCGCTGTTCTTTCCGGAGGGGCTGGCCGGCATCGCCCGCCGCATCGCCGATGGCTGAGGGGCTGCTGGAACTGCGCGGCGTGGCAAAGCGCTTCGGCGGCTTCCAGGCGCTCGCCGGCGTCGATCTCGCCGTCGCGGCGGGGGAGATCGTGGGACTGATCGGCCCGAACGGGTCGGGCAAGACTACGCTCATCAACATCGCGAGCGGCGTGCTGGCGGCCGATGCCGGAGACATCCGGCTCGCCGGGCGGTCCCTGCTGCATCTGCCGGCGCACCGCCGCGCCGCGCTCGGCCTCAACCGCACCTTCCAGGTGCCGCGGCCGTTCCCGACGCTGACGGTCCGCCAGAACCTGGAGGTGGCGGTGCCCGGCGCCGCCGCGGGGCGCGATCCGGCGGCGCTGCTCGATGCCGTTGAACTTGCCCCGTTCGCCGGCCGGCGCGCGGGCGAGCTGACCAGCGTGCAGCAGAAGCTGCTCGATCTCGCCCGCGCACTCGCCACCGGGCCGCGCGTGCTGCTGGTCGATGAATTGGCGACCGGCCTGACACCCGCCGAACTCGCCCGCGTCGCCACGCGGCTGCGCGCGCTGGCGGCCGAGGGATTGGGGCTGATCGTGGTCGAGCACCTGATGGCATTCATCGACCGCATCACCGACCGCGTGGTGGTGATGAACGCGGGCCAGGTGCTGTTCCGCGGCACGCTGCGGGAAGCGGCGAAGGACCGGCAGGTGGTCGATGTCTTCCTCGGCGCGCCGGAGCCTGCGGCATGACCTCGGCGCTGCTGGAGATTGCCGGGCTGCACGCCGGCTATGGCAGCATCCGCGTGCTGTGGGGGGTCGATCTGGCGGTGCGGACGGGGGAGACGGCGGTGCTGCTGGGGGCGAACGGGGCCGGCAAGACGACGCTGCTGAAATGCCTCGCCGGCCTGCTGCCGGCGCGCGGCGGCGCCATCCGCTGGCGGGGCGAGGACATCACCCGGCTGCCGGCACGGGTGCGGGTGCGGCGCGGCCTCTGTCACATGTCCGAGCTCGGCATCTTTCCCGATCTGACGATCGCCGAGAATCTCGATCTCGGCGCGCTGTTCGTCGATCGCGCGACCGCGCGGCGGCGGCGGGCGGAACTCTACACGCTGTTTCCCATCCTGGCGGAGCGGCGGCACGCGGCGGCGGCCACGCTGTCCGGCGGCCAGCGCAAGATGCTCGGCATCGCGCGCGCCCTCGCCGCGGAACCGGCGCTGCTGGCGATGGACGAACCCTCCGCCGGCCTGTCACCGAAGCTGGTTGGCACCGTCATCGAATCGCTCGCGCGCTGCCGCGCGGCAGGGCTGGCGCTGCTGATCGCCGAGCAGAATGTCCGCTTCCTCGACCTCGCCGACACGGTGTTCACGCTGGAGGGCGGGCGGGCCGCCGCTGCCCTCACGCCGGACGCCGTGCGGCAGGACGACCGGTTGCGCCGCGCCTATTTCGGCATGGGGATGTGAGCATGCTGCCGCTGTCGGGCTTGCGGGTGATCGAGATCGCGCAGAATCTGTCCGGCCCCTATGCCGGCGAAATCCTGGCGACGCTGGGCGCCGACGTGCTGAAGATCGAGCGGCCGGGCGGCGACGATGCGCGCTTCTGGGGTCCACCCTTCGTCGCCGGCGCCGCCACCGCCTTCCACACGGTCAACCGCAACAAGCGCAGCCGCGTGCTCGACCTCAGGCAGGAAGCCGACCGTGCGCAACTGCACCTTCTGATCGCCGGGGCCGACGTGCTGGTGCAGAACCTGCGGCCGGGCGCGCTCGATGCGCTCGGCTTCGGCGCGGCGGCCCTGCGGGCGGCGCATCCGCGCCTGATCTACTGCTCGCTGTGGGCGTTCGGCGCGGCCGGGCCGATGCGGCTGGAGCCGGGATACGAGCCGATGGTGCAGGCCTTCGCCGGCCTGTTCGGCCTCAACGGCAGCGCGGAGTCGCCGCCGGCGCGCGTCGGCGTGCCGGTGCTCGACCTTGGCACCGGGCTGTGGGCGGCGCTCGGCTGCCTCGCCGCGCTGCTGCGGCGCGCCACCACCGGAGAGGGCGCGGTGGTCGATACCTCGCTGCTGGAGACGGCGCTGGGGTGGATGAGCGTGCCGTTCGCCGCCTTCGCCGCGACGGGCGCCGTGCCGCCGCGGCACCGCACCGGCAACCCGAAGCTCGTCGTGTTCGAGGCGCTGCCGACCGCGGACGGGGAGCTGGTGGTGGGGGCGGCCAACGACCGGCTGTTCGGCCGCCTCGCCCATGCGCTCGGCCGGCCGGACTGGGCGGCCGATCCGCGCCTCGCCGACAATGCCGGGCGCGTCGCGCACAGGGGGGAGCTGATCCCCGCGATCGCTGCCATCATGGCGGCGCAGCCTTCGGCGCACTGGGCCGCGCGGCTGCGCGCGGCCGGGGTGCCGTTCGCGCCGATCAACGACCTGTCGCATCTGCCGGACGATCCGCAGGTCGCGGCGCTCGGCATTCTCCAGGCCATCCCCGGCCTGCCGCTCGCCACCATCGGCCTGCCGCTGAGCCTGGACGGCGAGCGCCCGCAGATGCGAAGCCCCGCCCCTCTCCTGCCGAAGGAGGTTCCATGAGCGATCTGCTCACCGATGCCGCCGAACGCCTGTTCGCCGGCCGCGCCGCGACGGAGCAGGGCTTCGACCCGGCGCTGTGGGCGGCGGTGGCGGAGGCCGGATTCGCCGCCGCCCTGCTGCCGGAGGACGCCGGCGGCGCCGGCACCACGGTCGCCGAGGCGATGGCGCTGCTACGCACCGCCGCTGCCCACGCCGCCCCCATCCCGCTCGCCGAGACCATGCTGGCGGGCCGGCTGCTGGCGCTGGCCGGGCTCGCGGTGCCGCCGGGGGTGCTGACGCTCGCGCCGGTGCGGCTCGCCGACCGGATGGCGCTGCACCGTGACGGCGGGGGCTGGCGGCTCTGTGGTAGCGCGTCGGGCATCCCCTGGGCGCGCCACGCCGCGGCGGTGGTGGTGGTGGCGGAGGCGGCAGAAGGGCCGGCGGTGGTGCGGCTCGATGCCGGCGGCTTCACGCTCGCCGAAGGCCGCAACCTGGCCGGCGAGCCGCGCGACCGGATCGACGCCGATACCCGGATCGCGGCCGAGGCAGCGGCGCCGGCCCCGTTCGACGCCATCGCGCTGCATGCCGCCGGGGCGGCCCTGCGCAGCGTGCAGATCGCCGGCGCCCTCGCCGCCGCGCTCGCGCTTTCGGTGCAGTATGCCCAGACACGGGTGCAGTTCGGCCGGCCGATCGGCCGCTTCCAGGCGATCCAGCACAGCCTCGCCATTCTGGCCGGTCAGTCCGCCGCCGCGCTGGCCGCCGCCGACATGGCGACCGATGCGCTGGCGCGCGCGCTGCCGCCGCTGCTGGTGGGCGCCGCCAAGGCGCGGGCGGGGGAGGCGGCAAGCATCGGCGCGGCGCTGGCGCACCAGGTGCACGGCGCCATCGGTTTCACGCGCGAGTACCGGCTGCACCGGCTGACGCAGCGCCTGTGGTCCTGGCGCGACGAATTCGGCAACGAGGCGACCTGGCAGGCGGCGGTGGGTCGCATCGCCCTCGCCGCCGGGCCGGACGGGCTGTGGCCCACCCTCACCGCCGCCTGATGCCATCTCCTCTGCCAACCGGACCCTGCCATGACCGCCCTTGAGGCCCTCACCTTCGCCCCGCCCCCCGACCCCGACGCCGCCACCGAGGCCCTGCGCCAGGAGGTGCGCGCGTTTCTCGCCGCGGAACTGCGCGACCGCACGCCGCAGCAGCGCGCCGAATCCTGGAGCGCGGCCGACCCTGCCTTCAGCCGGCGGATGGCGGCGCGCGGCTGGATCGGCATGACCTGGCCGCGGCGCTACGGCGGGCATCAGCGCAGCGCGCTGGAACGCTACGTGGTGCTTGAGGAAATGCTGGCCGCCGGCGCCCCGGTCGGCCACCACTGGGTCGCCGACCGGCAGAGCGGCCCCAACATCCTGCGCAACGGCACCGAGGCGCAGCGGCAGGCGATTCTTCCGCGCATCGCCGCCGGCACGTGCAGCTTCTGCATTGGCATGAGCGAACCCGATTCCGGCTCCGACCTCGCCGCCGCCCGCACCCGGGCGGAGCGGGTGGACGGCGGCTGGCGGGTCAATGGCACCAAGGTCTGGACCTCCGGCGCGCACCGGGCCGACTACATGATCCTGTTCTGCCGCACCGGCCCCGCGGCCGGCGAGGACCGGCATGCCGGGGCGAGCCAGTTCCTGGTCGATATGCAGCGCGCCCGCGGCAACGGCATGACGGTGCGGCCGATCCTCGACATGCGCGGCGCGCACCATTTCAACGAAGTGAGCTTCACCGACCTCAGGCTCGATGACGACGCGCTGCTCGGGCAGGAGGGTGACGGCTGGAAGCAGGTGACGGCGGAACTGGCATTCGAGCGCAGCGGGCCGGAGCGCTTCCTGTCGTCGTTCGCGCTGTTGACGGAGGCGGTGCGCGTGCTCGGCCCGGCGGCGTCGGAACGCGCGCAGGTCGCGATCGGGCGGCTCTGCGCGCACACCCTGGCGCTGCGCCGCCTGTCGCGCTCGATCGCCGGCATGTTGCAGGCAGGCGCGGATCCGGCGTTGCAGGCGGCGCTGGTGAAGGATCTCGGCAACGTGCTGGAACAGGAGACGGTCGAGGTGGTGCGGCTGCTGATCGATACCGAGCCGGCAGCGCCGGAGGACGCGACGCTCGCCGCGGTGCTCGCGCATCTCGTGCTGACGGCACCGTCGTTCTCGCTGCGCGGCGGGACGCGGGAGATTCTGCGCGGGATCATTGCCAGGGGGCTTGGGTTGCGATGAGCGACGTTCGCATCAGCCGGCACGGCCATGTCGGCATCGCCGAAATCTGCCGCCCGCCGCACAACTACTTCGACATCTCGCTGATCCGCGACCTCGCCGCGGCGTTCGAGGCGTTCGACGCCGATCCCGCCTGCCGCGCCGTGCTGCTGGCAGCGGAGGGGCGAAATTTCTGCGCCGGCGCCGATTTTTCCTCCCCCGCCCGCAACACGGTGGGCGGCGGCCGCCAGGGCGGATCGCTTTACCAGGAGGCGGTGCGGCTGTTCCGCTGTGCCAGGCCGGTGGTGGCGGCGGTGCAGGGCGCGGCGGTGGGTGGCGGGCTCGGCCTTGCCCTGGTGGCGGATTTCCGCGTCGCCTCCCCCGCCTCCCGCTTCACCGCCAATTTCAACCGGATCGGCTTTCATCCCGGCTTCGGGCTGAGCGTGACGCTGCCGCGCGTGGTCGGTGCGCAGAAGGCGGCGCTGCTGTTCTACACCGGCCGGCGCATCGGCGGGGAGGAGGCGCACGCGATCGGCCTCGCCGACCTGCTGGTGCCGACGGAGGAGCTGCGCGCGGCGGCGCTGGCGCTGGCGGAGGAGATCGCGCAATCGGCGCCGCTGGCCGTGACGGCGACGCGCCGGACGTTGCGGCGCGGGCTGGCGGACGCGGTCGCCGAGATCACCGATCACGAACTGGCCGAGCAGCAGCGCCATTTCGCCACCGAGGATTTCCGCGAAGGGGTGAAGGCGATGGCGGAGCGGCGGCTGCCGGTTTTCCACGGGCGCTGAGCGGCACCGCGCCGGTCAGCCAATGTAGGGCGGAAAAGCGCAGCGCCTTCCGCCCCTTCCGGCATGGCCGGAACACGGCGCGGCGTACGGCGCTGCGTCTTCGGCGCCCGACCGGGCCGAGCGGCGCCGGGGACCGGCGCGGCGGAAGGCGCTGCGCTTTTCCGCCCTACGCATTCTACGCCTGCTGGCCGAACAGCAGCGTCATTTCGCGACCGAGGATTCCGCGAAGGGGTAAAGGCGATGGCGGAGCGGCGGCTGCCGGCGTTTGGCGGGCGCTGAGCGGGGCGACCCTTATGCCGCCACCGGCGCCAGTTGCGACAGGAACAACGCCGCACACGCCCGCCAGGAGAAAAG
>JAJZNE010000158.1 GCA_021847995.1 Pseudomonadota bacterium | reverse complement strand
CGCGACGACAGGGACTATGCCAATCACGTGGACTATGTCATTTCGGTGCGGTCGGGCACGGGGTGGTCGCAGACCCGGCGTCACGGCCGTACTCATCGTTCCATCGTGCCGTTGCCGCCGGAGTGTATCCCACGGACTGAGCCTGCAAGGCCCTGCCGGATATCGATTGGGGAGAGCGCCGCTGACGCCGCTGCACCGACCCCCTCCCCGCCGCCGACAGCGCATGACGCTTCGCTTATGCGCCCTACGCTTGCTGGCCAAGGACTGGGAAAGCCTGAACCGGAAAGCCCTCGCCTTCATGCGGCTCGCCTCGATCCGCCTGATGCACCGTAGGCTCTGCAAAGGAACTTAAACTTCCCGTACGGACACAGCCGCCGCCGCCCCACGGTCGGAAATGCGCGCCGAAAATCCCCCTTGCCCTGACAATTAGTTATCATATATAACTCTCGACGTGAGCAACCGCACCCCCCGCCCCCCGGCCGAACGCTTCGCCACCCTCACGGAAAGCGTCGCCAAAGCCCTCGCCGCCGAGGGGCTGCGGCTCGGGCTGGTGGCGCCCTGGCTCGCCCTGGTGTGGTGCAAACTGCGCAGCACCGGCGCCCGCATCCTGCGGATCGCCGCCGCCCTGGAGGCCGGCACCCTTCGCCTCCACCCGTCCCGCAAGCTCCCGCCGCTGCCGCCCCGGACCGGGGACGCATCCCCCCGGCCGGACCACCCCAAACCCAGGCGGAAAGAAATCCCGACGGGCTTCGGCTGGCTGCTCCGGCGGGTGACGGCGCTCAGCTTCGGCCGCTCCCAGCTCGAATATCTCCTCGCCGAACCGGACATGGCCGAACTGATCGCAGCCGCGCCGCAGGTGGCACATCATCTCCGCCCGATCTGCCGGATGCTTGGGGTCACGCCCCCGCCCGGCCTCTTTCCCCCGCGCCGCCCGCCGCGCCGGACCAGGCCGCCCGCGCCGCCGAAACCGGCGCCGGAGGCGGCGGAAAAGAAACCGGCGGAGCCGACCAGGAAACCCGACGGCCCGTTTCCCGCCTTCGTGCCCCGCAAAAGAAAGCGCCGGCGGCGCCCGTTCACCCTGTTCCCGCTGCCCGCCGGAACCGGCCCGCCCTGGCCGGGGTAGGTGCGACAGGGAGACCCGAGACTCTGCACCGCACGGCCGCGGGCGCGATCGCGCGGCCGGGGCGTGGCCGAGGGCTTGCGTCGCGCCGGCGCCGTGCCTAGGAATGCGGCGCCGTCTCGCGCAGGCGGGCGCGTAGCTCAGTGGGAGAGCACCACCTTGACACGGTGGGGGTCACTGGTTCAATCCCAGTCGCGCCCACCATGATTTGAAGGACTTGCGGGGCGCGGGCCGCGCGCCCAGGGGACCGCCGATGACCGAGCCGCCCGCCGCCCGCCGCGCCCGCTTCTTCGCCGCCCCGCTGGCCGAGACCGACCCCGACCTCGCCGCCGCAATCGGCCGCGAACGGCTGCGCCAGCAGGATGGCATCGAACTGATCGCCAGCGAAAACATCGTCTCCGCCGCGGTGCTGGAGGCGCAGGGATCGGTGCTGACCAACAAATACGCCGAGGGCTATCCCGGCCGGCGCTACTATGGCGGCTGCGCCGAGGTCGATGTCGCCGAGCAGCTCGCGATCGAGCGGGCGAAGCAGTTGTTCGGCTGCTCCTTCGCCAACGTGCAGCCCCATTCCGGGGCACAGGCCAACCAGACCGTCTTCCTCGCCCTTCTCGCCCCCGGCGACACCATCCTCGGCATGAGCCTCGCCGCCGGCGGGCACCTGACGCACGGCGCGGCGCCCAACCTGTCGGGCAAATGGTTCCACGCCGTGCAATACGGCGTGCGGCGCGACGACGGGCGGCTCGATGAGGAGGAGCTGGAGCGGCTGGCCCGCGAACACCGTCCGAAGCTGATCATCGCCGGCGGCTCGGCCTATCCGCGCATCATCGACTTCGCCCGCATCCGGCGCGTTGCCGACGAGGTCGGGGCTTATTTCATGGTCGATATGGCACATTTCGCCGGGCTGGTTGCCGCCGGCGTCTATCCCAGCCCGCTGCCGCACGCCCATGTCTGCACCACCACCACGCACAAGACCCTGCGCGGCCCGCGCGGGGGGATGGTGCTGGCGAACGACCCGGAGCTCGGCCGGCGGATCAATGCGGCGCTGTTTCCGGGCTTGCAGGGCGGGCCGCTGATGCACGTCATCGCCGCCAAGGCCGCCGCCTTCGGCGAGGCGCTGCGGCCGGAGTTCCGCGCCTATCAGCAGGCGGTGGTGGACAATGCGCGGGCGCTGGCCGCAAGCCTCGTTGCGCAGGGGCTGGCCATCGTCACCGGCGGCACCGACAGCCACCTGATGCTGGTCGATCTGCGCCCCCGCCGCGTCACCGGCAAGACGGCGGAGGCGAGCCTGGAGCGGGCACGGATCACCGCCAACAAGAACGCGATCCCGTTCGATCCGGAAAAGCCGGCGATCACCTCCGGCATCCGCCTCGGCACCCCCGCCGGCACCACCCGCGGCTTCACGACGGCGGAGTTCGAGGCGATCGGCGCCATGATCGGCGAGGTGCTGGAGGGTCTCTCCCGCTCCATCGACGGCACCAACGCCGCAGCGGAAACGGCGGTGGCAGCGCGGGTGCTCGATCTCTGCGCGCAGTTCCCGATCTATCGCACGCCGCCCCGCTGAGCGGAGCGATCGGCAGCGCCGCCGGTCCGCGCGCCCTGCGGCCGGGACATTCCCCTCACGCCGCCGCCTGCCGCCCCGCCGCGGTGTCCGCATCCTCGGCACGGCGGACGCGCAGGCGGCGGATGTGGCGGGCATCGGCGTCCAGCACGCGGAACTCGCAGCCGGAAGGATGGCGCAGCACCTCGCCGCGCGCCGGCACCCGGCCGGCCAGCGTGAAGACAAGGCCGCCCACGGTATCGATATCGGCAGCCCGTTCGTCGGGCGTCAGCACCGGGCCGAGCCGCGCCTCGAACTCCTCCACCGGCAGGCGCGCGTCCAGGTCGAGCGTGCCGTCGGCCCGTTCGGTCACCATCGGCCCCTGCACCTCGTCGTGCTCGTCGGCAATGTCGCCGACGATCTCCTCCACCAGATCCTCGATGGTGACGAGCCCGTCGATGCCGCCGTATTCGTCGATCACCAGCGCGAGGTGGATGCGTGCCTGGCGCATCTGCAACAGCAGGTCGAGCACCGGGATCTGCGGTGCCACGAGCAGCGGGCGGCGCAGGATCGCCTCCAGCCTGAATGCCTCCGGCCGGCCGACATAGGCGAACACGTCCTTGATGTGAACCATGCCGACGACGTCGTCGAGCTGCTCGCGATAGACCGGCAGGCGCGAATGTCCCTCGCGCCGCAGCAGATCGACCGCCTGTTCCAGCGTCAGGTCGGCACGCATGGCGACGATATCGGCGCGCGGCACCATCACGTCATCGGCAGTGGTGCCGCGCAGGCGCAGCACGTTGGCGATCAGCGCCCGTTCCTGCCGGTCGAGTTCCGGCAACTGGCCCGGCAGTTGCGGCGCCGCCGCCGCTTCCTCCACCAGTTCGGCGATGCTGTCGCGCACGCTGTGCTCCGGCACGCGCCGGTGCAGCAGCGCGCGCAGGCGCCGGGCGAGACCGGCCCGGCCGATCACGCTCATGCCGCCCGCCACGGATTGGGCAGGCCGAGCCGGTGCAGCAGGCGCGCCTCCGCCATCTCCATCCGCCGCGCCTCGCCGGCACCGTGGTGGTCGTGGCCGCGCAGATGCAGCACGCCGTGCACCACCAGATGCGCCAGATGCGCCGCCGGCCGCTTCGCCGCCGCCCGCGCCTCCCGCCGCACGGTTTCGAGGGCGAGCACGATCTCCCCCGGCAATCCGGGGGCGGCGGGGTCGAAGGTGAGCACGTTGGTCGGCGCGTTGCGCCCCCGGTGGCGCGCATTCAGCCGCCTGACCGCTGCATCGGAGCCGAGGACCACGGTACACGCCCCGCCCGCCGCTTCGGCCGCACGCGCCGCCACCCGCTCCGGCCGGCGGATCAGGCACCGCCAGCGCCGCTCCGTCACCATCACAGGAATCCCCGCCCGCGCGGGGACCCGAGAGCCGTCGCGGTCCATGCTAGCTACCCGCCACGCCCTCCGCCGCGGCGGCGCGGCTGCGGCGGGCGGCCGAGGTGTCGCGCTCGGCGGCGGCTCGCTGGTCATAGGCCTCGACGATGCGCGCAACCAGCGGGTGGCGCACCACGTCGCGATTGGTCAGCCGGCAGACGGCGATCCCCGTCACCCCTTCCAGCGTCTCCAGCGCGTCACGCAGGCCGGAGCGGGTGCCGGCGGGCAGATCGACCTGCGTGAGATCCCCGGTGACCACCATGCGCGTCCCTTCGCCCATCCGCGTGAGAAACATCTTCATCTGCACCGGCGTCGTATTCTGCGCCTCGTCGAGGATGACAAAGGCGTGGCTCAACGTCCGCCCGCGCATGAAGGCGAGCGGCGCGACCTCGATCTCCCCCGTCCCCATCCGGCGCACCACCTGCTCGCCCGGCATCATGTCGCCGAGCGCGTCATAGAGCGGGCGCAGATAGGGATCGACCTTCTCCTTCAGGTCGCCGGGCAGGAATCCCAGCCGCTCGCCGGCTTCGACGGCGGGGCGGGAGAGGATGATGCGATCGACCTTGCCCGCCTGCAGCATGGCGACCGCCTGGGCGACCGCGAGATAGGTCTTGCCGGTGCCGGCGGGGCCGAGGCCCAACACCATCTCGGCGCGCGTCAGCGCCTCCATGTAGGCGGCCTGGCCGGGGCTGCGCGGGGTGACGGCGCCGCGGCGGGTGCGGATGGCCGGCAGGTCCGACAGCGGCAGGCGCGGGTCGTCGGCGGCCTCGCTCATGCGGATCGCCGTGTCCACGTCGCTGCTGCTGACGCCCTCGCCGCGTTCCAGCCTTCGCCAAAGCCCGGTCAGCGCGGTCTGCGCCGCCTCCACCCGCGCTGGATCACCGGCGATCGCGACCCGGTTGCCGCGGCACGACAGCCGCACCCCCAACCCCTGCTCAAGCCGCACCAGATGGCGGTCGTGGTCGCCCAGCAGCAGCGGCAGCAGGGCATTGTCGCCGAAGGAGAGGGTGACGGCTTTCGCCGCGGAACGATCGAGAGGAAGACGGTCAGCCGGGGTCGCGGCGAGGTCGCTCAAGCTGCCAGATGCTCCTCAGAGAGTAGCGTTGCAGAGAGAGAATTGGGCAGGGCTGCGGCGATCCGCACCCTGGCGATGCGGCCGGTCAGGGTTGCGGGGCCGGTGACATGGACCGGCTGCAACCAGGGCGAGCGGCCGACCATCTGCCCCGGATGGCGGCCGGGAGCGGTGAACAGCACCTCCGTCTCCCGCCCGACGCAGGCGGCGTTGAAGGCGGTCTGCTGGTCGCGCAGCAATGCCTGCAATTCGGCCAGCCGCGCCTCCTTCTCCGCTTCCGCGACCTGGCCCGGCGCGGCGGCGGCGGGGGTGCCGGGGCGGGGCGAATATCGGAAGCTGAACGCCTGGGCGAACCCGACGGCGCGCACGAGATCGCACGTCGCGCGAAAATCCGCGGCAGATTCCCCCGGGTGGCCAACGATGAAATCGGACGACAGCGCAAGATCGGGCCGCGCCGCCCGCAGCCGGTCCACCAGGCGCCGATAGTCGGCGACAGTGTGGCGGCGGTTCATCGCGGCCAGCACCCGGTCGCTGCCCGACTGCACCGGCAGATGCAGGAACGGCATCAGCTGCGGCACCTCCCGGTGCGCGTCGATCAGCCCGTCGTCCATGTCGCCGGGGTGGGAGGTGGTGTAGCGCAGGCGGGCCAGACCCGGGATCCCGGCCAGATCGCGCAGCAGGCGGCCGAGGCCGCCGGGGGCGCCGTGCCAGGCGTTGACGTTTTGTCCCAGCAACGTGATCTCGCGCACACCGGCGGCGGCGAGGGCGCGCGCCTCGGCCAGCACGGCGGCCAGCCGGCGGCTCTGCTCGGCGCCGCGGGTGTACGGGACGACGCAGAAGGCACAGAACTTGTCGCACCCTTCCTGCACCGTCAGGAAGGCGGTTGGACCCTGGGGCGCGGCGGGTGCGGGCAGGTGGTCGAACTTGTCCTCGGCCGGGAAGTCCGTGTCGATCACGGCCCCGGCGGCGCGGCTTGCGCGCGCCACCAGTTCCGGCAGCCGATGATAGGTCTGCGGCCCGAGCACGACATCGACATAGGGCGCCCGCGCCAGGATCTCGGCTCCTTCCGCCTGCGCGACGCAGCCGGCGACGGCGAGGATCATGCGCCCGCCGGCAGCGGCCCGGGCCTGTTTCAGGGCGCGCAGGCGGCCAAGCTCGGAAAACACCTTCTCTGCCGCTTTGTCGCGGATATGGCAGGTGTTGAGGATCACCATGTCGGCGTCCTCGGGCGTCGCGGCGGGCGCGTAGCCGAGCGGGGCCAGCACGTCCTGCATGCGGGCGCTGTCGTACACGTTCATCTGGCAGCCCCAGGTGATGACGTGCAGACGCTTGGCCTTCGCCGTCATGCCCTTCCGGTATCCAATCCGCTCACCTCCGCATTCATCGCCGCAGTCTCGCCGCACTTGCCGTGGCCATGTCAAGCGTGACCGCGCGGGAATCGCAGAACCGTCACGCGAAGGCCGGCCGGTCGGCCGCCTCGGCGCTGCCTGGGGCAACGGTGATCGGCCGCGCCGGACGGTTCTGCCGCAGCGTCGCGGCGCCGGCGGCGACGGCGCTCCAGGTGGCCTGCGCCAGCGCCTTGCGCGAGGGAAAGGCGGCGGGATCGAGCGGGGCATGCAGCAGCACCGTTGCGCGCAGACCGCGATGCTGGGCGAGCCGCCAGAAATGCGAGGCGATGTCCATGTCGCCGTACCAGGCGAACAGCGGGCGTGTCGCCCGTCCGGCCGGCAGATAGGCGAGGCGGTCATATACCACCGATACCGGTTGCAGCAGCGGCGGCGCCCCGCCATCCGCCGCCGGGGCGAACACCGAGAACAGGGCGGAGCGGAACGGCAGCACGCGCGAACCGTCGGAGGTTGTTCCTTCGGGGAACAGGAACAGGTTGTCGCCGGCGGCGAGACGGGCGCGGATGTCGTCGCGCTCGCGCGCCGTGCTGGACCGGCGGCGGCGCACATAGACGGTGCGGCCGAGCCGCGCAATCCACGCGATCAGCGGCCAGCGTCCGACCTCCTCCTTGGCGATGAAGCAGGCATCGAGCCGGCCGCCGAGCACCGGCACATCGACCCAGGACGAATGGTTCGAGACAAACACCACCGGCCGGCCGCCCGATGCCGGCCGGCGCAGCCGCGCCCCGATGACACGCACCCGCAGGCCAAGCAGGCGGCAGACGCAGGACCAGTAGAATCGGGCAAACCGTATCTTGCCGTGCCCGAGCAGTGACCCCGGCAGGGCCAGCAGCAGCGCCTGCACCGGCATGCAGAGCAGGGTGAACAGCACGATCAGGATCGCCCGCCGCACCGCCCGCAGCCGCCGCAGCAGGTGCCGCTGCGACGGCCAGGAGACGATGCCGCCCCCCTCCTCCGCCTGGTCGGGGAGGCGGCGGGGTTGCGGCAGGCGATTGACCTTCAGGCGTCGCGGCGCAGGTGGCATGGCGGCTGGATACCAAACCGCACCCGCACCGACAATGACAGGCCTGTGATGTTTGGCGGCGGCACCGGCGGCGCAAGAGGGACGGCGGGCAGAGTGCGCATTTTTCCTTGCCAACGGTCGCGTGAGCGGCACGTTCTGCGCTCTCATGCCGTACCGCGCTCCGCCCCCCCTCCTGCGCGCCGCCCTGGCCGCGGTGTTCCTCGGCCTGCTGGCGTCCTCCGCCCCGCGCGGGCGGGCGGCGGACCCGGTGCCCTATGCGGTCCACATCGCGCCCAGCGGCACCGACGCCCTGGACAGGGCGGTGCGCGACTCGGCGACGCTGCTCAGCCTGCGCCAGAGCGCGCCGGTCGGTCCGTTCGCGCTGGTCGCGCGTGCCCGCGCCGACCGCGAGCGCTTCATCGCCGCGCTGCACAGCTTCGGCTACTACGACGGCCGCGTCGCCGTCACCATCGCCGGGCGTCCGCTCGATGATCCCGACCTGCCGAGGCTGCTGGAGGCGGCGCCGGCGAAGCCGGAGGTGCCGGTGAACGTGGCGCTCACGCCCGGTCCGCTGTTCCGGCTCGGCCAGGTGACGATCACCGGCGAGGTGCCGGCCGATGCGCGGGCGGCGCTCAGGCTCGAACCCGGCCAGCCCGCGGTCGCCGCCGACGTGCTGGCCGGACGCGGGCGGCTGCTGAAGGCGTTGCAGGACAGCGGCCATGCGCTGGCCCGCGTCGAGCCGCCGGTCGCGACGCTGCATCCCGACGCCCGCACGCTGGACGTGAGCTTTGCCGTCAATGCCGGCCCGCGCCTCGATCTCGGCCCGATCGCCATCAGCGGCCTCAGGCGCACCAACGAGGCCTATGTCCGCCAGCGTCTGACGATCCATCAGGGCGAGCAGTACAACCCCGACGCGATCGAGACGGCACGCCAGGATCTCGCCGGCACCGGCATCTTCAGCACGGTTCGCATCGCGCCGCAGGATGGTGTCGATGCGGCGGGGCAGTTGCCGATGGAGGTCGCGGTGACGGAGGCACCGCCGCGCACAGTCGCGTTCGGCGGCGCCTACTCGACCGATCTCGGCGGCAGCCTGAACGCCAACTGGACGCACCACAACCTGTTCGGCAATGGCGAGCAGCTTTCGCTCACTGCCTCGGCGACCGAACTCGGCGGGTTTTCGGCACTGTCGCCGGGCTACACGCTGGACGCGCAGTTGTCCTTTCCGGACTGGTTGCAGCGCGACCAGACACTGACGCTGAACGCCCTGGCCGAGCGGCAGTACCTGATCGCCTACAACCAGACCGCGGCGATCCTGAGCGCCGTGGTGTCGCGCAAGCTGACGCCCGAGCTTTCGGTCAGTGCCGGCGTATCGGGCGAGCAGGAGAGCATCGCGCAGGAGGGCGCGAGCCGGCTCTATACGCTGTTGCAGACGCCGCTGACGGCGCAATTCGACAACACGCGCGATCTGCTCAACCCGACGCACGGCGTGCGCGCCGCCCTCAACGTGACGCCGACGGAGAGTTTCGGCAGCCCCAATGCGACCTTCGTGATCGCGCAGGGCACCGCCTCGACCTATCTCGATTTCTTCGGCGACGGGCGCAGCGTGCTGGCGCTGCGGGCGGTCGCGGGAACGGTGCAGGGCGCCAGCACCTTCGCGGTGCCGGCCGACCAGCGCTTCTATGCCGGCGGCAGCGGCACCGTGCGCGGCTTCATCTATCAGTCGATCGGCCCGCAATTCCCCGACGGCATCCCGATCGGCGGCACCGCGATCGATGCCGGCACGATCGAGATGCGCCAGCGATTCGGCGCGAACTACGGCGCCGTCGCGTTCGTCGATGCCGGACAGGTGAACGATGCCGGCGTGCCGTTCCAGGGCACGCCGCAGGTCGGCGTCGGCATCGGTGCACGCTATTACACCTCGTTCGGCCCGATCCGGCTCGACGTGGCGGTGCCCGTCACCTACCAGCCGCATGCCGGATCGTTCGAGCTTTATATCGGCATCGGACAGGCGTTCTGAGCCGCCCCGCGATCATCCGGTGAGCCGGTCGCGGGCCGCGGTCGCCAGCCGGTCGGCGCGTTCGTTCATGGCGTCGCCGGCATGGCCGCGCACCCAGCGCCATTCCACCTGATGCGGCGCCGCCGCCGCCAGCAGGCGGCGCCACAGTTCCATGTTGGCGACCGGATCGCCGGCGGCGTTGCGCCAGTTGCGGCGGACCCAGCCGGTGTGCCAGCGGGTGATGCCGTTGCGCAGATATTCGCTGTCGGTATGCAGCACCACGCGGCACGGCCGCTTCAGCGCCTCCAGCGCGGCACAGGCCGCCGTCAGCTCCATGCGGTTGTTGGTGGTGGCCGGCTCGGCGCCGGAGAGTTCGCGCTCGGCGGTGCCGAAGCGCAGGATCGCGGCCCAGCCGCCGGGACCCGGATTCGGCTTCGCCCCGCCATCGGTCCAGATCTCGACCACCCGCTCAGAGTCCATAGGCCGCCACGTCGTGCGCCGCGAGGTGGAAGCGCAGGCGGCGGACATAGTCGCGCGGATCCTTGCGCGTCACCAGCGCACCGGGCGGCGTGTGGACCCAGTCATAGAGCCGCGTCAGCGCGAAGCGCAGCGCCGCCCCCTGCGCCAGCACCGGCAGCGCCGCCAGTTCCGCCGGCAGCAGCGTCCGCACCCCGGCATAGCCGCCGAGCAGGTCGCGCGCCTTGGTGACGTTGAACGCCAGATCCGCCTCGAAACACCAGGCGTTGAGGCATATCGCCAGATCGTAGGCGAACAGATCGGTGGCGGCGAAATAGAAATCGATCAGGCCCGACACCGCGCCGCCCAGGAAGAACACGTTGTCGGGGAACAGATCGCCGTGGATGTGCCCGCGCGGCAGGTGTTGCGGCCAGTTGCCGAGGATGCCGGAGAGTGCCGCCGTCAGTTCCGCGCCGAGGCCGGGCGACAGCGCCTCCGCCGCCGCGCCGTCGTCGGCGAGCGCGCGGGCGAGCAGCGCCGGCCAGCCGGCGGGGCCGAGGGCGTTGGCACGCACCGCCGGATAATCGGCGCCGGCCAGATGCAGCCCGGCCAGCGCCGCCCCCACCGGCCCGCAATGCGCCCGCCGCACGCTGCGCGGCCAGACGCCCGGCAGAAAAGTGGTGATGGCGGCGTGCCGTCCCGCCAGATGGCGCAGCGCCGCCCCGTCGCGCGCCGCCACCGGACGCGGGCAGGACACGCCGCGCGCCGCCAGATGCTGCATCAGGCCGAGGAAATAGGGCAGGTCGGCAGGGTCCACGCGCCGCTCGTAGAGGGTCAGGATGAAATCCCCCTGCTCCGTCTTCAGCGCGAAATTGGAATTCTCGACGCCCTCGGCGATGCCGCGGAACGCGACCAGCTCGCCGAGATCATAGGCGGCAAGGAAGCTGCGCAGCGCATCGTCGGTCACTTCGGTATAGACGGCCATGCACCCTCGGCGGCGGTTGTGCGGGGCAAGGCGATGCCCTATCCGGGGCGGCGCCGCAACCGGAGTTCCCGATGTCCCTCGGTCCGCTTCGCCTGTCGCGCCGGATCGCGCTGGCGGCGGGGCTGCTGCTGCCGGCGGGGTGCAGCCAGCCATCGCCCTTTGCCCCGGTGTGCCCGAAACTGTCGCTGCTGCGCGATGCCGCCGACCTGACGCGCTTCGCCGGCCCGCAGGGCGCGCCGCACGATGCCAGGTCGCTGGCGCTGTCGGCGCGGATCAGCGCGGTGCCGGCGAAATGCGGCAACGGGCCGAACGACCAGGTGCTGGCACGGCTGAACGTGGTGGTGCAGGCGCGGCGCGGCCCGGCGCTGAACGGCGATGCGGCGCAAATCCGCTACTTCGTCGGCATCACCGACGGCGACCGGGTAGCGACCGAGCGGGACTTCCTGCTCGCGGTGAAATTCCGCCCCAATGTCGATCAGGTGACGGTCACCGGGCAGGATATCGACCTGAAACTGCCGGTCAACAAGGCCAAGACGGCCGCCGCCTATCATGTCTATGTCGGCTTCCGGCTGACCCCGGAGGAACTGGAGGACAACCGCAAGGCCGCCGCGGAATGAGGTGCTGCGCCCCGAAAGCCGCGGGCGGGCGATAATAGTTCCGATTGGCAATAAATTAGGACGCACCCCGCCCCCGACCGGCCTCATCCCGGCCAGGGCGGGCCGGTTGCCTCGGGCAGGGGAAACAGGGTGAACGGGCGCCGCCTGCGCTTGCGCTTGCGGGGCACGAAGGCGGGAAACGGGCCGTCCGGCCTTCCGGTCGCCGCCGCCGGTTTTTCTTCCGCCGCCTCCGGCGCCGGTTTCGGCGGCGCGGGCGGCCTGGTCCGGCGCGGCGGGCGGCGCGGGGGAAAGAGGCCGGGCGGGGGTTTGACCCCGAGCATCCGGCAGATCGGGCGGAGATGATGTGCCACCTGCGGCGCGGCTGCGATCAGTTCGGCCATGTCCGGCTCGGCGAGGAGATATTCGAGCTGCGAGCGGCCGAAGCTGAGCGCCGTCACCCGCCTGAGCAGCCAGCCGAAGCCTGTCGGGATTGCTTTTCGCCTGGGTTTGGGGTGGTCCGGCCGGGGGATGCGTCCTCTGGCCGGGGTGCGAGCGGTGGCAGCGGCGGCAGGGGCCGGGGCGGGGTGAGGCGGAGCGTGCCCGCCTCAAGGGCGGCGGCGATGCGCAGGATGCGGGCGCCGGTGCTGCGCAGTTTGCACCACACCAGGGCGAGCCAGGGCGCCACCAGCCCCAGCCGCAGCCCCTCGGCGGCGAGGGCTTTGGCGACGCCTTCCACGAGGGTGGCGAAGC
>JAJZNE010000092.1 GCA_021847995.1 Pseudomonadota bacterium | reverse complement strand
CGAAGCCGGCCTGCGCCGGGTGCAGGTGGAGGGTGCGTCGGGCGCCGACTGGGTACTGATCGATGCCGGCGACATCGTCATCCACCTGTTCAAGCCGGAGACGCGGGCGATGTACGCGCTGGAAAAGATGTGGGGCGCGGAGCTGGACGAAGGGCCGGCGGCGGCGGTGTAGGGCGGCCTGCCGTCAGGGCGGCGCCACCCGAAAGCTCGACCCCTCGCTGCCATCGGGGGCGAAGGTCTTGTATTCGTTGTCGCCGACCTTCATCACCCGCATGCAGGTTTCCCGGCCGGAATCGATCTGCGACCAGCGCCAGCAGACGCGGTTGTCGCGGATGGCGAATCTGCCGGAATCGGCGAACAGCCCGTGCGCGGCGCTGAGCTCGGCGCTGCCGTCCGGCTTGGTCCATTTCGTCCAGTGCGCGCCGGCATGCGCCCCTGCCAGCACCGTCCCGTCTTCCCGGTGCGGCGTGGCATAAAGCGCCAGCAGCGCCGCCTTATCCAGCACGGCGGGACGCGCCGGCGCCGCATTGCCCTGCGCCGACGGGGCACGGCCGCGCGTGCCGGGCGACGCGCACCCCGCCAGCACCGTGACGGCGGCGAGCGCACACAGGAACCCGGCCTTCGACCTCATTGCAGCAGTCTCCGAGCGCTGTCATGGCGCCGTTCCGGCCACCCTGCCCGCCTGCCCCTCAGAGGCAAAGATGCATCACCGGGACTTGCCGATCAATCAGCCCCGCCGGACGGCCCGCACGCATGCCCGTGAACTGCGCGCCCCGCGCCCTGACCCCCGGGCGGCGCCGGAGAGACGGGTCAGAGACGGCGGAACATCGAGCCGGTTCCGGCTTCCTCCACGACCTCCTGCTCGGCTGCCTGCGGCGCAGCGGACGGCGCGGAAGCCCAGGTCAGGCGCAGCGGGGCCGCCGGCCGGCGGGCAGCGATGCGGGCGGCCAGGCTGCCGAACGGCACCGGCAGCACCCACCCTGAGGGCGGCGTCCGCGGCAGGGGTGGCAGCACGGCATCGATCTGCGGCGCGGCCCCGCGTGCCAGGTCCGCCGATGCCGGTGGCACGGGCGGCGGCGCTTCAGGCAGCGGCGGGGCTGCCGGTGGGATCTCCGGCGCTGCGGCGGCGCGATCGGGCGGCGCAAACGCTGCAAAGCGGCGATAGGGGAAATCGGGCAGGCCGAACGCGGCGCAGGCGCCAGCCACGTCGTCGTGCGCCGGCGGCATGCCCGTCACCTCGGCACCGCGCGGCGGCTGCGGCGCCCGGCCCGCACGGCGGGGGCTGGAGCGGGTGAAGGGAATCGAACCCTCGTATGCAGCTTGGGAAGCTGCCGTTCTACCATTGAACTACACCCGCTGAACTACACCCGCGCATCGACGCCGGGCGTAGGTATAGGAACGCGCGGTTGACGGCGCAAGCCTGCCGCCCTAGCGTGCGCCGCGACGGCCCTGCCGTCCCTCGTGATTTGTCCGGCCGGATTGCGGCGAGGTGAAACAAGCGCGCTAAAGAGGCCAGGGGTGGCGGCAGCATCGGCTGCGTCGCGCCGGGCATCGACGGTCGGTTGCGATTCAGGACCGAGGATGCCGCCCATGCCCGACCCCACCTACCGCCCCGCCACGCTGCTCGTTCACGCCGGCACCGCGCGCAGCAATTTCGACGAAACGGCGGAGGCGCTGTTCCTCACCTCCGGCTTCGTCTATGCGAATGCCGAGCAGGCCGAGGCCACTTTCGCCGGCACCGCGCGGCATTTCCAGTATTCACGCTTCGGCAACCCGACCGTCGCCATGCTGGAAGGCCGCCTCGCTGCGCTGGAGGGGGCGGAGGCGTGCCGCGTCACCGCGAGCGGCATGGCGGCCGTGCATGCGGCGCTGCTGGCCCATGTGCGCGCCGGCGATCGGGTGGTGGCGGCGCGGGCGCTGTTCGGCTCCTGCCACTGGATCGTCTCCACGCTGCTGCCGCGCTACGGCATCGAGACCATGTTCGTCGACGGCGCCGACCTCGACCAGTGGCGGGAGGCGCTGCGCCAGCCGACGCGCATGGTGCTGCTGGAAACCCCGTCCAATCCGATGCTGGAGGTGATCGACCTGGCTGCGGTCTGCCGCCTCGCCCACGACGCCGGCGCGCTGGTGGTGGTGGACAACGTGTTCGCCACCCCGCTGTTGCAGCAGCCGTTGCGGCTCGGCGCGGACATCGTCGTCTATTCCTGCACCAAGCATATCGACGGGCAGGGGCGCGTGCTCGGCGGTGCGGTGCTGGGCAGCCGGGCCTGGGTCGAGGAGACGTTGCAGCCGTTCGTGCGCAACACCGGCCCCACGCTCTCCGCCTTCAACGCCTGGCTGCTGCTCAAGGGGCTGGAAACGCTGCACCTGCGCGTCGCCGCCGCGTCGGCAACCGCGGCGCGGATCGCCGATTTCCTGGCGGCGCAGCCGGCGGTGGCGCGGGTGCTCTATCCGGCGCGGGCCGACCATCCGCAGCATCGGCTGGCGATGGCGCAGATGGCGGGCGGCGGCACACTGGTGAGCTGCGAAATCGCCGGCGGCAAGCCGGCCGCCTTCCGGCTGATGAACGCGCTGCGCCTGATCCGTATCTCCAACAATCTCGGCGATTCGAAGTCGCTGGTCACGCACCCGGCCACCACCACGCATCTGCGCATCGGCGCGCCGGAGCGGGCGCGGCTCGGCATCACCGACGGCGTGTTGCGGCTGTCCGTCGGGCTCGAGGATGGCGGCGACCTGATCGAGGATCTCGCAACCGCGCTGCGCGCGGCGGCGTGAGCGCGGGCGACTGGACAGGAGAGCGCGAAACGCGCCCAATACGCCCGCCATGACCGAGGATTACACCGCGACCACGCGCGGCATCCGGGTGACCGTGCGCAGTTTCTACCTCGCCGACCAGTCCCGGCCGGAGGAGGGGGCGTATGTCTGGGCCTACCGCATCCGCATCGAGAACCACGGGCGCGAGACCGTCCAGTTGCTGCGGCGCACCTGGCTGATCACCGACGCGCGGGGGCGGACGCAGCGGGTGCATGGCGCCGGCGTCGTCGGGCAGCAGCCGCTGCTGGAGCCGGGGGAGGCGTTCGAATACACGTCCGGCACGCCGCTCGATACCTCGTCGGGCTTCATGACGGGAACCTATCACATGCTGGCCCCCGGCTCGGGCGAGGCATTCGACGTGGCGATCCCGACTTTCAGCCTCGACAGCCCCGAGGCGGACACGCGGCTGCATTGATACCAAGCGCCCTAAAGGCCGACTCTTCCGGCCCTTAGGGCGCTTGGTATGCGCGCCGGGTTGGTGAGCGGCGGCGCGCGAAATATGAATCATACCGGCCGCCGTTGACCCATCGCAGATGGGTCAACTCAAAGGGCGGCTGTTATGAGACGGCGGCGTGCCTTGCGGGACAGCCGGGCGCCCCCACATCGCGAGGGCAGCAATGGTTGCTTGAGCGAGGAAAGTTCAGCCGTGGACATCGTCACCTCCCCCGTCAGTCTGACGCCAGGCAAGCCCGCGCGGGCCGGCACCGCACGGCCCAGCCGTGCGGAGGCGGAAGCCGCAGTGCGCACCCTGCTGCGGTGGGCGGGCGACGATCCGGAGCGGGAGGGATTGCGGGAGACGCCGCAGCGCGTCGTGCGCTCCTATGAGGAGTTCTTCGCCGGCTACGGCGTCGATCCGGTGGCGCTGCTGGAACGCACCTTCGCCGAGACCGAAGGCTACGACGAGATCGTCCTGCTGCGCGACATCCGGCTTGAAAGCTACTGCGAGCATCACATGGTGCCGATCGTCGGGCGCGCCCACGTCGCCTATCTGCCGCATCGCCGCGTCGTCGGCATCAGCAAGCTCGTACGCGTGATCGAGGCCTATGCCAAACGGCTGCAAATCCAGGAGAAGCTGACCGCACAGATCGCCAACACCATCAGCGAAGTGCTGCAACCGCGCGGCGTCGCGGTGGTGATCGAGGCGAGCCATCAGTGCATGACCACGCGCGGCGTGCACAAGCCCGGCGTGGCAATGGTCACCAGCCGCATGCTCGGCGCCTTCCGCGACGATCCGACGACGCGGCGGGAGTTCCTGTCGATGATCCGCGGACCGCTGGCACCGCTCGCGGAATAGCGGCGCCGTTCAGGCGACGCGCGCCAGCTTCTGCAGCGACCGCAGCTCGTGATCGGGCTTGCGGCCATAGAGTTGCGGCCAGTAGGTATTGGAAACCTCGGCGACATAGATGTCGCCATGCGAATCGACCGCGATGCCGTGCGGCGCGATGAACTGGCCGGCCTCCTCGCCGAGCGGGCGCGTGCCGAGCCGGGCCAGCACTTCCCCTTTCGCCGACATGAGGGAGACGCGCGGGCCGAGATTGGGCACGCCCGCCGTCAGCGTCGCCACCGTCTCCGGCCCCAGTTCGCCGATCACGGCGAGCGGCGCGGTGCCGCGCGTGACGAACAGGCCGCAGGGCCGCATCAGGCTGTGCCATTCGGTCTGGTAGCGGCCGTTGCCGTCGAACACCTGCACCCGGTGGTTCTCCCGGTCGGCGACATAGACCCAGCCGGCATCGTCACAGGCGATGTTGTGGACGAGGTTGAACTGCCCCGGCCCGGTCCCCGGCTCCCCCCACGAGAACAGCAGCTTGCCGTCGGGGGCGTATTTGTGGACGCGGGCATTCTGGTAGCCGTCGGAGACGTAGATTTCGCCCTGCGGCGACAGCGCGGTATGCGTGCAGCGGTTGAACGGGTCGCCGCTGAACCGCGGCGCCGGCCTGCCGGGCGTGCCGATGGTCATCACCACCCGGCCGGCGGTGGTGCATTTGCGCACTGCGGCGCCGAAATCATCAGTCAGGTACAGCATGTCGTCAGGCCCGACGGCGGCGCCGTGGGCGTTGACGAAGCCGATATCCTCGCCCCAGGAGCGGAGAAAATTCCCGTCCCGGTCGAACACGATCACCGGATGCACACCACGGTTGAAGACATAGACGTTGTCGTTCGCATCGACGCAGACGGCGGCGCCGTCGCGATAGGCGTAGCCGGGCGGCAGCCTGCCCCACCCCTCCACCACCCGATACCGCAAGGCGCCGTCACCGAGGATCACCGGCTCGGCCGCCGCGGCAGGCACCAGCGGCTCCGCGGCGGTGGCGGCAAGCGTGGCGGCGGCAAGCGTGGTGGCGGCAAGCGTGGTGGAAGCGGCAGGGACGGCCCCTCCGCCCGCCGCCTGCGCCCCGCCGCCCACCGCCGTCGCCGCCAGGCCACGGACCACCCGCCTTCGCGTCAGGCCGCAGAATACGCACATGATTCCGTCTCCCCCCGGTTGGTACGGCGGCGCAATGCGCGGCAGCCTATCGCACGGGCGAACGGATGCCCATCGCAATCGCCCCGCCTCGCTGCCCGCCTTTCAGCCCGCCTTTCAGCCCGCCTTTCAGCCCGCCTTTCAGAGTGCAGCCGCTGTCATTGCGCCGGCCCGCGCGACCCCCTCCGCCATCGTCTCGGTCGCCGGATCGGGGCAGGCGAGGATCGCGAACACCGCGCCGCTGCCGCTGGCCGGCTCGCGCAGCACGAGGCGGAACTGGTGCAGCCGCACGATCGCGCCGACGATGCTGAGGCCGAGGCCGTGACCGGCGGTATGCCGGCTCGCCTCCGCCCGGTAGAAGCGGCGCAGCACCACGTCGCGCTCCGCCGCGGGAATGCCGGGGCCGGTATCGGCGACCGCGATCACGGGGATTCCGTCCTCCATCCTCACGGCGATGCGGACGCGACCGCCGGCGGGCGTGAACTTGACGGCGTTGTCGATCAGGTTGGCCAGCGCCTCCATCAGCAGCTCACCGTCGCCCGCCACCTGCGGCTCCGCCGCCAGTTCGAGTTCCAGGGCGAGAAGATGCTCCTCGCACACCGGCTGGTAGAGTTCATAGGCCTCCCGCGCCAGTTCGGCGAGCCTGACCACGCCGAAGCCGCTGCGCCGCCGTCCGGTTTCGATCTCGCCGATGCGCAGCAGGGCGGTGATGATGACGATGGTCTGGTCGAGATCGGCAACCGCGGTATCGACCACGCCGCCGAGCGTCGCCAGATCGCCGGCGCTGTTGCGCCCGCGCTCCAGCTTGGCGCGGGCGCGGGCGAGCGGCGTGCGCAGGTCGTGCGCGATGTTGTCGCCGACACCCTTCACCTCGTGCAGCAGCCGTTCGATGCGGTCCAGCATGCGGTTGACGCTGACCGCCAGCCGGTCGAGGTCGTCGCGCGTGCCGCGGGTCGGCAGACGCTCGTGCAGGTCGCCGTGCATGATCCGCTCGATCGTCTCATGCACCACCTTCACCCGTGCCAGCGCGCGGCGGCTCAGCCAGGCGCCGGTCGCGAGCGACAGCAGGAAGGCGGGGATCAGGCCGAGTTCCAGCGCATTCAGCACCGGCGCCCGCAACTCGGCCAGCACCGCGATGTCGCGGGCGATCACCAGCACCGATCCGTCCGCCAGTTGCCGCGCCACCCCGCGCACGACGGCGAAGCCGGGCGCCTGCGGCTCGATCCCGCTGGCGCTGACGCGATGCGCGAAGCCGTCGAGCGGCATGCCGTGCGGAATGTGCCGCAGATTGCCGGCGATCAGGGTGCCATCGCGGGCGAACAGGCCGATGAAGGTGACGCGGAACAGGTTGCCGGCGAGCTGGCGGTTGACGCTGCGCACCAGCTCCTGCGGCGTCTCGCTGGCCAGCACCGCCGCCTCGCTCTGCAACAGTCCGTTGATCCGCGCGGTCTCGAAGATTGCCGTCTGCCAGTAGATGAAGCCGAACAGCAGCAGCGTCACCGCCGCGATCGCCGCGGCAAAGGCCGCCGCGAGGCGGAACGGCGAGGAGCGGAATATTTCAGTCTGGAACACGGAAGATGAAGCCGGCGCCGCGCACGCTCTGGATCAGGGGCGGCTCCCCGGCCACGTCGAGCTTGCGGCGCAGCCGACCGATATGGACATCGACGAGGTTGGTCTGCGGCAGGAACCGGTACTGCCACACATCCTCGAGCAGCATGTCGCGCGTCACCAGCTGGCCGGGGCGGCGCATCAGATATTCCAGCAGCTTGAACTCGCGCGGCAGCAGGTCGAGCGGGCGGTCGCCGCGGCGCACGGTGCGGTCGATCAGGTCCATCTCCAGCGGGCCGACGCGCAGCACCGTCTCGCGCACCTCGATCGGCCGGCGCAGCAGCGCCTCCACCCGCGCGGCCAGTTCCAGGAACGCAAACGGCTTGGAGAGGTAGTCGTCGCCGCCGGCCTTCAGCCCGCGGACCCGGTCATCAACCGCGCTCAGGGCGCTGAGCACCAGCACCGGGGTGCGGATGCCGAGCGCACGGATGCGTTCGATCACCGACAGGCCATCGATGCCGGGCAGCAGCCGGTCCACGATCATCAGGTCGAAATGCCGCGCCTGCGCGATGCGCAGGGCGGCCGTACCGTCGCCGATATGCTCGATCACGTAGCCGCGGCTGATGAGGTCATCGCGCACCTCGTCGGCGATGCTCTGATCGTCCTCGACCAGCAGGATGTTGAACTTGCGTCCCGGCACCGGGCGGGCCGCAGCGGATCCGGCCTCCCGCTCCTGTTCGACCATCACCTCGCAAAGCTCCCGTGGCGTTCGGCAGGTCTAAAGCAGCACCGTCCGGCCCCCTCAAGTAAAACAGGTTTCAGCACAGGCCGCCAGCCCACGGCCGCAAGAGGTGGCGGCCGGTCGCGGACGGTGATGACAGGAAATTTAGTGGTGGCCGGGCCGGCCGCGCAGGATCAGACGGCATGACGATGACCGCTGATGGAGGCCCGGCATGACCGAGGCGGCCGCGACCCTGGCACCGGTGCGCTGCACGGGCTGTGCGTTCTGGGCCCATTTCAACGCCTCGGTCGGTGTCTGCCGCCGCCGCGCGCCGAGTCCGGCGGTCGGTGCCGACCGCGAGACGGTCGCGCACTGGCCGGAAACCTTCGCCGAGGAGGGCTGCGGCGACGGCGTTGCGCGCACGCCCGATTCCGGTCCGCAGACCTGCGGCGACTGCGCCTACTGGATGCGCGGCAACGAAGATGGCGGATTGGAACCGATGAATTTCAACGACCAGCCGCGCGCCTGGTGGCGCCGTGCCGGCCGCTGCGTGCGCCACGCCCCGCTGCCGCTCGCCGATCCCGGGACGCGGCTGGTGTGGCCCGCGACGCACGCCAGCGATGCGTGCGGCGAGGGCAGGCCGCGCGGCCCGACGCCGCCGGCCGATCTGCATCCGGCCTCGTAGCGGCTAGCCGGGCCGCGCCGTCGGCGCCGGCAGGCGGAGGCTGACCGCCGGGGTGCAGCGATGCCAGGTTTCCACCGCCGCCCCCGGCCCGGCGCGCCGCTGCATGGTCTGCTCGTTCAACAGCCGCATCTCCACCGTCGTCCCCGCGCCGGCCTCGCCGTCGGGCACCACGTAGCTGAAATAATGGCGCGAATACTGGCCGGTGGTGGCCGTCCCGGCCGGCGTGACGATGGCCGGTCCGTCGATCGTGAGGCGGCCCGACGCCGCATCGCACCATGCGCCGTCGATCACGTCCGCCCGCGCCACCCCAGCGCCGGCCGCCATGCCGAGCGCCGCCAGGACTGCCATGCCCGACCGTGCCATCGCCACCCCTCCCTGTCCGCTGCACAGCAGGGAAGATGTGGGACAGGACCGGCGCCCGACAACACGGCGTTGATCCGCGGCGCGCGAACGGGCAGCCTGCCGCCATGACCGTCATGCCCTCACGCGGCAGCGCGCCACCCTCCTCCGGCCGGGTCAGCATCCGGCTCGATCTCGCCGGCGGCGCTCGGATCGGGCCGGGCAAGGTGGCGCTGCTGGAAGCGGTCGCCCGCACCGGATCGATCTCCGCCGCCGGGCGGGCGCTGCGCATGTCGTACCGGCGCGCCTGGGAACTGGTGGAGGATCTCAACCGCCATCTCGGCGCCCCGGTGGTGTCCACCGCCGCCGGCGGTGCGGGGGGCGGCGGCGCGCGGCTGACCGACCTCGGCAGCGCGCTGATCGCCGAATACCGCGCCCTGGAGGCGGAAACGACACGGGCGGCGGCTTCGCGGCTGGAGGCGCTCGACCGGGCGCGCGCGCCGCGCTGACGGCGCCCGGCAGCCCTGGCCCGCGCGCAGCCCGCTTGCCATGCTGCCTGCGGAAGGCTAGGCGCACTGCGGCACCGGACGCAGCGCCCGGCGCCGGACAGGAGAGTTGGGTCATGAGCTACAGGGTCGCGGTCGTCGGCGCCACCGGGGCGGTCGGGCGCGAGATGCTCAAGACGCTCGCGGAACGCAAGTTCCCGGCAGGCGAGGTCGCTGCCGTCGCCTCCGGCCGCTCCGCCGGCGCACAGGTTTCGTTTGGGGACCGCAAGGTGCTGACCGTGCAGGGCCTGGAGATGTTCGACTTCGCCGGCTGGGACATCGGCCTGTTCAGTCCCGGCGCCGCCGTCTCGGCCGTGCATGCGCCGCGCGCCGCCGCCGCCGGCTGCCTCGTCATCGACAACACGAGCCAGTTCCGCATGGAACCGGACGTGCCGCTGGTGGTGCCGGAGGTCAATCCGCAGGCGCTGGCGCGCATCCGCCGCGGCATCATCGCCAACCCGAACTGCTCGACCATCCAGATGGTGGTGGCGCTGAAGCCGCTGCACGACCGCTTCACGGTGCGTCGCGTCGTGGTGGCGACCTACCAGTCCGTCTCCGGCGCCGGCAAGGAAGGGATGGACGAGCTGTGGGCGCAGTCCCGCGCCACCTTCGTCAACGACCCGGTGAAGCCGGAGAATTTCACCAAGCAGATCGCCTTCAACGTGATCCCCCACATCGACCGCTTCATGGACGACGGATCGACCAAGGAGGAATGGAAGATGGCGGTCGAGACGCGCAAGATCCTCGACCCCGAAATCCGGGTCATCGCCACCTGCGTGCGCGTCCCGGTGTTCATCGGCCATGCCGAGGCGGTGCATGTCGAGTTCGCCCGCCCGGTCAGCGTCGCCGATGCCCGCGCCGTGCTGCGCGAGGCGCCGGGGGTGACGGTGCTGGATGAGCGCGAGGATGGCGGCTATGTCACGCCCCTGGAGGCGCAGGGCGAGGATGCGACCTTCGTCAGCCGCCTGCGCCGCGATCCGACGGTGGAGCACGGGCTCGCCTTCTGGTGCGTCTCCGACAATCTGCGCAAGGGGGCGGCACTGAACGCGGTGCAGATCGCAGAATCGGTGGTGGCGCAGGGGCTGCTGGCGCGCCGCGCCGCCTGAGCAGGAGGGTCGGCGGCATGACGGATACCCGCGAGGCGCTGATGGTCGGCCGAACCAGCGACGGGCGGCTGGTGCAGCGGCCGCTGTCGCCGCATCTGCAGGTCTATCGCCCGCAGATCACGTCGGTGCTGTCGATCCTGCACCGCGCGACCGGCATCGCGCTGTCGGCCGGCACGCTGCTGCTGGTGTGGTGGCTGGTCGCGGCGGCGCGCGGCGATGCCGCCTATGCCGCGGTCGCCGGCTTCGTCCGCTCGCCGCTCGGCATCCTGCTGCTGTTCGGCTGGACGGCGTCGCTGTGGTATCATTTCTGCGCCGGGCTGCGGCATCTCGCCTGGGATGCCGGCGTCGGCTATGAACTGCCGACGATGCACCGCAGCGGCCGTGCCGTGCTGATCGCAACTGCGGTGCTGACGCTGCTGACCTGGATCGTCGGCGTCGCGGCGATGTGAGGGCGCAATGAGCGGGATCACGAAGATCGCGGTGATGCGCTCGCAACTCGGCCGTGTCCGCGGCCTTGGTGCGGCGCATGGCGGCACGCATCACTGGTGGGCGCAGCGGCTGACCGCGCTCGCGCTGCTGCCGCTGTCGCTGTGGTTCGTGCTGTCGGTGCTGCGCCTCGGCGGGCTGCCGCGCAGCGCCGTCGCCCACTTCGCATCGCACCCGGTGAACGCGGCACTGCTCGCCGGACTGGTGCTCGCCACCTTCCATCATGCGCAACTCGGCCTTCAGGTCATCGTCGATGATTACGTCCATCACGAGCGGGCGCGCATGGCGACGCTGCTCGCGATCAGGGGGGTGGCGGCGCTGCTCGGGCTGATCGCCCTGTTCGCGATCGGCCGGCTGGCTTTTTCAGGCTGACGGGACCGCGATGAACGCAATCAGCAAGCCGTCCAACGGCGCCTATGCGGTGACGGACCACACCTACGACGTGGTGGTGGTCGGCGCCGGCGGGGCCGGCCTCAGGGCGACGCTCGGGATGGGTGCGGCCGGGCTGAAGACCGCCTGCATCACCAAGGTGTTCCCCACCCGCAGCCACACCGTCGCCGCCCAGGGCGGCATCGGCGCGGCACTCGGCAACATGGGCGAGGACGACTGGCGCTGGCACATGTACGACACCGTCAAGGGGTCGGACTGGCTCGGCGACCAGGACGCGATCGAATATATGTGCCGCGAAGCGGTGCCGGCGGTCCACGAACTGGAACATTTCGGCGTCCCGTTCAGCCGCACCGAGGATGGACGCATCTATCAGCGCCCGTTCGGCGGCCACATGAAGGAGTACGGCAAGACCCCGGCGATGCGCGCCTGTGCCGCCGCCGACCGCACCGGGCACGCCATCCTGCACACGCTCTATCAGCAGAGCCTGAAGCACGACGCCGAATTCTTCGTCGAGTATTTCGCCCTCGACCTGCTGATGGACGATGACGGCACCTGCCGCGGCGTGATCGCCTGGAACCTCGAAGACGGCACCATCCACCGCTTCCGCGCCCAGACCACGGTGCTGGCGACCGGCGGCTATGGCCGTGCCTTCCTCTCCTGCACCTCGGCGCACACCTGCACCGGCGACGGCAACGGCATGGTCCTGCGCGCCGGCCTGCCGTGCCAGGACATGGAGTTCGTGCAGTTCCACCCGACCGGCATCTTTCCCGCCGGCTGCCTGATCACCGAAGGCGCGCGCGGCGAAGGCGGCTATCTGACCAACAGCGAGGGCGAGCGGTTCATGGAACGCTATGCGCCCACCGCCAAGGATCTTGCCAGCCGCGACGTGGTGTCGCGGTCGATGACGCTGGAGATCGCCGCCGGCCGCGGCTGCGGCCCGCACAAGGACCACATCCTGCTGCATCTGGAGCATCTCGGCGCCGAACTGCTGCATGAGCGTCTGCCCGGCATTTCCGAAACCGCGCGCGTGTTCGCCGGCGTCGATGTGACGAAGCAGCCGATCACCGTGCTGCCGACGGTTCACTACAACATGGGCGGCATCCCCACGAACCACCGCGGCGAGGTGTTGCGCCCGACCGACAGCGACCCCGATGCGACCGTGCCGGGCCTGATGGCGGTCGGCGAGGCGGCGTGCGTGTCGGTGCATGGCGCCAACCGGCTCGGCACCAATTCGCTGCTCGACATCGTGGTGTTCGGCCGC
>JAJZNE010000121.1 GCA_021847995.1 Pseudomonadota bacterium | reverse complement strand
CGACGCGGTCGTAGATTTCGCGCGCCGCCTTCACCTCGGCCACCGTGGTCACCATCGGCAGCAGCACCCGCACCGGCCCGGCCACCGCGGCGTGCAGGATGGCGGCCAGTTGCGTCTCCAGCAGCGCCGGCTGGCGCAAAAGAAGGCGGATGCCGCGCAGCCCGAGGGCGGGGTTGGCGTCCGCCGCGGGCGACACCAGCCCCTCGCTCGCCAGCGCCTCCAGATCCTTCTCCCCACCCCAGTCGAGCACCCGGATCGTCACCGGATCGCCCTCCATCGCCTCGATGATGGCGCGGTAGGCTTCGGCCTGGGTCGCCTCGTCGGGCAGGCTGGCGCGGTTGATGAACAGGAATTCGCTGCGCAGCAGGCCGATCCCCGCCGCCCCGGCCTGCGCGATCAGCGGCAGTTCGGCCGGCAGTTCCAGGTTCGCCTGCAACTCCACCGCCTCGCCGTCCGCGGTCACCGCGGGAAGGCGGCGCAGGCGGGCCAGCTTCTGCTGCTCGCGCGCAAACGCGGTCACGGCGCGGCGGGCGGCGGTGAGCGTCGCCGGCGCCGGATTGACCACCACCGTGCCCTGGCTGCCGTCCACCACCACCGTCTCGCCCGGCCGCACCGCCTGCGCGAGGCCGGCGACGCCGAGGACCGCCGGCACGCCGAGCGCGCGCAGCATGATCGCGGTATGCCCCTCGGCGCCGCCCTCATCGGTCGCGACTCCGGCGAGACGGGAGGGATCGAGCAGCGCCGCATCGGCGGGGCGGAGATATTCGCACGCCAGCACCGCGCCGGCGGGCAGGCCGGCGAAGCTGCGGAACGGCGCGTGCGTCAGGTTGCGGATCAGGCGCCGCCCGATCTCCCGCACCTCCTCGGCGCGGCGGCGGCGGCCGGCCGGGTCGTCATCGGCCGGCGCCGCCTGGATCGCCGCGGCAATCGCCTCCGTCTCCTCGGCGACGGCGCTTTCCGCGCCCACCAGCCCCTCGGCGATGCGGCGGCGGATGCCGCGCACGAGGCGCGACGGGCCGAGCATCTGGAGATAGGCATCGATCAGCGGCGCGATCTCGGCCTGGCTGTCTTCCGGCAGCACGGCGAGGCGGGTGCGCAGCTTGGCGAGCTGCTTGCGCGACAGCGCGATCGCCTCCTCCAGCCGCGCCGTCTCGGCTGCGGCCTCGGTGGCATCGATGGCGCGGTGTTCGACCTCGGCCGGCGGTTCGGCGGCGCCGAAGGCCGGGCCGATGGCGACGCCGGGGGAAACCGGGATGCCGGCAAGCAGGCGTTCCGCGCGCGCCGTCCCCTCCGCGGCCGGGCGGCGGGGTCGCGCCGGGCGGGCCACCGGGGCAGCGGCGGGGATCGAGGGGGCCGGCGGCGGCAGACGCTCACTCGTGCTCATGGAACCGGGCCTCGACGAGCGCCGCGAGGGCGTCGAGCGCCTCCTTGGCGTCCCAGCCCTCGGCGCGGAGCTCGATCGTCGTCCCCTGGCCGGCGCCCAGCATCATCAGCCCCATGATGGAGCGGGCGGAGACCGACTGGCCGTCCTTGCACACCTCGACCGCGGCGCCGAACCGTTCTGCCAGGGCGACGAACTTGGCCGCGGCGCGGGCATGCAGGCCGCGCAGGTTGCCGATCACGACCGCACGGCTGAGCACCGGCGCCGCGGCCGGCGGCGGGTCAGGCGAGGCAGCCGGCGGATCGCCGGGCGACCCCGCGCCGGCACTCATCCGGCGGCGCCGCGCAGCTTGGCAAGGTTGACCACGCCGGCCGGCGCCGCCGGCAGGGCGGCCGGGTCGGCGACGCTGCCGTTCAGCGCCTCTTCCGGCAGGCGGCAATGAGGCAGCACATGGGAGGCGGCGGCAATGTATTTCCGCCCGGCATTCTGGGCACAATCGACGGCATCGGCGAGCGGCTGATGGGAACGGACCTTGGCCAGCTTGACCAGCATCGGCAGATTGACGCCGGAGATCACCTCCACGTTGCGCCGGTCCATCTGGGAAATGGCGAGGTTGCTCGGCGTGCCGCCGAACATGTCAGTGAGCAGGACGACACCGTCGCCGGTATCGACCTGATCGATGCAGCGGTGGATCTCGGCCCGCCGCCGCTCCATGTCGTCGTCGGGTCCGATGCACACGGTACAGACGTTCCGTTGCGACCCGACGACATGCTCCATGGCCGAGCGCAACTCCTCAGCGAGGCGACCGTGCGTGACGAGCACAAGACCGATCATGACGGATCTCAGGCCTCCTGCGCCTGCGTGGTCGGCGCCGGCCGCGGCGGCGCATTGCCCATGCGGGCGAGTTCTCGATGGGTGATGGTCACGCGCCAGCCTGCCTCGCGGAGTCCTGCCGCCAGCTTCTCGACGATGTGTACGGACCGGTGCCGCCCTCCGGTGCAGCCGACCGCGATCGTCGCATACTTCTTGCCCTCTTCCACGAAGCGCGGCAAGACCAGCCCGAGCAGATCAATCAGCCGGCCGAAAAAGGCAGCAAAGTCCGGATCGGCCTCCACATAGGCGCCGACCGCGGGGTCGAGGCCGGTGCGCGTCCGCAGTCCTGTCACATAGTGCGGGTTGCGCAGGAAGCGGGCGTCGAACACCATGTCCGCCTCGCGGGGCAGCCCGGCAACAAACGAAAACGACAGCAGCGCCACTGCCAGGCTGGCACGCGGCGCAGCGGCCGGGCCGCCGCGGTAGCGCTGTTCAACCAGCGCGCGCAGCGCCGACAGCGGCAGGTCGGTGGTGTCGATCACGAGGTCCGCGGTGTCGTGCAGCAGGGCCGTCACCGCCTGCTCGGCGGCGATCCCGTCGCTCACGCGCCCGTCCGGCGCCAGCGGATGGCGCCGCCGCGTCTCGGTGAAGCGGCGCAGCAGCGCCGTCTCATCGGCCCAGGCAAACAGCAGTTCGGGGCGGAGCGCGGGGTTGGAGCGCAGCCGGCAGAGCGTTGCCAGCACCGCCCCGGCATCGAACCCGCGCGAGCGGGCATCGACCCCGACGGCGATCCGCCGTGCCCCCTCCGGCTCGGCGCGGGCGACCAGGCCCTCGATCATCGGCAGCGGCAGATTGTCGATGGCTTCGAACCCGATGTCTTCGAGCGCCCGCAGGATGGAGGCCTTGCCCGCCCCCGACAGGCCGCTCACCAGCACCACGTCGCGCGGCGGCGGGGCGGTCATGCGAAGGCTCCGGCGATCTGCGTGACCCGGCCCGCGGCGCAGTCCAGCGCCAGCGCAACCACCGCCGGTGCCCCGGCGGCGAGCCCGTCCAGCGCCAGCAGCGGCAGATCGGCCGGGACGTAACGCGCCGGCAAAGGCAGCCGATCCCCCGCCGCGCCGAGCATGACGGCGAGCGCAAGCCGCACCGGCGCCACGAACGGCATCCGCACAATGCCGAGGCCGCGCACCTCCAGCAATCCGGCCAGACCGTCGGCGGGGCAGGCGCAGCCGGCGGCGATCTCCACCCGGTCATCGGCGACGAGGCAGAAACCGCGGTCGAGCAGACGCAGCACGAGATCGGACTTGCCGGCCCCCGGCGGCCCCAGCAGCAGCACCCCGGCCCCGTTCCGGGCGGCGCAGCTTCCATGCACCTGCATGGGACGGCACTGTGGCCTGTGCCAACATGTAAGGGAAGAGGATT
Source organism: Pseudomonadota bacterium (assembly GCA_021847995.1). Taxonomy (GTDB): domain Bacteria; phylum Pseudomonadota; class Alphaproteobacteria; order Acetobacterales; family Acetobacteraceae; genus JAFKFJ01. Next base: position 8,830 of record JAJZNE010000121.1, on the reverse strand, counting down.
TCGCACCCCCTCCCCGCCGTCGTCCCTGGCCCTAGCCGGCTGCCGATGATGCCTGTCCGTTCGCCGCGCGCGGCGCGCCGCCGATCAGATGGCCGAACGGGGTCAGCACCGGGATGCGGTCGGCGACGATCTTGGCGATGGCAAGCAGCGGCACCGACAGGAAGGCGCCGGGCACCCCCCACAGCCAGTCCCAGAAGAACAGCGACAGGATCACCAGCACCGGATTGAGCGTGAAGCGCCGCGCCAGCAGCATCGGCGTGACCGTCTCGCCCTCCAGCGTATGGATACCGAGATAGACCGCCGGTGCGACCAGCGCCAGCCAGATGCTCGGCTTGCTGAACAGGCCGACGAAGAAGAAGATGACGATGCCGGTGAACGGGCCGAGGATGGGGATATAATTGAGCAGGAATGCCAGCGTGCCCCACAGCAGCGGGTCGGGCATGCCGAGCAGCCACATCTGCACCCCGTTGGCGATCCCCACCAGTAGGTTCATGACCGTGATTGTCAATAGCCAGCCGGAGATGTTGCGCTCGATCTCGCCCGCGATCTCCACCGCCCGGCGCTTTTCCCTGAAGCTGGGCAGAATCTCGACCAGCCGGCGCAGCAGCGAATCGCCGGCGGCGAGCAGGAAGAACAGCATGATGGCGAGCGTGAACCCCTCGCCCAGCACCGCCCGCGTGCCTTGCAGGACGCTGGCGCCAACCCCGCCGAAGCCGGATTGCTGCTGCACCGCGACCACCCGCTGCTGGCCCGCTGCCGGCGGGCCCTGCATCGCCTGCTCGATCTGGTCCATGCCGTGGCGGACGAATTTCACCGGCTGGCCGAGGAAGCCGAGGCGATGCTGCAATTCGTCGAGACTCTGCGGCGCCTTGGCAACCCAGGACGACGCCGGCACGATCAGCGCCGAGGCCACGCCCAGAATGACGGCGAACAGCAGCACGATCAGCAGCAGCGCGGCCAGCATCGCCGGCAGGCGCAACCGCTCGGTCAGCAGCCGTCGCGCCGGCGCCAGCAGCAGCGTCAGCACCACCGCGAGCAGCAGCGGCAGCAGAATCTCGGCCGCGGCATAGAGCGTGTAGAACACCGCGAGCACCGCCAGGATGACGAGCGCGACGGTGCGCGCGTCGGGATGGGCGCGGGCCATCTCCTCCTGCGCGAGGCGGGTCGGTGAGGCGTCTTGATCGGTGGGGCGGGGAGGCGGAAACGGTCGTGGTCCGGGCGTGTCCATCAGGGCGCAACGTCACCGTCGCGGTGGCGTTCCCGTTCAGAGCGCGCGCGGCAGCCGGACCTGGAAGCGGGCGCCGATCACCCGTCCGGCGGCATCGCGCCGGTTCTCGGCGCTGATCCGCCCGCGCAGCGCCTCCACGATCTGCCGGCTGATGGAAAGGCCGAGGCCGGAATGCTGGCCGAACCGCTCGCCGTGCGGGCGTTCCGAATAGAAGCGGTCGAAAATGTGTTCGAGCCGCCCTTCGGGGATGCCCGGCCCTTCGTCCTCCACCGTGATCTCCACCGCATTCCCGGCCTCGCGCGCCGCCAGCGCGATCCGGCCATCGCGCGGAGAAAAGGAGACAGCATTGGCGATCAGGTTGCGCAGCACCTGCACCACTCGCCCTTCTACCCCCTGCACCGCGCAGCGCCCCTCGGCCGGCGCCACCTCGATATGCGGCGCGCCGTCGGCGCGCGTGGTTTCGTTGATCTCGGCCAGCGTGGCCAGGATCGGCGGCAGGTCAACCGGTTCGGTGGCGGCGCGCGACAATTCGGCATCGATGCGGGAGGCGTCGCTGATGTCGCTGATCAGGCGATCGAGCCGCGCCACGTCCTCGGCGATGATGCCGAGCAGGCGGCGCTGCTTGGCGGCATCGTCGATGCGCCGCAGCGTCTCGATGGCGCTGCGGATGGAGGTGAGCGGGTTCTTGATCTCGTGCGCGACATCGGCGGCGAAACGCTCGGTCGCATCCATGCGGTCCCACAGGGCGCGGGCGGAGGCGGCCAGCGCCTGCGCCAGTTCGCCCACTTCGTCATAGCGGTCGAGCAGCAGTGCCGGCACCGTCTCCGCCCGCCCGCGCCCTTCGCGCATCCGCTCGGCGACGCGGGCGAGGCGCAGGATCGGGCGGGCGATGGTGAGCGAGAGATACCACGACAGCAGCACGGTCAGCGCCAGCGCCAGCGCGAACAGCGCGAGGATGGAGAGCCGGACGGCGAGCAGGCTCGCATCCACCTCCCGCGCCTCGCGCGTCAGCAGGACGATGCCGACGATGCTGCGGTTGCGCACCACCGGCTCCGACACCGTGACCAGCAGCCGGTCATCCTGGGTGCGGCGGACATAGGGGGGCATCTCGCGGGCCTGGTCGGTACCGCTCAGGCGCAACTGCTCGCGCATGTCGGGCTGCCAGTCCGGGCCGGCGGCGGTGGGGCCGATGTCGAGCACCGGCACCTCGCCCTCATGGGGGAAGAAGGCCAGCAGGCGGTCATAGACACGCCCGATCGCGCCCAGCAGCTCCCCGCGCGGCAGCGCCGGCGGCAGCGGCTCGGTCACCACGGCGCCGCCGGCGCCTTCGCGCACCCGGCTGTCGGCGACGAGTTGCCCTTCGGGGTCATAGACGCGGGCCTGCGCGCTCGGCGTCGGCTCGGTCAGGCTGCGCAGCAGCGGGCGGGCGAGATCGGGCAGCAGATGCGGCTTGCCGGCATCGTTCTCGCGCACCGCGCTCTGGCCGAGCGCGCCGGCATAGATGCGCGCCTGCTCGCGCAGCGCCGTGACCTCGGCCGCCAGGAGGCCGTTCTGGTACTGGTCGAGATAGAGCAGCGCCGCCAGCAGCAGCGCCAGCGGCACCAGGTTGACCAGCAGGATGCGCCGCAGCAGCGGCGAGACACGCCTGCCCGAGGCCGGCCGCGGCGGCGGCGGGGCGATCGCGGCGACAGGCAGCGTGCCGCTGTCGGGCATCGGCGCCTCCTCAGAGCTTGTGAAAGAAATCGAACTTGCGAAGGAATGCCCCTTGCAAGTATCTGACTTTATCCAGGGCGGCAGGGCGCAAGGGGCATTCCTTCACAAACTCTCAGCCGTCCCGGTAGCGGTAGCCGATGCCGTAGAGCGTCTCGATCTGGTTGAAGCTGTCGTCCACCGCCCGGAACTTCTTGCGCACGCGCTTGATATGGCTGTCGATGGTGCGGTCATCGACATAGATGTTCTCGCCATAGGCGGCGTCGATCAGCTGGTCGCGCGACTTGACCATGCCCGGCCGCACCGCCAGCGCCTTGACCAGGAGGAATTCCGTCACCGTGAGCTGGATGTCGGCGCCGTGCCAGTTGCACTGGTGCCGCGTCTCATCGAGCGTCAGATCGCCGCGCACGATGATGCCGGCCGGCGTCGCGCCGGCCCCCTCGGCCCGCCCGCTCTCGTTGCGGCGGAGCAGGGCGCGGATGCGTTCGAGCAGCAGGCGCTGGCTGAACGGCTTGGTGATGTAGTCGTCGGCGCCGAGCCTGAGGCCCATCACCTCATCCACCTCCTCGTCCTTGGAGGTCAGGAAGATCACCGGCATCAGACTGTTGCGGCGCAGGCGCTGGAGCAGCTCCATGCCGTCCATGCGCGGCATCTTGATGTCGAGCACGGCGAGATCGACCGGACGGGCAAGCAGTGCCTGCAACGCGCTCTCACCGTCGGTATAGGTGCGGACGGCGAAGCCTTCCTGCTCCAGCGTCATGGCGACGCTGGTGAGGATGTTGCGGTCGTCATCGACCAGGGCGATGGTCTGCTTCATCGGGCACCTCCGGGGTTGCCGCGGGCGGCAAGGCCCCATATGGCGCGGGATTATGGCGCAATCCGGTAAGGAGGGTGAACACATCATGGCAGAGCCGCCGGAGCCGCCGGGATGGAGCGCGCGGCGCCTGCTGCGGGCGGCGCGGGCGGGCACGCTGGCGAGCAGCGCCGCCGGCCAGCCCTTCGCCAGCCTGGTGACGCCGGCGACGACGCCTGCGCTCGATCTGCTGCTGCTGTTGTCGGACCTTTCCGAGCACACGCGCCACCTGCGCGCCGATCCGCGCTGCGCCGTCCTGGTGACCGGCGCGGCGGAGGGGGCGAACCCGCAGACGGCCCCGCGGGTAACGGTGACGGGACTCGCCGAACCGGCCGACGATGCGGTGCTGCGGGCGCGATACCTGGCGGTGCATCCCTATGCCGCGCTCTATGCCGGGTTCGGCGATTTCCACCTGTGGCGGATCGTGCCGAAGGGGGCGCTGTTCGTCGGCGGCTTCGCCCGCGCGCAGCGGCTGCGCTCCGCCGATCTGGTGCCCGATGCGGCGGCGGTCGCGGCGATCCTGGGGGCGGAGGCGGAGATCACCGGCCACTGCAACGCCGACCATGAAGACGCGATGGCCGCGATCGGTGCGCGGGCGAGCGGGATCGCCGGCCCATGGCGGATGGTGGCGGCGGACGTGGACGGCTGCGATCTGGTGCTGGAGGAACGCCCGCTGCGCGTCGCCTGGCCGGCGCCGGTCAGCACGCCGGCCGAGGTGCGGACGGCGCTGATCCGGCTGGCACGGGCGGCGCGGGGCGATCCAGCGTCCGCGTGATCGCCGCCGCCGCCTGCTCCACCATCGCCGCGACCGCGGGCGCGATGTCGTGCGGAAGCAGGTCGATGATCCAGACGATCCGGCAGCGGACCGGGCCATCCGGAATGACCTCCATCCCGGCATGGTAATGCGTCGCCCGGCCGCCGACCGCGGCATAGGAAAGGCGCCGCCCGGCATCGTCGATATCCACAATCAGTTCGCGCACGACCATGCCATTGCCGAAGGTGACAATTCGCGCCTCGCCCTCCAGGCGCACATCGGCGACGAAACCGGGCGCCAGCACCCGGTGCACGGCGCCCACGTCGCGCACCGCCTGCCACACCGTATCGGCCGGCGCGGCCAGCCGAATCTCCCTGCGGATGCTGGCCATGGCCGCTGCTATGCTGCCGCGCCGCAATACGCCTCGATCCGGTAGCCGTCCGGGTCGATGACGAATGCCGCGTAATAGTCCGGGCCATAGTCCGCCCGCAGGCCGGGCGCGCCGTTGTCGCGGCCGGAAGCGGCAAGGGCGGCGGCATGGAACGCATCGACTGCGGCGCGGGTCGGCGCGGTGAAACAGAAATGCAGGCCGGAGCGGGGATCGGCCGGCACCGGATGGTCGCTGGCGCTGACCCAGAACGCCGGGGCCTCCCGCCCGAAGCCCAGTGTCGCATCGAAGCGGGCAAGACAGGTGTAGCCGAGCGGCGCCAGCGCCGCGTCGTAGAACCGGCCGGCCGTGGCCAGGTCGCGCACCCCGATGGAGACATGATCGATCATGGACGCTTCCTCCGCTGCGGCAGCTTCGCGCTGCCTAACTATGTTGTAGGTTAGAACATGCACGGCCACGACGTTGCCGTCAACCCTGCTGATGGTTAAGGTCATCCGATGACCGCCCCGCCGTCCCCGGCGCCGCGCCGGTTGCTGCGCGCGCCGCCCGACGATCTCTGTCTCGATTTCGTCAACACGAAATTCTGGCGCGGCACCGACGCCCCGACCGAGCAGTTGCACGCGCCCCCCGACCTGCTCGCCTGGTGCGCGGCCAGCGGGCTGTGGACGTTATCGCTGCTGGAGGGGTTGCAGGCGGGCTGGGCGGCCGATCCGCCCCGGGCGTCAGCCGCCTTCGCCGCAGCGATCGCGCTGCGGGAGGCGTTGTGGCGCATCTTCGCCGCGACCACGACGGCCGCCGCGCCGGACGCCGCCGACCTTGCCGCGCTCAATGCGGCACTGGCAGCGGCGCCGGGCCCGGCGGCGCTGTCCTGGCAGGATGGCGATTTCGTCTGGGCGATGCCGGAGGGTCAGACGGACCCGCTGCTGCCGGTGGCTTGGTCGGCCGGCGCGCTGCTGGCCGGCGCCCGGCGCGCGCGCGTGCGCCAGTGCGCCAACCCGCAGTGCCGCTGGCTGTTCCTGGACGCCAGCAAGGGCGGCAACCGGCGCTGGTGTGCGATGAGCGCCTGCGGCAACCGCGCCAAGGCCCACCGGCACTACGCGAAGCGCCGGCAGGCAAGGGGTTAGGCGCGCGCGCCTGATAGCCCTCATCCAGCTTGCCGGCGTCATGCGGGCCGAGCATCACAACGTCGTACGGCGCCCGCCGCCCTCTGGTCAGGCCGGGGCGCTGCATCAGCCAGCCCTGGCCCGGCAGGCCGGCGCGCCTACCGGGTCACCGAAAGACCGGAAGGGTCGGTCATTCGGTGACCCGGTATCACTCGATGCCGTAGCGCCGGAGTTTCTCGTAGAGCAGCTGCCGGTGGATGCCGAGCCGCCGCGCCGCCTCGGTGCGGTTGCCCTGCGCGGCGGCGAGGGCGCGGCGGATCATCGCTGCCTCCAGCCGCGCGATCGCGCCCGGCAGGTCGCCGTCCAGCCAGTCGGGCGGCGCGTCCGGCGGCGCGTGCAGAAAATCGAGATCCCCGGCGCCGATCACCGGCCGGCGCGCCAGCACCGCAACGCGCTCCATCGCGTTGCGCAGTTCGCGCACATTGCCCGGCCAGGCATGCGCCAGCAGCCGTGCCGCCGCGTCGGCCGACAGCCGCTTCGCCGCCCCGCCGCCGGCCGCGAGCGCGAGGAAATGCTCGGCCAGCGGCACGATATCGCCGAGCCGCTCGCGCAGCGGCGGCAGCGCCAGCGGCACCACGCCGAGCCGCCAGTACAGATCCTCGCGGAACCGACCCTCCCGCACCGCGCGCTCCAGATCGCGGTGGGTGGCGGCGAGGATGCGCACATCGACCGCGACCGGCCGGCCGCCCAGCGGCGTCACCACCCGTTCCTGCACCACGCGCAGCAGCTTGGCCTGCAAGGCCAGGTCCATATCGCCGATCTCGTCGAGGAACAGGGTGCCGCGATCGGCCTCGCGGAAGCTGCCGGCACGGTCGGCGACGGCACCCGTGAAGGCGCCGCGGACATGGCCGAACAACTGGCTCTCCAACAATTCGCCGGGGATGGCGGCGCAGTTGACGGCTACGAAGGGGCGTGCCGCACGCCGGCCGTGAAGGTGGATGGCGCGCGCCACCACCTCCTTGCCGGTCCCGGTCTCACCGGTCAGCAGCACGGTCGCATCCGAATCGGCCAGCATGCCGATCGCCTTCTGCACCGACCGCATCGCCGCCGAGCTGCCGACGATGTCCTCCCCCTCCGCCGCCGCGGCGGGCGGCGTGGCGGCGGCGGCCGGCAGCATGCGGCCGAGCAGCGCCGCCAGATCGTCGCGCCCGATCGGCTTGGTCAGATGATCGACGGCGCCGAGCCGCATCGCCTCGATCGTGTTGGCGGCCGTCGGCACCGCGGTCAGCACGGCGACGGCGGGGGCATCCGGGCGGGCACGCAGCCGCCGCAGCACCTCCAGCCCGTCCAGTCCCGGCATGCGCAGGTCGAGCAGCACCGCATCGATCCCGCCACGCGCCACCCGCGCCAGCGCCGCCGCCCCGTCCGCCGCCTGCTCGGCGCGATGGCCGAGATCGGCCAGGGTCTCCGTCAGTCCGTCGCGGAGGGCCGCGTCGTCATCGACGATCAGCACGGTCGGCATGGCAGCTCCATCGCGAACACCGCCCCTTGCGGCGGCGCCCCGCCGCCGGCGCTGGCCAGTTCCAGCCGCCCACCCTGCGCCTCCACCAGTTCGCGCGCGATGGCAAGGCCGAGGCCGGTGCCGTCGGCACGGCCGGTGACGAACGGCTCGAACAGCACGTCACGCAGCGCCGGGTCGATCCCGGGGCCGTCATCCGCCACCTCGATACGCAGCCATCCCCCGCCCCCGACGTGCGCCAGCAGCCGCACCTGCCCGCCCGGCGGCGTGTGGCGGACGGCATTGTCGAGCAGCGCGTCCAGCGCCCGCCGCAGCAGGGCGGGATCGAGCCGCACGCAGCATCCGGGCGGGGCGGCGACCAGCAGCGTCACGCCGCCATGCCGATGGTCGGAAGCGGCCTCCTCCAGCAGCGCCGGCAGATCGACCGGCGCCGGTGCCGGCGTCCGGCGCTGGGTCATCGCCAGCAGCTCCCCGATCAGCCGGTCGAGCCGCGCGATCTGCTCCAGGATCGCCGCCAGCGCCGGCCCGCGCCGCGCAGGGTCGCCGGCCAGCGCATTCTCCGCTTTCAGGCGCATGCCGGCGAGCGGGTTGCGGAACTCGTGTGCCACCCCCGCCGCCACCCGACCGAGGGCGGCCAGCCGCTCCGCCTGCGCCACCCGCCCCGCCAGCGCCTCCGCCCGCGTCCGCGCCTCCGCCAGCCGCCGGCCGGCGGTGTTGAGCGCCGCGACGATCCGGTCGAGTTCCGCCTCTCCGGTCGGCGGCAGATGCGGCAGGTCGCCGGCGGCACTGCCCGCCAGGGCCGCTTCGATCCGCGCGACATGGCGCGTCCAGCTCAGCACCAGCGACGTGAGCCATGCCGCGATGCCGAGCACCAGCGCCAGCAGCACGCCGAGGCCGAGGCGCAGGGCATCCAGCCCGGCGGCGACGATCACCCTCGTCATGGTCCAGCCGGTCAGGTCGGGGATCGGACCGGGCAGCGGGCAGGCGTGCAGCACCAGCGTCTGCCCGCCCGCGGCATACTGCGCCGTCATCGCACGCTCCGCCTGCACCGCCGCTTCGTTGATCGCCGCGATACGCGGACGTTCCGCCTCCGGCAGGTCGGTCTTCGGGCCGGTGCCGGCATAGGTGGGATAGGCATAGGCAAGTGCGCCCGCCGATGCCTGCCAGACACCCCCCTCGACGCCGCTGCGCCCGGCCAGCGCCACCTGCACGACAGTCACCAGATCGCGCCGCAGCCGGCCATCCAGTTCGCCCTTCGCCGGGCCGGCCCAGCCG
>JAJZNE010000034.1 GCA_021847995.1 Pseudomonadota bacterium | reverse complement strand
AACCCCGCCGGCGCGGCGGCCGGACGCAGCGGCGGCGGCTGGACGAGACGCAGGCCGGGGCGCAGGCCGGGAGGCGGCGCGGCGCGGCCGGCACCGAGGCCGAGCGTGCGGCCGAGCGCGCCGATCACCAGGCCGCGCACTGCCTCGGCATCGCGGAAGCGCAGCTCAGCCTTGGCCGGATGGACGTTCACATCGACCTCCTCCGCCGGCAGGTCGAGATAGAGCGCCACCACCGGATGCCGCCCGGCCGGAATCACGTCGCGATAGGCGATGCGCACGGCGGTGCGCAGCACCGGGTCCGCGACTGGCCGGCCGTTCACCACCAGCACCTGCGCGGCGGCCGTCGCCCGCGTGAGCTGCGGTGCCGCGGCGAAGCCGGACAGACGCAACGCCCCGCGCGACTCCCCGACCTCCAGCAGCGCCGCCGCCGCCTCGGCGCCGAGCAGTGCCGCGACGCGGGCGGCGCGGCTCTGCCCGGGAAGGTCGAAGGCAGCGCGTCCGTCCACCTCGCAGCGGAAGGCGACGGCCGGGGCGGCGAGCGCCAGGCGCCGCACCGCCGCCTCCGCCGCGTCGCCCTCGGTGCGGGGGGTCTTGAGGAACTTGCGCCGCGCCGGGGTGGCGAAGAACAGGTCGCGCACAACCGCGCGCGTTCCCACGGCCCCCGCCGCCGGCCGCACCGGGCCGACCGCGCCGCCGTCCACCGTGATCGACGCCGCCTCCGCCGCGCCGGCAGGGCGGGAGGTCAGGGTCAGCCGCGCCGCCGCGCCGATCGAGGGCAGCGCCTCGCCGCGGAAGCCGAGGGTGGCGATGCGCACCAGCCCTTCGTCATCGAGCTTGGAGGTGGCGTGGCGCTGCACCGCGAGCGCCAGATCCCCGGCCGCGATGCCGCACCCGTCATCGGCGACCTCGATGCGGGAAATGCCGCCGCCCTCGATCGTGACGGCGATGCGCGCCGCGCCGGCGTCGAGTGCGTTTTCCACCAGTTCGCGCACCGCCGCCGCCGGCCGCTCGATCACCTCGCCGGCGGCGATGCGGTTGACCACCACCTCCGGCAGCAGGCGGATGCGGCCGGGCGACATCGCTCCGCCCTTCAGCCCTCGCCGCGCAGCGTGCGGAAGCGGCGGATCAGCGCCTCGGTCGAGCCGTCATGCGCGCCCGGCTTCGGCCCGGCGGAAAGGTCGGGGATGATGCCGCCGGCCAGCACCTTGCCGAGTTCCACCCCCCACTGGTCGAAACTGTCGATCTGCCACAGCCAGCCCTGCACCGCGACCTTGTGCTCATAGAGCGCGATCAGCCGCCCGAGCGCGTAGCCGTCGAGGTGGCGGAACATGATCGTGTTGGACGGCCGGTTGCCGGAGAAGGCGCGGTGCGGGGCGATGCGGGCGATCTCGGTCTCGGGCATGCCCTTCGCCCGCATCTCCGCCTCCGCCTCCGCCCGCGTCTTGCCGCGCAGCAGCGCCTCGCTCTGGGCGAGGGCGTTGGCGACCAGGATGCGGTGCGCCTCCGGCCGGTCATGGTCGGGGACGGCGGCGAAAACGAAATCGACCGGCACCGCCTGCGTGCCCTGATGCACGAGTTGCATGAAACTGTGCTGCGCGTCGGTCCCCGGCTCCCCGAAGACCACCGGGCAGGTGGCGCGCGCGGCGGGATGACCGTCCAGCATCACCGACTTGCCGTTGCTCTCCATCTCCAGTTGCTGGAGATAGGCCGGGAAGCGCCGGAGCCGCTCGTCATAGGCGAGCACGCAGTGGGTGCGCAGGCCGAGCAGGTCGATATGCCAGATCCCGGTCAGCGCGAGCAGCACCGGCAGGTTCGCGGCGAACGGGGTGTCGCGGAAATGCGCGTCCATCGCCGCACCGCCGTCGAGGAACGCCTGGAACGCCTCCCACCCTGCGGCAAGGGCGACCGGCAGGCCGATCGGCGACCATACGGAATAGCGCCCGCCCACCCAGTCGCGGAAGCCGAACACATGGTCCGGGCGGATGCCGAACTCGCCGACCGCCTTGAGGTTGGTGGACAGCGCGCCGAACTGCGCGCCGACCGCGCCGTCCCCCAGTTTCGCCACCATCCAGTCGCGCACGGCATGCGCGTTGGTCATCGTCTCCAGCGTGGTGAAGGTCTTGGAGGCGACCAGCACCAGGGTGCGCGCCGGATCGAGTTCCTGCGCGAGGGCGGCGAAGGCGTGGCCATCGACGTTGGAGAGGAAGCGCGCCCGCAGGCGCGGCGTGCCGGCGAGCGTCAGCGCATCGACCGCCATGCGTGGGCCGAGGTCGGACCCGCCGATGCCGATATTGAGCACGGTATCGAAAGTCTGGCCGGTGCAGCCACGGAGTTCGCCGTCATGCACCTTGCGCACGAAATCGCGCATCTTGTCGCGCTCGGCGGCGGCGAGGCGGGAGGCTTCATCGACCCCGCCGGGCAGGGCGGCGCGCATGCCGGCATCGGCGGCAGAGCGCAGGGCCATGTGCATGGCCGCCCGCCCCTCCGTCGGGTTGACCACCTCGCCGGCGAACAGCCGGGTGCGGAAGCCGTCGAGATCGGCGACATGGGCGAGGTCGAGCAGGGCGACCAGCGCCTCCCCGTCGATCGCGGATTTCGACAGGTCGAGCGTCAGATCCTCGAAGCTGACGGAGAAGCGGCGCGCGCGTTCGGGGTCGGCGGCGAACAGCGCGCGGATATCGCGGGAATCGGGGCGGGCGGCGAGGTCCGCAAGGCGCGTCCAGGCCGCGGCAAGGGGCGATTCGCTGAGCATGCCGCGAGCCTAGCGCAGAACCGGCCGCCAGCGCGAGACGCCCGGACGGCGGGGTCAGACGGCCGGGTCAGACGGTGCCGCCCACCCGGCGGCGCACCGCCAGCCCGAGCGGCAGCAGCATGGCGCCGATCAGCCAGGCGGTGCCCGGCTCCGCCACGTTTCCGGACAATTGCGGCCAGTTGGTAACCGGGTTCTGATCGGTCGCGAGGGTGAACCCGTAGGTGAAGCCCTGATAAACGGTCAGCGTATCGGTTTGCGTGTTGGCCGAGGACAGCAGCGTGACGGCGCGGAAGGAATCATTGGCCCACGCGCCCTGCGGCGCATCGTAGAAAAGTTTGCTCGTATACTGGAACGGGTAGATCGGATCGCAATACGCCTTGCCGCTGCTGACCTGATTGATCGTCGCCGGGGCGCCGGACGGCAGCGCCTCGCAGGCCGCCTGGAACGCGCCGCCGCTGCCGGCCGCGCCCTGGCTCAGCGAATAGGTGTCGAGCGTCTCGATCGGCGCAGCGAGACTGCCTAGGGTCGGCGTATAAGTAAGGAACAGCGCCTGCGTCCAGGCAAGCTGCGACAGGGCCGGCCGGTTGGCAGCCGGATTGTAGTTGCTGATATCGACCTGCACGCTGGAGATACCGGCGGTGTAGGTTCCGAGATCGGCGCCGAAGGACGCAACGCTCAGGTTCAGGTTCAGCGTGCCGCCGTCCACCACTTTCCAGTTGCCGTAGGTGGCCGAGTATTGGCTGTCCCAGGCCGCGAAGGCGGTGGCGAAACTGTCGGCCGAGGGATTGCCGGTCGGGAAGGCCCCGGCGACGAACCGGGTGTTGAGGCCCGCGCCGAAGCTCGGCGAATAGGTGGTGTTGGTGCAGTTGGTCTGTTGCACCAGAGTGTTGCCGACCGAGGCCTGACAGGTCGGCTCGGAAACAGAACTGACCGTCGCCCGTGCCGGCGCCGCCGTGGCGATCAGGCCGAGACCGCCGAGCGCGGCCAATCCGCCCATGGCCCCGATGCCGCGCCGCCATCCCCACCCATTCCACATGACCCGCTCCGCACTTGCCGTTGCGGAATGGTTTAACAAGTTCACTATCGCGTGTCCATAGCGCAATCATCACCGGTCGGCTACCGATACGGAACCGGCGCTTGCGCTGCGGCGGGCGTCAGGCGACCAGCGGCGCCCGCTCGGCCGCCGCCCGCGCCCATGCCGCCGCCGCGTCCTCATCGAACAGTTCCGACAGTTTCTGCATCATCGTCCCGCCGAGTTCCTCGGCATCGACGATGGTGACGGCGCGGCGATAGTAGCGTGTCACGTCGTGGCCGATGCCGATCGCGATCAGCTCGACCGCTTCGCGCATTTCGATGTCGCGGATCACCTCGCGCAGGTGCCGTTCCAGGTAGTTGCCCGGATTGACCGAAAGCGTGCTGTCATCGACCGGCGCGCCGTCGGAGATCACCATCAGGATGCGCCGGTGTTCGGGCCGTGCCAGCAGGCGGCGATAGGCCCACAGCAGCGCCTCGCCGTCGATGTTCTCCTTGAGCAGCCCCTCGCGCAGCATCAGGCCGAGATTCTTGCGCGCCCGCCGCCACGGCGCATCGGCCGCCTTGTAGACGATGTGGCGCAGATCGTTGAGCCGTCCGGGGTTGCGCGGCTTGCCCTCCGCCACCCAGCGCTCGCGCGACTGTCCGCCCTTCCACGCACGGGTAGTGAAGCCGAGCACCTCCACCTTGACCGCGCAGCGCTCCAGCGTACGTGCCAGGATGTCGCCGCACATCGCGGCAACCGTGATCGGCCGGCCACGCATGGAGCCGGAATTGTCGATCAGCAGCGTCACCACGGTATCGCGGAACTCGGTGTCCCGCTCGCGCTTGTAGGACAGCGCCTGGAGCGGGTTGACCACGACGCGGGCGAGCCGCCCGGCATCGAGCAGCCCTTCCTCCAGATCGAAGTCCCAGGCCCGCTGCTGCTGCGCCAGCAGGCGGCGCTGCAGGCGGTTGGCAAGGCGCGCGACCACGCCCTGCAGATGCTGCAACTGCTGGTCGAGCTGCTGGCGCAGGCGCGTCAGTTCGTCGGCATCGACGAGATCTTCGGCGGCGATCTCCTCATCGAACTGGCGGGTGAACGCGCGGTAGCCGGACTCGGGCGCGGACGGCGCCTTGTCGCGGCGCGGCTGCGGGCCGGATGGGCGTTCATCGCCCTGGGCCGCCGCCTCGTCCTCGGTCGCATCGGCGTCATCCTCCTCCGCCGCCTCGCCCTCCATCTGCTGCGGTTCGGCGCCGACGCTGCTTTCCGTGTCGCTCTCGCGATCGCCCTCGCTGTCCTGGCTCGCGTCCTGCGGGCCGGACTGTTCGCTGCCGGCCTCGCTGTCCTCCGCCGGGTCCGGCTCGGCATCCGCCTCCGCCTCGGCGAGGTCGAGGGCGGCGAGCAGCTTGCGGGCGGCGCGGGCGAAGGCGGTCTGGTCGTTCTGTGTGCGCGCCATCTCATCGAGTGCGCCCTCGGCCTCTGTGCCGAGCGTATCGCGCCACAATCCGAGCACGCGGTCGGCCGCCTCCGGCAGCGTCTCGCCCGACATCCGCTCGCGCGCCAGCAGAGAGAGCGCGGCGGCGGCCGGCAACTGTTCGCGCCGCGTCATGCGGTCGTAGCCTTCCGACTCGCACTGCTCGGCGAGGTGCGAGTGCAGATTGGCGGCGACGCCGGCCATGTGGCGCGCGCCGATGACCTCCACCCGCGCCTGCTCCAGCGCGTCGAAGGCGTCGCGGGCATCGCGCTGGGCCGGCATGCGGGCGGCGTGGACGGCATCGTCGTGATGGCGCAGGCGGAGGGCGAGACTGTCGGCGACACCGCGCAGCCGTGCCATCTCGGCGGCCGGCAGGGCGCGGGTCGGCAGCGGCAGGCGGGCGCGCTTGCCGGCGAGCCCGGCGGGGCCGGGCTGGAATGCCACCTGCACCTCGTTGCTCTGCGCCAGCGCGCGCAGGGTGCCGGCGGTGGCGCGCTTGAACTCGTCGCTGCGTGGGGTGTCCTTGGGGGGGAGGGTCATTGGCCGCCACTTCCAGGAATGCCGCTTCCGGTCGGTCTGCCGCAGGGCGGCAGGCCAGCGCCACCCCCCCGCCGACGGACGACCGTAGGTCCGTCAAGGGAACGTGGCAACCTCATGCGAACCCGGCTAGACTGGCATCGTTCGCTGAGGTTGTTCGAGGGCGGCATGATTACCGTCAGTCTTGCGCATGCGCAGGCGCATTTGGCCGAATTGCTCGACACGGTGGCGGGCGGCGAAGACGTGGCCATCATCCGCGACGGCCGCCCGGTCGCCCGCTTGTCCGCCGTTGCCGCAGGGAAACGCTCTTTGCGCTCCCTGGCCGCGTTCCGTGCCCGGATGCCCCCTTTTCGGGGCGACAGCGCCATTCTGCTGCGGGAGATGCGCGACGAGGATCGGTGATGGTATATTTCGACACCAGCTTTCTTGCGCCTCTGCTACTGTCGGAACCGACCAGCGCCGCCGTCGAAGATTTCGTCGCCGGCATTGCGCCCGGAACCCTGGCGGTGAGCCAATGGACTCGTGTCGAATTCGCCTCATTGCTGGCACGGCTGGTACGGATGGCCGAACTGGACCGGCAGACCGCTGCCGAGACCGGGGCGGCGTTCGAGGAAATGGTGCAGGAATCGTTCGTGGTATGGCTGCCCGATGCGGCTGACTATCAGCTTGCCCGAATTTTCCTCGGCCGGGCGGAAACCGGTTTGCGCGCCGGCGACGCCTTGCATCTGGCGGTCGCCGCCAATCATGGCGCCGATGCCATTTATACGCTCGACCGGAAGCTGTTGCGGGCCGGAGCAACCTTTGGCCTGCCCGCCTCGCCAGGCATCTGACCGGAGATGCTCCACCTCGGCCCGCCGCCCTACCCCGCCTTGCGCACCAGCGCCCCGGTCGCGATCTCCTCGTTGAAGCAGCGCTGGTAGTATTCCGCGACGGTAGCGCGCTCCGCCTCGTCGCATTTGTTGAGGAACGTGAGGCGGAAGGCGAAGCCGACATCGCCGAAGATGCGCGCATTCTCCGCCCAGGTGATCACCGTGCGCGGCGACATCACCGTCGAGATGTCGCCGTTGATGAAGCCGGCGCGGGTCAGGTCGGCCAGCGCCACCATGCTCTCCACCCGCTTCTTCGCCGCCCGGTCGGCGGGATCGAGGCCGAGCTTGGCCAGCACGATCTCCGTCTCCTGCCCATGCGGCAGGTAGTTGAGCGTCGCGACGATGTTCCAGCGGTCCATCTGGCCCTGGTTGATCTGCTGCGTGCCGTGATAGAGGCCGGTGGTGTCGCCAAGCCCCACCGTGTTCGCGGTCGAGAACAGGCGGAACGCCGGATGCGGCCGGATCACGCGGTTCTGGTCGAGCAGGGTCAGCTTGCCCTCGACCTCCAGCACCCGCTGGATCACGAACATCACGTCCGGCCGCCCGGCATCGTATTCGTCGAACACCAGGGCGCACGGGTGTTGCAGCGCCCAGGGCAGCAGCCCCTCGCGGAACTCCGTCACCTGCTTGCCGTCCTTCAGCACGATCGCATCCTTGCCGATCAGGTCGATGCGGCTGATGTGGCTGTCGAGGTTGACGCGGATGGTCGGCCAGTTCAGCCGCGCCGCGACCTGTTCGATATGGGTCGATTTGCCGGTGCCGTGATAGCCCTGGATCATCACCCGCCTGTTGAACGCAAACCCGGCCAGGATCGCCAGCGTCGTCTCCCGGTCGAAGCGGTAGGCGGTGTCGATGTCCGGCACATGCTCGGTACGTTCGGAGAACGCCGGCACCTGCATATCGGTCTCGATGCCGAACAGGCTGCGGGCGGCAACCGTGGTGTCGGGCAGGTTGATCGCGGAGGTGGGAACGGAACGGCTGTCGGGCACGGCGGCAAGCTTGTTCATCGGCCAGCAATCCTGTGGTTCGGCGGGACGGAGACTACGCCGCCGCCGCCCGGATGGATAGGCAACGCGGCACCGAGCCGCGCGGCGGCAACGGCTCAGCCGGCGGCGGCGAGCGGCGGCGCCTGCGCCAGCCGCCCGCGCAGCGCGGCATAGGCGAGATTGATCGTTTTCAGCCGCTCCTCCGCCGCCCGGTCGCCGTTGTTGGCATCCGGGTGATGCTGCTTGGCGAGCTGCTTGTAGCGCGATTTGAGTTCGCCGAGCGTCAGCGGCCAGGCCAGGCCGAGCGTCGCCAGCGGCTCGCGCAGCTCCGCCGGGGCCGACGCCTCCGCCGCCTGGCGCGCCTGCGCCCGCCGTGCCGCACCGAGGCCGGCGTTCAGGACATGCAGCGGATCGTGCCGGATCGCCTCATCGAGCCGCGCGCCGAGATGGCCGAGCGGCCAGGTCGGGCGCTGCCAGTGCGTGTCGGCGCGCATTTCCGCCTCGATCTGCGCCGGCGACATGCCCTTGTAGAAATCCCAGGTGGCGTTGTAGGCGCGGACATGCTCCAGGCAGAACCACCAGTACTCGCGCAGCGTCTGCCGCGATTTCGGCGCGCGGTAGTCGCCCTGGGCGCCGCAGCCGGGCATGTCGCAGGTTCGGCCCGGCGCCTCCGGGTCCGGCGCGTAGGCCCGGGGACGTGGCGGCGTGCGTCGGGTCATCGTCCCTGCTATGTGCCGCCTGGAGGGGCATTTGCAAAGGGGGGATCACCGCCGTCATAAAGCCGCCATGATCGAGTCCCGCGCCCGGCGGATCGCCGCCGTTCTCACTGCCCGTTTCGCCCCCGCGGTGCTGGAGGTGACCGACGACAGCGCCCGCCATGCCGGCCATGCCGGGGCCGCGCCGGGCGGAGAGACGCATTATTCGGTGCTGCTGGTCGCCGACGCTTTTGCCGGCATGCCGCGCGTCGCCCGCTCCCGCGCCGTGCATGCGGCGCTGGCGGCGGAATTTGCCTCCGGCCTGCATGCGCTGGCGCTGACCCTGCGCACGCCGGCCGAGCACGCTCACTCGGCGGCGTCGCGCGCCGCGCCGGTATAGAGTTCAGGCCAGCGCCGCTGTACCACCGGGCCGTCGCTCGCATAGGCGTGGCAGGAATCGACCAAGCGTTTGGCCACCGCCGCCTCACTCGGCGCGCGGCCGCGCTGGCCGAACAGGGTCTGGAACGCGACCGTTCCCATCTGCTGAACCAGCTCGCGGATATGCGTGCACCCCTGCGTGCCGCCGAGCCGCGCCATCGCCTCCCGCACGAAGCCGGGACCAATGCGCAGGCCGACGAGTCGGGCGAAACTCGCCGCGCCGCCGCCGCATACCAGGTAGGGACCGGCATCGGTCGCCGCCTCGGCCGCATGGATGGTCAGATCCTCGTCGACCGTCAGCCGCAGCCGCATGTGGTGCAGCGGCTCGCCGGGGCCGCGGGCGCGGCCCTCCAACTGGATCGGATAGGTCTTGGTGTCGATCAGCTCGCCCTCGATGTCGAAGCGGCCATCGGCGCGGCGATAGCCCGCGAGGCGAATATCGCGCCGGTGCAGGGCGTCGCGCGGGGCAGGGTCGCTCAGCGGCATCAGGCGCTCTCCGGCGTTGTTGCGGTGCAGCGGATATGGAAGGGTCGCGGCACCGCATCAACCCCGTGCCGGGTCAGGCAATGCGCGTGCGGACCGCCGCGAGGTCCGCGATCTCGCCCTCCAGCACGTCCCCGCGGCCGACCGCGGCGACGCCGTCCGGCGTGCCGGTGAAGATCAGGTCGCCGGGGGCGAGGCGGACGAAGCGGGAGAGATAGGCAATCGTCTCCGCCACGCTCCAGATCATCTGCGACAGGTCGGAGTCCTGGCGTACGGTGCCGTTGACGCGCAGCACGATGCGCCCGCGCGTCGGGTCCGGGAAGCGGGACGCGGGCACGATTTCCCCGATCGGGGCGGCATGGTCGAAGCCCTTGGCCATGTCCCACGGCCGCCCGCTCTGCTTCGCCTCCGCCTGCAGATCGCGCCGCGTCATGTCGAGGCCGGCGGCATAGCCCCAGGCGTGGCGCAGCGCCGCCGCGGTCGCGATATCGGCGCCGCCCTCGCCGATCGCGACCACCAGTTCCATTTCGTGGTGCAGGCTTTCCGTCATCGGCGGATACGGCATGTCGGCGCCGCCGGTCACGACGGCGTCGGCCGGCTTGGTGAAGAAGAACGGCGGCTCCCGCTCCGGATTGCCGCCCATTTCGCGGGCATGGGCAGCATAGTTGCGCCCGACGCAGAAGATGCGGCGCACGGGGAACGCGCCGCCGCCCGCGACCGGGACAGCAGCCTGGGCGGGCGGGGGCAACACGAAATCGGGCATGGCGGCTGGTCCTGGATCATTGGGCCCGGCCGACGATACCGCCCGCGCGGGCCGACGCAAGCACGCCCTTGGCGGCCCTGCCCCGCAGGTGCTTGATTGCACGGCATGACGCGGGAAGGGAACGGACATGATCGGCGCGCGCGCCTCCGCCTCGCTCTATATCCAGGTGCTGATCGCGATCGTGGCCGGCGTCCTGCTCGGCCATTTCTACCCCCACGTCGCGGTCGCCATGCAGCCGTTCGGCGACGGGTTCGTCAAGCTGGTGCGGATGATGATCGCGCCGATCATCTTCCTCACCGTGGTGGTCGGCATCGGCAAGCTGACCGATACCGCCGAGGTCGGGCGGATCGGGCTGAAGGCGATCATCTATTTCGAGGTGATGACGACGATCGCGATGATGATCGGGCTTGCCGTCGGCCATCTCGTCGCCCCCGGCGCGGGCATGAACATCGACCCGCGGACGCTGGATGCGGCGGCGGCGGCGAAATACACCACCGCCCCCCATCCCGGCATCGCCGGCTTCCTGCTCGCCATCATCCCCGATACGATCGTCGGCGCCTTCGCCAAGGGCGATATCCTGCCGGTGCTGTTCTTCGCCGTGCTGTTCGGCGTCGGTGTCGCCCATATCGGCGAGCGCGGACGGCGCCTGCTGCACATCCTCGATGAGGCCAACACGGCGCTGTTCGCCGTGATCAGCATGATCATGCGGGTCGCCCCGCTCGGTGCCTTCGGGGCGATGAGCTTCACCGTCGGGCGCTACGGCATCGGTGCGCTGACGCAACTTGGCGCGCTGATGCTGTGCTTCTATCTCACCTGCGTGCTGTTCGTGGGCCTCATCATGGGTGCGGTGATGCGCCTCGCCGGCCTGCGGCTGTGGCCGCTGCTGCGCTATTTGCGCGAGGAATTCTTCATCGTGCTCGGCACCAGCTCGTCGGAGGCGGCGCTGCCGTCGCTGATGGCAAAGCTGGAGGCGATGGGATGCGCGCGCCCGCTGGTCGGGCTGGTGGTGCCGCTCGGCTATGCGTTCAATCTCGACGGCACCTCGATCTATTTCACCATGGCGGTCGCGTTCATCGCCCAGGCGCTCAACATCCCGCTCAGCGCCGGCGATTACGTCGTGATCCTGGCGGTGCTGCTGCTGACCTCCAAGGGGGCGGCAGCGGTGACGGGCGGCGGCTTCATCACCCTCGCCGCGACGCTGGCGACGCTCGACGGCAAGGTGCCGGTGACCGGGATCGTGCTGGTGCTGGCGATCGACCGCTTCATGAGCGAAGCGCGCGCCATCACCAACCTGTTCGGCAACTCGGTCGCGACGGTGTTCGTCGCCTGGTGGGAACGCCAGCTCGACACCGCGGCGGCGCGGCGGGTCATGGCGGGGGAGATGCCGACGGCGCTGCCGGCGGAATAGCCGCCGCCCGCCGCACCGCCGCCACGATCGCATCCACGTCCGCCGCCGTCGTGCGATGGTTGACGATGGCGGCGCGCAGCACGGTGCGCCCGCCGAGGACAGTGGTGGACAGCACCACCTCGCCCGAGAGTTGCAGCGCGGCGGCCAGCGCCTCCTGCGCCGCGTCGTCGGCCGCCGCCACGCGGAAGCAGACGATATTGAGCCTGACCGGCGCCGCGCGCTCCAGCTCCGGGGCGGCGTCGATGGCCGCCGCCAGCCGCGCCGCCAGCGCGCAGCAGTGCTCGGCGACCGCGCCGAGGCGGTCGGCACCGTAGGTCCGCAGCGTCATCCAGACCTTGAGCGCGCGGAAGCCGCGCGACAGGTCGGGACCGAGATCGACCGGCCACGGCGCCCCCGCCGCCAGCCCGCGCGGCTGACGCTGGAGATAGCTCGCCGGCCGGGCAAAGGCCGCCCGGTGCGCCGCGGCGTCGCGCACGACGAGGCAGCCGGCGTCATAGGGAATCTGGGCCCATTTGTGGAAGTCGAAGGCGACCGAATCCGCCTCTCCGATGCCGGCGAACAATGGGCGCAGCGCCGGCGACAGCATGGCGACGGCACCGAACGCGGCATCGACGTGAAACCAGAGCTGCCGCTGCCGGCACAGCGCGGCGAGTGCTGCGAGATCGTCGATCGCCCCGGTATCGACGCTGCCGGCGGTGCCGACGACCAGGAAGGGCAGCGCCCCCGCCGCGGCGTCGGCGGCGATCGCCGCGCGCAGCGCCGCGACATCGATCGCCCCCGCGGCATCGCACGGCAGCAGCCGCAGCGCCGCGGCGCCGATCCCGGCCATGTCCAGGGCGCGCGCCACGCACATATGCACCCCCGCCGCGGCATACGCCACCGGCCGCGCCGCGCCGATGCCACTCACCCGGCTCGCCGCCCCCAGCCGCGCCGTGCGCGCCACCAGCACCGCGACGAAATTCGCCATCGACGTGCCGGTGACCAGGAGGCCGGAACTGTCGGGCGGCATGCCCAGCATCTCCGCCGCCCAGGCGATCACCTGCCGCTCGCAGGCGATCGGGGCATGGTCGCGGCCGCCGCAATTGGCGTCGAGTCCGCCCGCC
>JAJZNE010000006.1 GCA_021847995.1 Pseudomonadota bacterium | reverse complement strand
GAGGGGGGCGCGGCGGCCCGCCTGGCCGCCGCCGCCGCCGTGGCCGCCTGGGTCGTGGTGGACGGGCGGGTTGCCGGCGCGCTGCTGCTGTCGGACCGGCTGCGGCCGGAGGCACCGCGGGCGCTGCGTGCCCTGCGCGCGGCCGGCGTCCGGCGGCTCGTGATGGTCAGCGGCGACCGGCGGGCCAGCGCCGAGGCGATCGGTGCCGCACTCGGCCTCGATGCCGTGCACGCCGAACTGGCGCCGGCGGACAAGATCGCCGTCCTGCGCACCGAGCAGGCGGCGGGGCCGACGCTGATGGTGGGCGACGGCATCAACGATGCGCCGGCCCTGGCGGCGGCCGATGTCGGCGTGGCGATGGGTGCCCGCGGCGCCGCGGCGGCGGCCGAGGCGGCGGATGTGGTGCTGCTGGTGGACCGGCTGGATGCGCTGGCCGCGGCGGTGGCGGCGGCGGTGCGCGGGCGCGCGATCGCGCTGCAATCGATCGTGGCCGGCATGGGGCTGTCGGCGCTGGCCATGCTGGCCGCCGGCGCCGGCCATCTGCCGCCGGTAAGCGGGGCAGTGTTGCAGGAGGGCATCGACGTCGCGGTCATCCTGAACGCACTGCGCGTGCTTGGCGGCGGCGGCCGGCCGCTGCCGCTGCCGGAGGCGGCGGGGGCGGCGCGGGCACTCGCCGAGCATGACACGCTGCGTCGCCTCACCGGGCGGATGCGCCGTGCCGCCGACCGGCTCGACCCCGGCGCGGAGCTGCCGGCGGATGAGCTGCGCGCGATCGTCACCGGCCTGCGCGAGACGCTGCTGCCGCATCAGCAGGCCGAGGAGCAGGCGCTCTATCCCGCCCTCCTGCGCCGACTCGGCGGCCGCGACCCGCTCGGCCCGCTTGCGCGCATGCACGAGGAGATCAGTGAACTCACCGCCCGGCTGGGTGCGCTGACCGACCGGCTCGGCCCGGACAGCGCCTCCGACGGCGAAGTGCGGGAGGTGCGGCGGCTGCTCTATGCGCTCGATGCCGTGGTGGCCCTGCACCTGCTGGCGGAGGAGGAGACGGTGGCGACCGCCGGCGGGTCCTCTGCCGCCGCCATGCCGTAGCGCGAACCGCCGCCGCTGCCCGCCATTGACCGCCATTGACCGGCCGCAGCGGGCGGGGGATGAGGGGCGATGCCGACGCCCGCGACCCAACCCGCGATCCCCCGCCCCGCCGCCAGCCTGCTCCTGCTGCGCGAGGGCGCGGCCGGGCCGGAAGTGCTGATGGGCACGCGCGGCGCCGGCCATCGCTTCATGCCGAACCGCCTCGTCTTTCCCGGCGGCGCCGTCGATCCCGCCGATCACGCCGCACCCTGCGCCACGCCGCTGCGGCCGGAGGTGGCGCGACGGTTGCAGGACGGGGCGGAAGGGTCGCTCGCCCACGCGCTCGGCATCGCCGCGGCGCGGGAACTGACCGAGGAGACCGGGCTGTCGCTCGGCGATCCGCCGCCGCTCGCGGTGCTCGACGATCTCTGCCGCGCCATCACGCCGGCGGCGCAGCCGGTGCGCTTCGACGCCCGCTTCTTCGTCGCTCCGGCGGAACTGGCGGCCGGCACGCTGGCCGGTTCGGGGGAACTGGAGGGCTTGCGCTTCTATTTGGTGGCGGAGGCGCTGGCGCTCGATCTGGCGCTGGTGACGCGGGCGGTACTGGGACGGCTGATGGAATGGCGGGCGCATGACCCCGCCGCGCGCGCCGCCAGGCCGCGTCTGCCGGTCCTGGTCGAGCGTGCGTGGCAGCCGGACGTGCAGGCCACGTAGCCGGACGTCCTGAAGAGTTCGGTCTTTCCGCGACCTGGTTTCAGTCGTTCACCACGTTGAAGCGGCGCAGTTCCGCGGCGGAGAGCGGGCGCGGGAAATCATTCGGGATGCTGGCGAAGGTGGTCAGGAAATCGAGCGAAAGCTGCATGCGCAGCAGGAACTGGCCGATCTTGGCCGAGACTTCCGCCGCACTCTGCTGGATCTGCTTGATATCCTCGCCGATCGCCTGATCGCGCAGGAAGGTGCCGAGCGCGGTGCCGTGCTGCGCCAGATAGTCCCGCACCCCGGCGGGGTCGAGCTGGTTGTCGGGGAAGCGATTGTTGAAGTCGGCGATGCTGCGCGGCGGGTCGTCCACGTCGTGCCTGATCTCCCGCCCGACCTCGTCGCCGGTCGCGAACATATGCACCTCGAACCGTGCGCCGGCATCGATGCTGCGCACCACACCCCCCATGAAGGCGAAGTTGCAGGCGCTGACGCAGCGCGCGCCGGCCGGAATGCGCGTCGCCAGGCCGCGCCGCCGCACCTCGTAGCCCATGTTCAGCCCTTCATCGAGCACCCCGCCGGGAGAGAAGAACTCCACGTCGTCGATCGCCCCGGCCCCGTTCAGCGCCGCGGCGAAACGCGCCGCGTCGCCGCTGCCGATGCCGCCCCAGACCAGCACGCTCACCGCCCTCCCGCGCGGGAGGGCGGCGAAATGCAGATGGGGCGTGGCCGCCACCTTCCCCCAGGTCAGATCCGGCGGCACCGCCTCCAGCCCCTGCGCGGCGGCGCCGAGCGGCCACAGCAGCAGCAGCAGCGCCGACGCCCGGCGTGGCCCGCGCCGCTCAGGCCTGGCGCGTCCAGGCACCGCTCGGCCCACGACAGTAGCGGGAGGTCTGCTGCGTCTGTTCGCCGTTGATATAGGCCACCTCCCGCACCTCGCGGCATTCCCCGCCGTTCGACTGCGGCTGCTGGGAAACCACCTGCGAGGAGCCGCCGATGCCGGCGTTGTGGTCGGACCGCCAGGCGACCGGCGTATCCGGCGCCGGTGCGGCGAGCGCCCGCTCGGTCGCCGCCTCGGCCCGCTGGCGGTCGGCCTGATCCAGCCGCGCACCGATCGCGCTGCCCACCAGATAGCCGCCGACCGAACCGAGCACGCCGCCGATCAGGCCACCGAATCCGCCGAAGCTGTTGCCGAGGATGCCGCCCGCTATGGCGCCGCCGGCGCCGCCGATCAGGCCGCCGGCCTGCTGGTCGTTCTGCATGCCGGGCGTGCCGCATCCCGCGAGCGCCAGTGTCCCGGCCAGCATCACCACGCCACTCCGCCGCACGGCCGCCTCCTCTCTCCCTGGCGGCAGCGTAATGGCGCAATTCCGCCCCGACAAGCACCCGGCGGAATCGCTTCGAAGGCGCTTGCGCGCCGGCCGCGGCGGGCCGAACCTGCGGCTTTCGTTGCAGGGAGCTGCCGCATGCCGCACATCACCGCCGATGACGGGGTGAAACTCCATTTCGAGGAGACGGGCAGCGGCCTGCCGATCGTGTTCGTCCACGAATTCGCTGGCGACCACCGTTCCTACGCGCCCCAGATCCGCCATTTCGCCCGCGCCTATCGCTGCATCGCCTACAACGCCCGCGGCTACCCGCCCTCCGACGTGCCGGCGGACCCGGCGCTGTACAGCCAGGACCGCGCGCGCGACGATATCCGCGCCGTGCTCGATGCGCTCGGCCTCGACCGTGCCCATGTCGTCGGCATCTCGATGGGCGGCTTCGCCACGCTGCATTTCGGCCTCGCCTATCCCGACCGTGCCCGCGCGCTCGTCGTCGCCGGCTGCGGCTACGGGGCGGAGCCGGGCAAACGGGCGCAGTTCGCCGCCGAGGCCGAGGCATCGGCGCGGCGGTTCGAGAGCGAGGGGATGGCGAAGGCCGCGCTCGCCTACGCGCTCGGGCCGACCCGCGTGCAGTTCCAGAACAAGGATCCGCGCGGCTGGCAGGAATTCGCCGACCAACTCGCCGAACATTCCGTGACAGGCTCGGTGAACACCCTGCGCGGCGTGCAGGCGCGCCGCCCGTCGCTCTATGACCTGACCGACCGCATGGCGGCGATGACGACGCCGACGCTGGTGATGACGGGCGATGAGGACTGGCCGTGCCTGGAGCCGGCGCTGCTGATGAAGCGCACCATCCCCTCCGCGACGCTGGCCGTGCTGCCCGGCACCGGCCACGCCCTCAACCTGGAGGAGCCGGCGGCATTCAATGCCGCCCTCGAACGCTTCTTCCACGCCGTCGATATCGGCGCCTGGCGCCCGCGCGATCCGCGCGCGATGGCCGGCACGATCCTCGGCCTGCGCTGAGGCGGCGCTACAGCCAGGGCATCGCCGCGGCGTAATCCGCCTCGAACGCGGCGATCGCGGCTTCGTGGCGGCGGGTGAAGCCGATCTCGTCCTCCCCCGCCAGCAGCAATTCCCGACGCAGCGGATCGACCGGGAAGCGGTCGATGGCGAAGCCGTCATTGACGCCGACCGGCCCGGTCACGGTCTGCTCCGCCAGATCGACGATCAGCCGCGCACCGGGGTTGCGCGCCAGTGCGGCGCGCAGTTCGGCACAGCGCGCCTCCGGCAGCACGATCGGCAGCAGCCCGTTCTTGAAGCAGTTGGAATAGAAGATGTCGCCGAACGAGGGGGCGATGACGACGCGCATCCCGGCATCGGCGAGCGCCCACACCGCATGCTCGCGCGAGGAGCCGCAGCCGAAATTGCGCTCCGCCACCAGCACCGCCGCCCCCTCCGCCGCCGGCGCATCGAGCGGGAAGCCCGGCTTCGGCGCGCCGCCGGCGTCGTGGCGCAGGTCGTGGAACAGCAGGCCGCCATAGCCATCGCCACGCGGTCGCCAGAGGAAGCGGGCAGGGATGATCTGGTCGGTATCGACATTGGGCATGTCGAGCGCCACCGCTTTGCCATCGACCGTGGTGAAGGGCTGCATCAGGCACCTCCCGCCAGCATCGTCCGGACATCGGTGATATGGCCGGTGAGCGCGGCGGCGGCGGCCATCGCCGGGCTCATCAGATGGGTCCGCGCCCCCGGTCCCTGCCGCCCGACGAAATTGCGGTTGGAGGTGGAAGCGCAATGCGCGCCCGGCGGCACCACGTCGCCGTTCATGCCGACGCACATCGAGCAGCCGGGGTCGCGCCATTCCAGCCCCGCCGCGGTCAGCACACGGTCGAGCCCTTCCGCCTCCGCCTGGCGCTTGACCAGCCCCGATCCGGGCACCACCCAGGCGGGCACGCGCACCCTGCGTCCGGCAACGACGCGCGCCGCCGCGCGGATATCCTCGATCCGCGCATTGGTGCAGGAGCCGATGAAGACACGGTCGATCGGAATCGCATCGACCGGCGTGCCGGGGCGGAGGTCCATGTAGTCCAGCGCCCGCCGCATCGCCTGCCGACGGTCGGCATCCGGCTCGCGATCGGGGTCGGGGATGCGGCCGTCGACCGGCAGGGCGCTCTCCGGGCTGGTGCCCCAGGTTGCCATCGGCACGATCGCCGCCGCATCCAGCGTCACGTCGGCATCGAACGCCGCATCGGCATCGCTCGGCAGGGTGCGCCAGTAGGCGACCGCCCGCTCCCACGCAGCCCCCTGTGGCGCGAACGGCCGGCCGGCGAGATAGGCAAAGGTGGTGTCGTCCGGCGCCACCATGCCGGCCCGCGCGCCCGCCTCGATCGACATGTTGCAGACCGTGAGCCGCCCCTCGATCGACATGGCGCGGAAGGTGCTGCCGGCATATTCGATCACGCGCCCGGTGCCGCCGGCAGCCCCGATGCGGGCGATGATCGCCAGAACCACGTCCTTCGGCGCCACCCCGTTGCCGAGGCGCCCTTCGACGGTGATGCGCATGCTGCCCGGCCGGCGCGACTGCCACAGCGTCTGGGTGGCGAGCACATGCGCCACCTCCGACGCGCCGATGCCGAAGGCGAGCGCGCCGAGTGCCCCGTGGCTCGCGGTGTGGCTGTCGCCGCACACCATGACGAGGCCGGGCAGCGTGATGCCCTGTTCCGGCCCGACGACATGCACGATGCCCTGGCGCGGATCGCCCGGAGCGAAGCAGGCGATGCCGTGCGTCGCGGCATGGGCCGCCAGTGCCGCGATCATTTCCTGCCGGTGCGGCGCGACCTCCGCCGTCGGGGCGGTCGGCACGTAATGGTCGGCGGTGGCGAAGGTGCGGGACGGGCTGTGCAGCGTCAGGCCGCGTTCGGCCAGTTGCCGGAACGCGGCGCGCGAGCCGTCATGCACCAGATGGCGCCCGACATGCAGCAGCACGGCGCCGTCGGGCCGTGTCAGGATGGCGTGGCGCTGCCAGATCTTGTCGAACAGCGACCGCCCCGCCGTCATTCCGCCGCCTCCCGCGCCGCCGCGTCATCACGGAAACGGGTGCGCAGGGCGTCCCATTCGGCCGCCCCCATGCGGGCGAAAACCTCCTGCACCCGCATCCCGCCCACCTCCGGATGCCGGCGGCTGTCGCGCAGCGCCGCCAGGGCGGCATCGCCGGCGACGATCGCGGTCTTGAACAGCAGGCCGGGCACGATCACCAGCCGGTAGCCCATCGCCGCCGCCTCATCGAGGCCGATATCGGGACTCTTGCCGCCCTTGACCAGATTGTAGAGACACGGGCCACCGACCCGGCGCGGCACCGCCGCCACTTCCTCGCGGCTCTGCGGCGCCTCCAGGAACGCCATGTCGGCGCCGGCCGCGAGGGCCGCGTTGCAGCGCGCCACCGCCTCCTCGAACCCGGCGACGGCGCGGCTGTCGGTGCGGGCAATGACCAGAAAATCGGGGTCCGGCCGGGCGGCGACGGCGGCACGGATCTTGGCGAGCCATTCCTCGCGCGGGACGATCTGCTTGTCCTCCAGGTGGCCGCATTTCTTCGGGCTGACCTGATCCTCGATATGGATGCCGGCGGTACCGGCGCGGCCATGCGCGCGCACCAGCCGCACCACGTTGAGTTCGTTGCCGTAGCCGGTGTCGGCATCGGCGATCAGCGGCGCGTCGGCGGCCTGGACGAGGCGGGCGGCGTTGGCCACCATTTCGTCCATCGTGACCAGCCCGTAATCGGGGAAGCCGAGGGTGGCGGCGGTGCCGGCGCCGGTCATGTAGACGGCAGGAAAGCCCGCTTGGACGACAAGGCGCGCGCTGATCGCGTCGTAAGCACCGGGGGCGACGAGCATCGGCTGCGCACGCAGCAGGGCGCGCAGGGTTGCGGCGTAGCTCATGGACATCTCCGCTCCATTCTCCTCGGACGGGGCGAATGGTGAGCGTCGCAGCGGGGCGGGTCAACCCGCGGCGGCCTCGCGAATGGCCGCAATGTTCGCCGCATAGTGCCCCGCCCCGCGCGGAAGATTGCCGAGCCGGCGACCAGCACGCTGGCGCCGGCGGCAACGCAGGCCCCCGCCGTCGCCGGCGCGATGCCGCCATCGACCTCGATGCGGATCGGCCGCGCGCCCACCATCCGCCGCACGCGGGCGATCTTGTCGAGCCGCGACGACAGGAACGCCTGGCCGCCGAAGCCGGGATTGACCGTCATCACCAGGACAAGATCGATCCTGTCCAGCACCCAGTCCAGCACGTCCGGCGGCGTCGCCGGGCACAGCGCCACGCCGGCCATTTTGCCGAGCGAGCGGATGACGCCGAGGCTGCGATCGAGATGCAGGCCAGCCTCGGCATGCACGGTGAACAGATCGGCCCCGGCGGCGGCGAATGCCTCCAGATACGGGTCGGCCGGCGCGATCATCAGATGCACGTCGAACGGCGCCGGCGTATGCGGGCGCAGCGCCCGCACCACCTCCGGCCCGATGGTCAGATTGGGCACGAAATGCCCGTCCATGACATCGACATGCACCCAGTCCGCGCCGGCGGCGGCGACGCTACGCACGTCCTCTCCCAGCCGCGCGAAATCGGCCGCAAGGATGGAAGGGGCGATCAGCACGGGGTCAGCCATCGCCGGCCGCCGCATGAAAGACGCGGCTCGCCAGGATATCGGCGGCCTCGAACGTGACCAGCATCTCCGCCGTCACCTTTCCCTCCGTCGCCAGAAGTCGGTTCGCCTGACGCAGCCGCGCGCGGTCCAGCGCATTGCGGAACGAGCGCGCATTGGCAAAATGGGCCTGCGCGCGGCGCGCCGGAATGTAGCGGTCGAGCGCCGCGCGCGCAGCCGCACTCAGCCGATAGTTCTGCCGTGCGAGCAGGCTTTCGCCGATCGCCAGCAGTTCCGCATTCTCGTAATCGGGAAAGTCGATGTGGTGCGCGATGCGGCTGCGGAATCCAGGATTGGTGGAAAAGAACCGCTCCATCCGGTCGGCGTAGCCGGCCAACATGACAACCAGATCCCCGCGCTGGTTCTCCATTACCTGCAACAGGATCTCGATCGCCTCCTGGCCGTAGTCGCGCTC
The DNA here is from genome assembly GCA_021847995.1 of Pseudomonadota bacterium. Classification (GTDB taxonomy): domain Bacteria; phylum Pseudomonadota; class Alphaproteobacteria; order Acetobacterales; family Acetobacteraceae; genus JAFKFJ01. The sequence goes on along the minus strand of JAJZNE010000006.1, from coordinate 44,288 downwards.
GTTCTCCGGCCGGTAGAGATAATACGCCTCGTCGATGAACAGCACGCCACCCAAAGCCTTTTTCAGAATCTCCTTCGTCCTGGGAGCGGCATGGCCGATATACTGGCCGACCAGATCGTCGCGCGTGACCGAAATCAGATGCCCCCGCCGCACGAAGCCGCGCGCGTGCAGAATCCGGGCCATCCGCAGCGCCACCGTCGTCTTCCCGGTGCCGGGATTGCCGGTGAACGACATGTGCAGCGTCGGCGCCTCGGTCGCAAGGCCAAGCTGCCGGCGGGCACGCTCCACAAGGAGCAGCGCGGCGATGTCGCGGATGCGCAGCTTGACGGGCCGCAACCCGACCAGCTCGCGATCGAGCTGGTCGAGCACGTCGCCGATGCCGGCCTCCGCCATCTCCGCGCGCAGGTCGATGGCGGCATCCGGATCCGGCAGGGAAACGGCGGCGAGCATCCAGTACCGCGCGCCGTGCGGGCGGTCGGCGGCATAGGCGCGCGTGGTATAGCGGATCGCGCGCCCGCCGACCTCCTGGCGTTCGACGCCGAATCCAGGCTCCTCGGCGGGCCGGTTGACGATGAACGACAGCCGCAGCGATTCCCATCCGGCCGAGGAGTCGAATGCCGATAGGCGGATGTAAAGCTCGCCATGCACGCGACGGCATTCCGCGAGTTCGCCCATCACCGCCTCGGCATCGCGCGCGTCGAACAGCGGATGCCCCCACATTTCCCGGTAGGTGCTGCGGGGACGGATCGTCGGTGTACTCGAGGTTCACCGCCCAGCCGCGGTCGAGGCAGTACTGAACCTGCGCGCGGATCTGTGCATCGGTCAGGTCGGGCACGAAGGAAAAACAGCCCTGGGTGATTCGCATCTTCGTTCTCCCTTACGACACGCTCACGCTCAGCGCGAAATCGGGGCTGTCCGTCGATGTGTAGTTGAACGTCACGTCCTTCCACACCTCCAGCGCCTGCGCCAGCTGCAGGCAGCCTTTCGCCGCGTTCGCCAGAATCCCGGCCCCTCCCGCACCATGTCACGACCCTCGTTGCGTGCGAGGACCATCGCCTCCAGCGCCACGCGGTTGGCGGTGGCGCCGGCGGCGATGCCGAGCGGATGGCCGATTGTGCCGCCGCCGAATTGCAGCACCACGTCCTCGCCGAGCAGGTCAAGCAACTGGTGCATCTGCCCGGCATGGATGCCGCCGGACGCGACCGGCATGACGCGGCGCAGGCTGGCCCAGTCCTGATCGAAGAAGACACCGCGCTCGAGCCGCATCGGATTCACTGGCTCGCGGCAGATGTCGCAATAGCCGCGCGTGGTGTTGGGGTCGCCCTCCAGCTTGCCGACGACGGTGCCGGCATGGATGTGATCGACGCCAGCGAGCCGCATCCACTTGGCGATCACGCGCAACGACACGCCGTGCTGCTTCTGGCGCGTGTAGGTGCCGTGGCCGGCGCGGTGCAGGTGCAGGATCATGTCGTGCCTGCGCGCCCATTTGGACATCGACTGGATGGCGGTATAGCCGATCACCAGATCGATCATGATAATGACGGAGCCGAGGGAGGCGGCGAACTCGGCGCACTCGTGCATGTCCTCCATCGTGCCGGCGGTGACATTGAGGTAGGTGCCCTTCACCTCCCCGGTCGCCGCCTGCGCGCGGTTCACCGCCTCCATGCAATAGGGGAAGCCGTCGTGCCAGTGCATGAACGGCTGCGAGTTGATGTTCTCGTCGTCCTTGCAGAAATCCAGCCCGCCGCGCAGCGCCTCGTACACGACGCGGCCGTAGTTGCGCCCGGACAGGCCAAGCTTCGGCTTCACCGTGGCGCCCAGAAGCGGCCGGCCGAACTTGTCGAGCCGCTCACGCTCGACGACGATCCCCGTCGCCGGCCCGTCGAACGTCTTCACATAGGCGGCCGGCAGCCGCATGTCCTCCAGCCGCAGCGCCTTCAGCGGCTTGAACCCGAACACGTTGCCGATGATCGAGGCGGTCAGGTTCGCGATCGACCCCGGCTCGAACAGGTCGAGATCATAGGCGATGTAGGCGAACCAGCTCCCCGGCGTGTTCGGCACCGAATCGACGCGGTAGCACTTGCCGCGATATTTCTCGCAGGCGGTGAGCCGGTCGGTCCACACCACCGTCCAGGTCGCGGTGGAGCTTTCGCCGGCGACGGCGGCGGCGGCCTCGATCGGATCGACGCCGTCCTGCGGCGTGACGCGGAACAGCGCGATCACGTCGGTATCCTTGGGCACGTAATCCGGTTCCCAGTAACCCATGCGCCGGTATTCGAGGACGCCGGCACGGTAACGGTCCTTGCCGCGGACGGTGCGGGCCTCGACATCCGGGGTGACGATCGGGGTATCCATGCGGTCGGTTCCTTCTCTATGCGGCAATGGCGGCGGGGGCGGGGGCGAGGTTGCCGGCGGCGTAGCGGCGCGCCATGACGGCCATCGAAAGCGGCTTGAGGTGCGGCGCCTGGCCGGCGGTGCCGAACGCCTCGAAGCGGTCGCGGCACAGGGCGGCCAGTGCGTCCATCGCCGGCTTGAGGAATTTGCGCGGATCGAACTCGTCGGCGCGTTCGGTGGCGACGCGGCGGAATTCGGCCGCCATCACCAGCCGGCAATCGGTGTCGATATTGACCTTGCGCACGCCGTGGCGGATGCCTTCCTGGATCTCCGCCACCGGCACACCCCATGTCGGCTTCATCGCGCCGCCGAACTGCCGGAACCGCGCCTGCAACTCCTCGGGCACGCTGGAGGAACCGTGCATCACCAGATGGAGGTTCGGCAGCCGCGCATTGATCCGGCCCACCACATCGAGCGCGAGAATCTCGCCGCCCGGCTTGCGGGAGAATTTGTAGGCGCCGTGCGACGTACCCATCACGATCGCCAGCGCATCGACGCCGGTCGCGCGCACGAAATCGACCGCCTGATCCGGATCGGTAAGCAACTGTGCGCGGTCGAGCGCACCCTCGGCCCCGTGCCCGTCCTCGACCTCCCCCTGGCCGGTCTCCAGGCTGCCGAGCACGCCGAGCTCGCCTTCGACGGACACGCCGACCTGATGGGCAAGCTCGGTAACGTTGCGCGTCAGGGCGAGGTTGTAGTCGTAGCTCGCCGGCGTCTTGCATCCGCGAGCAGCGAACCGTCCATCATCACGCTCGTGAAGCCGTGCTGGATCGCCGAGAGGCAGGTGGCGGCGGCGTTGCCGTGGTCCTGGTGCAGGCAGATCGGAATCTCCGGATGCATCGCCTCCGCCGCCGCGACCATGGCAGCGAACATGGCATCGCCGGCGTAGCTGCGCGCGCCGCGGGAAGCTTGCAGGATCACCGGCGCGGCGGTCGCCGCCGCGGCGGACATGATCGCCAGCACCTGCTCCAAATTGTTGATGTTGAAGTCAGGAACGCCATATCCATGCTCGGCGTCGTGGTCGAGCAACTGGCGCAGCGTGATGCGGGCCATGCAAGCCTCCAGTGTTCGGGTGGAAGGCGGCCGCGGTCGGACGGCGCGGCGCCTGCGGTCCATCAGTTGCAGGATGATCGGCGTCAGGATGAGCTGCATCGCCAGATCGAGCTTGTTGCCCGGAATGGCGATGGAGTTGGCGCGGGAGGCGAAGCTGCCGTGGATCATCGTCAGCAGATAGGGAAAATCGACCCCGCGCGGATTGCGGAAACGGATCATCACGATCGACTTGTCCGGCGTGGGGATCCAGCGGGCGATGAACGGATTGGACGTATCGATTGTCGGCACGCGCTGGAAGTTGATGTCCGTCTCGGTGGACTGCGGACAGATGTAATGCACATAGTCCGGCATGCGCCGCAGGATCACGTCCATCACCGCTTCCGTCGAGTAGTTGCGGGTGGCGCGGTCGCGATGGATCTTCTGGATCCATTCAAGATTGATGACGGGCACGCTGCCGATCTTCACGTCGGCGTGGCGCGCGGTATCGATCTCGCCGAGCACCACCGCGCCGTGCAGCCCTTCATAGAACAACAGGTCGCTGTCGGGCGCGAGATCCTCCCATGCGGTGGACGTGCCTGGCGGCGCACTATACAGTGCGGCCTCCTCCGCATCGTGGATGTAGTGGCGGCTTCGGCCGGTCCCGGTGGCGGCGTAGCTCTCGAACAGGCCGGCGAGCTCGCCGAGCAGGTTGGCATCCGGTCCGAAATGGCTGAAATTGTGGTTGCCGCGCTGCGCTTCCTCCTCGGTCCGGCGCCGCATCTCGGCGCGATCGTAGCGATGGAAGGCGTCGCCCTCGATGAACGCAGCGTTGACATGCTCGCGGCGGAAGATCTGCGCGAAGGTGTTGCGCACGGACGTGGTGCCTGCGCCGGACGATCCGGTGACGGATATGATCGGGTGTCTGGCCGACATGCCGACGCTCTCCCTCCAATCCCGGTGCGCTGCGTGGCGCCCCGACGTGAGACGGGAGCATCCGCCCGGAGGAGGCCTTTAGGGAATTGAAGAATTCTGTGTCGATCGATTGGAATGCCTCAACATGCTGCGGAACGTAGCGTTGAAGCAGTTGCGGGCGCTGGTTGCGGTCGGCCGGGCCGGGGGGGTGGCACGGGCTGCAAGCCTGCTCCATCTGACCCCGCCGGCGGTGACGCTGCAGATCCAGGCGCTGGAGGTGGAGGCCGGCCTGCCGCTGCTGGAGCGGGCGCCCGGCGGAATGGCGCTGACCGAAGCCGGCCGCGAGGTGGTCGAGGCGGCAATGCGGATCGAACGCACGCTCGACGATTGCCGCGGCATGCTGGCGGCGCTGGTCGATGCGGAACACGGCAGTATCGTTGCCGGGGTCATCAGCACGGCCCAGTATTTCGCCCCGCGTGCGCTCGCCGCCTTCGCCCGCGCCCGTCCCGGCCTCGACCTGCGGCTCGCCATCGGCAACCGGGCGGAGACGATCGTCGGACTGCGCGAACACGTGCTCGATCTCGCGGTGATGGGCCGGCCGCCGGACGATCTTCCGGTCAGTGCCGTCGCGATCGGTCCACACCCGCATGTGATCGTCGCCGAACCGGGGCATCCCCTCGCTGGCCAGCGTGCGATCGCGCCGGCAACGCTCGCGGGCGAAGTGTTCCTGGTGCGCGAACCTGGCAGCGGCACGCGTGGGCTGATGGAACGCTTCTTCGCCGACCACGGACTGTCACCGCGTGTCGGCATGGAGATCGGCAGCAACGAGACGATCAAGCAGGCCGTGATGGCCGGCCTCGGGATCGCCTTCCTCTCCGCCCACACGCTGGAACTGGAGGTGGAAAGCCGCCGGCTCACCGTGCTCGACGTCGTCGGCCTGCCGATCGTGCGGGAATGGTACACCGTGCATCTGAGCGAACGGCGACTGACGCCGGCGGCACGCATGCTGCTGAGCTTTCTCGCAGGCCAGGGCGGCCAATTCCTGCCCCCAATTTTCCATGGTTTGCCGCCGGCCGCCTCGGCACGGTAAAGGTTTGACTGCTTTACCTGTCCCGCACTGCATCGCGTCTTGTGCCACGGCCATACCGTTGCGTTATGTTGCTTACGTGACGATGCAGGCAGGAGGGTCGCATGACGTTTGAATTCACTATTGGTCCGTTGCCGCTGATCACCAAGCAGATCGTGCCGGCGCCGCTGTCGCTGCCCGTACTCGCGGTGCCGTCCGCGCGACCGCCGCACCGCGCCGAGGACGCACCGCCTCTGCCGCCCCGCCGGGCGGCGGCGGCGCAGGAATTGTCGTAACCGCAGGCGCGTCTTGCGCTGTCAACGCCCAGTCAGGATCGGCCGGGACCGGGCGGGCGGCGCAACCCGTCCACCAGCACGTCAACAAGTCGCAGCACGCTTTCCTGCCAGCCGGGCTGATCGTGCAGATAGCTCATGCCCACCAGCGCGCGCAGGAGATCCTCGGGGCTGATATCGGCGCGGATCTCACCCGCGGCGACCGCCCGGTCCAGCAATGACGCGACGGCGCGTGTCAGCCGGTCGTAGGAATAGGCAGTCAGGTCAGACTTCTTGTTAACCGCCAGCGCCAGCGCCGCGGCCATGCCCTTTTTCGTCGCGACGAACGCCACGTTGGACCGCAGCCAACTGCGCAGCGCCTCGACCGGCGCCGCCTCCGTCCTCAACTGTTCTGCGAGATCGGAGAGTTGTTCGACCTCGCGGCGATAGACCGCCTCGAACAGCGCCTCGCGCGTCGGGAAGTGACGATAGAGCGTGCCAATGCCGACGCCGGCGCGGCGCGCCACCGCCTCCAGGCTCGCCTCCGGTCCGCCGGCGCTGAACACCGCCGCCGCCGCCTGCAGCAGAAGCTCTCGGTTGCGCACTGAATCGGTACGCGGGCGACGCCCCGACCTGTCCACGCGATCTCCTTCCCTGCCGGCTTCGTCACCCCGGCTCCTTGAAAAACGGAGGGGCCCTCCGTATCATATCCGTCGCGGTCGGGGCGCTTCGACATGCCGCCAATGAAATCGGAGTTTCGCATGAGCCTGTCAATTTCGCTGACAGTGAACGGTGCGGCACGGGCGGTCACGCTCGACGATCCGCGGGTCACGCTGCTCGACCTGCTGCGCGAGCGGCTGGACCTCACCGGCACCAAGAAAGGGTGCGATCGCGGGCAGTGTGGCGCCTGCACGGTGCTGCTCGACGGTCGGCGGATCAATGCGTGCCTGACCCTGGCGCTCGCCTGCGATGACGCCGACGTGGTCACGATCGAAGGCCTGGCTGACGGCGACGTCCTGCATCCGGTACAGGCCGCGTTCCTCGCCCATGACGCGCTGCAGTGCGGCTTCTGCACGCCGGGCCAGATCATGAGCGCGGTCGGCCTTGTCGCGGAGGGCCAGGCCGGCGACGACCCGGAACGGGTGCGGGAGGGCATGAGCGGCAATCTCTGCCGCTGCGGCGCCTATGACGGGATCACCGCGGCGGTGCTGGACGCACAGCGGCGGATCGCGGAACAGGGGAAGGCGCGGGCCGCATGAACAGCTTCGAATATGTCAGGCCCGCGACGATCGCCGAGGCCGTCGCGGCCGGCGCCGCGCCCGGTGCGGCCTTTCTGGCCGGCGGGACCAACCTGCTTGACCTGCTGAAGGGCGACCTGATGCGCCCGACCCGGCTCGTGGACGTGACGCGGCTGGCGGAGCTTGGGCGGATCGAGCGGCTGCCGGGCGGTGGGGTGCGCATCGGCGCGCTCGTGCGCAACGCCGATCTCGCCCACGATCAGCCCTTCGCCAGCGACTTTCCGGCGGTGGCGGAGGCACTGCTGTCCGGCGCCTCGGCGCAGGTGCGCAACGCGGCGACGGTCGGCGGCAACCTGTTGCAGCGCACGCGCTGCGTCTGGTTCTACGACGTGGCCAGCGCCTGCAACAGGCGCGCTCCCGGCACCGGTTGCGACGCGCGCGGGGGGGAGGGGCGGGGGGATGCCGTGCTGGGATGGAGCGAGGCATGCATCGCCACCCATCCCTCCGATTTCTGCGTCCCGCTGGTCGCCCTCGATGCCGTGGTCGAGATCGCGGGACCGGCGGGGCGGCGCGAGGTGCCGCTCGACCTGTTTCATCGCCTGCCCGGCGACGCGCCCGAGCGCGACAGCGTGCTCGCGCCGGGCGAACTGGTCGTCGCCGTGCGCCTGCCGCCCGAGGCGGCGGCGTTCGCGGCCCATGCCCGCTACCTGAAGCTGCGCGAGCGCACGTCCTTCGCGTTCGCGGTGGTCTCGGCCGCCGCCGCGCTGCGCATGGAGGCGGGCGGGATCGTCGCGGCGCGGATCGCGCTCGGCGGCGTCGCCGCGAAACCCTGGCGCGCCCGCGCGGCCGAAGACGTGCTGGCCGGGGCGCGACCGGACGGCACCGTCTTTCGCCGCGCCGCCGAAGCGGCGCTCGCGGATGCGCGGCCGTCCGGACCCGATGCCACCAGGATCGAACTCGCCCGGCGCATCGTGGCGCGCGCCCTTGCGCTGGCGGCCGCCGGAACGCCGGCGCGCGTCCCGGCACTGCCGGCGTCCCCCTTCGCCCCCATTCCCGGAGCGGCTGCCCATGTCTGAGATCGCGCTCACCCAGGCGCCGGCCCATGCCCGGCACGGCTCGAACATCGGCCAGCCGCTCACGCGTCGCGATGGCGTGCTGAAGGTGACGGGTGCGGCCCGCTATGCGGCCGACAACCATCCGCCGGGAATGCTGCATGCGGTGCTCGCGATCAGCCGCATCGCGCGCGGGCGTGTCGCCTTCCTGGACGTGGCGGCGGCAGGCGCGCATCCCGGCGTGGTCGCGGTGATGACGCCGGCGAACGCGCCGAAGCTGGCCGTGGACCCGGAGGTGAAGACCCATCCGTTTGTATTCCGGATCGACGTGCTCCAGAACGATCGCGTCCGCTATGCCCACCAGCCGATCGCGGTGGTGATCGCCGAGACGCTGGAGGCCGCGACCGAGGGCGCCGCCCTGCTGGCACCACGCTATGAGACCGAACCGGCGCAGACCGGCCTTGACGGCGACGACGGCTTCGTCCCGCCGGTGCTGGGGGCCGGCCAGCCAGCCGTGCTGCGGCACGGCGACGTGGCGGCGGGCCTTGCGGCGGCCGCGCGGCGGATCGAGGCGACCTATGCCACGCCGGCGCAGTACCACAATGCGATGGAGCCGCACGCGATCGTCGCGGCGTGGGACGGCGGGCGGCTGCTGATCGACACGCCGAGCCAGGGCCTCGTGCTCGCCCGCGCCCGCATCGCCGAGTTGTTCGGGCTGGAGCCGGGGCACGTGCTGATCCGCAGCCCCTTCCTCGGCGGCGGTTTCGGCTCCAAGGGCCTGCTGACCGGGCCCCAGGTGCTCGGGATCATGGCGGCGCGGCTGGTCGGCCGGCCGGTCAAGCTGGTGCTGCGGCGCGAGCAGATGTTCGGCCCGGTCGGCCATCGCGCGCCGACGCGCCAGACGCTGCGCCTCGGCACCGATGCGGACGGCCGGCTCACCGCCCTCGATCACCACACGCGGACGGCCACCAGCCGCTTCGACGATTTCATCGAACCGTGCGGCGGCGTCTCCCACACGCTCTACGCCGCCGCGGCGATCGCGACCACGCACGAGGCGGTCCGGCGCGATACCGGGACGCCCAATTTCATGCGCGCGCCGGGTGAAGCGAGCGGATCCGCGGCGCTGGAGAGCGCGATCGACGAAATGGCGGACGCCTGCGGCATGGACCCGCTCGCCTTCCGCCTGCACAACTACGCCGAGGTCGAGCCGGTGTCCGGCAAGCCGTTTTCCTCGAAGGCGCTGCGGGCATGCTACGCGGAGGGCGCGGCACGCTTCGGCTGGGCGCGGCGTCCGCGCGCGCCGCGGCAGATGCGCGACGCAGGCGGGCGGCTGGTCGGCTGGGGCGTCGGCACGGCGACGTTCCCCGCCCTGATGTTCCAGGCGGAGGCGCGGGCGGTGCTGCGCCGTGACGGCACCGCGATCATGGAAAGCGGGGCGCACGACATGGGGCAGGGCGCGTGGACGGCGCTGGCCCAGATCGCCGCGGACGCCCTCGGGCTGGAGATCGGGCAGGTGGAATTCCGCGCCGGCGCATCGGACCTGCCCGATGCGGGCATTGCCGGCGGATCGGCGCACACCGCGACGGCCGGCATCGCGATCCACGGCGCCGGCGCGGACGCGATCGCCCGGCTGGCGGCCCTGGCCGTCGGCGACGAACGCTCCCCGCTGTTCGGCGCCGGCAATGCGGGCGTGGTGGCGCGCGGCGGTCGGCTGCACCGCAGCGACGACGCCGCGCGCAGCGAGAGCTATGCCGACATCCTCGCCCGCGCCGGCCTTGCCGAGATCCAGGGGCAGGGCCGCAGTGCGGCCGACCCGGCGGCGCAGACACGCTATGCGATGCATGCGCACGGCGCGGTGTTCGCGGAGGTGACGGTCGATCCGGCGCTGGGGCAGATGCGCGTCACCCGGCTGCTCGGCGCCTTCGCCGCCGGCCGCCTGATCAATCCGCGCCTGGTGCGCAGCCAGTACTACGGCGGCATGATCTGGGGCGTTTCCTTCGCGCTGCACGAGCGCGCGGTGATGGACCCGCGCACCGGCCGGCCGATGAACCCGAACTTCGCCGCGTATCATGTGCCGGTGAATGCCGACATCCCCGCGATCGATGCGATCCTGGTCGAGGAGCATGATCCGCACGTCAACGCCCTCGGCATCAAGGGCGTGGGGGAGATCGGCATTACCGGCACCGCCGCCGCCATCGCCAACGCGATCTGGCACGCGACCGGCGTCCGCCCGCGCCGGTTTCCGGTCATGCCGCATGAGGTGGTCGCACTGATGGCCTGACCCGCGCCGGTACGGCCAGGTGCCGCGGCTCCGGCCGTACCGCCGGAATTCGGGATTGACGCCGTGCCGCACCGCTTCCTATCGTCCGTGAGCATGCGGAATGCAGGATGATTTCCTTGGAAGCGTTCATTGCCAACGTGCCGGTCGCGCGGCCGGATGCCGCACGCACGCGGCGGCGTGCGATTGTCTCCTGTGCCGTCGGCAATTTCGTCGAACTGTTCGACTTCATGATCTTCGGGCTGTTCGCGGCCCAGCTTGCGGCGAATTTCTTTCCCGGCCACGATCCGGTGCTGTCGCTGCTGTCGGCGTTCGCGACCTACGGCGTCGGCTTCCTGATGCGCCCGATCGGCGCCGTCGTCATCGGTGCCTATGGCGACCGGCACGGGCGCCGTGCGGCGCTGGTGCTGACGGTCGGTTTCATGGCGAGCGCCACGGCGCTGACCGGCCTCATTCCCTCCTACGCCGCGATCGGCCTCTGGGCGCCGGCGCTGCTGGTGCTGTGCCGGCTGGTGCAGGGATTTTCCACCGGCGGCGAATGGGGCGGGGCGGCGGCGTTCCTGGTGGAATACGCACCCGCGGGCCGGCGCGGCCTCATCGGCAGCCTGCAACAGTTCAGCGTCGGCCTCGCGCTGATCGCGGCGACGCTGTGCGCGGCGGTGCTGAACGCAACGCTCGACCGGGCGGCGATGCTGGCGTGGGGCTGGCGCATTCCGTTCATTCTCGGCTTCGTGCTCGCGCCGATCGGCCTTTATCTGCGCACGCGCGTGCTGGAGACGCCGGAGTTCGACCGCGCCGCCGCGCAACGCCGTCTGGCCGCCCATCCGGTGCGCGACAGCTTCACCCGCTACCGGCGCCCGGTGCTGGCCGCGTTCGGCATTGCCGTGGTCGGCACCGTCGGCAACTACGTCTTCAACATCTTCATGCCGAGCTTCGCCGTCGGCCAGCTCGGGCTTGCGCCGGCCGCCGCCTACTATTCCACTTCAGTCGCCTCCGTCGTGCTGACGGTGCTGACGCCGTTGATGGGCGCGCTGTCCGACCGGGTGGGGCGCAGGCCGGTGCTGCTGGCGGGGGCCCTGGGCTATCTGCTGCTCGGCTATCCGCTGTTCCGGCTTGCCGTCGTCCTGCACGACACGGCGGGCCTGATGCTGACGCAGGCGATCGCGGCGGTGCTGCTCGCGATGTATGCCGGGCCGCTCTGCGCCGTGCTCAGCGAGCTGTTTCCGACGCGCGTGCGCTACACGGCACTCTCCATCGGCTACGGCTTCGCGGTGACGATCTTCGGCGGCTTCGCGCCCTTCATCGCCACGTTCCTGATCCGCGCGACCGAAAGCCCGCTGTCGCCCGCGCTCTATGTCATGCTGGCGGGCCTGATCAGCACGGCGACGCTGCTCGCGGTCAGGGACCCGGTGAATGCCCCGCTTGACTGAGCCGGCACCCGCGCCGCCGCCGGCACCGTCCGCCTGCGACCCGGTCACGCTCGAGATCCTGCGCGGCGCCGTGCGCGCGGCACAGGCCGAGATGGAGGCCCTGCTGGAGCGCACGGCGATCTCCGCCTTCATCCGCGAGAAGAAGGACTTCTATACCGCGCTGTTCGACGCCGACGGCGTGATGGCGGTCGGGTCCAACGTGCCGGTGTTCGGCGACATCACCGGCCCGGTGTTCGCCGCCTTCCCGCCCGCCACGATGCAGGCGGGCGACGTCTACTGGTACAACGACTGCTACGGTTCGCGCGGCGCCGTCTCCCACTCCAACGATCAGGTGCTGCTGGCACCCGTCTTCCATGCCGGCGCGCGCTGCGCGTTCGTGATGGCATGGGCGCATTTCGCCGATATCGGCGGGCTGCGCGCCGGCTCCATCAGCCCCGACGCCACCGACATCTTCCAGGAGGGCATCATCATCCCACCGGTCCGCCTCGTCGCCGCCGGTGTCGCGAACGAGGCGGCGCTGGCGATCTTCCACCGCAATTCCCGCTTCCCCGACCAGAGCCTCGGCGACATGCGCGCGCTGATGGCGAGCGTGCGGCTCGGCGTGCGGCGGATGGAGGAGGTGGTGGCGCGCTTCGGCGCCGCCATCGTCGCCGACGGGCTGCGGCAGTTGCTCGCCCGCACCCGCCATCTGGTCCGCGCCGCGCTGGCGCGGGATTTCGACTATGGCACGCACCGCTTCACCGACGCGATCGACAGCGACGGCCACGGCAACGGCCCGTTCCGCATCCGCCTTGCCCTCACCCGCGCGCGCGGCGCCGACGGCGCGGACCGCTTCGTCTTCGATGCCACGGCGACCGACGACGAAGCCCCCGGCCCGGTCAATTTCCTGATGAACCGCGACGTGCCGGGCATGGCGCTCGGCCTTTATTACCTCGGCGGCGACGCGGCGCAGGTGTGCAATGCCGGCGGCCCGCAGGCGCTGGACGAGGTGCGGCTGCGCGAAGGTTCCCTGCTGGCGCCACGCTTTCCGGCGCCGCTCGGCATGCGGGGCCTGACGATGATGCGCGTGCTGGCCGCCCTCAACGGCCTCGTCAACGTCGCCGGCGGTGCCGCGCCGGCGGCGCATTCGGCCTATGTCATCATCCTGCTGCGCGGCGCCCTGCGCGGGACCGGCGGCGTGCCCGTGCCGTTCCTGCTCACCGACGGCATCGGCGTCGGCTACGGCGCCCGACCACAGGCGGACGGGATCGATGCCGTCTATTTCGTGGCGCAGGAGAATTATCCGGTCGAGTTCCTGGAACTCGGCTATCCGTTCCGCGTGCGCCAGTATGGCATCGTCTGCGATTCCGGCGGCGCCGGGCGGCATCGCGGCGGCTGCGGCATCGTGCGCGAATACGAGGTGCTGGCCGACGAAGCGGTGCTGGCGGTGCGCATCGACAGCGTGCGCAACCCGCCCTGGGGCTTCGCCGGCGGCAAGCAGGGCGGCAGCGGGCGCGCGGTGGTCAATCCCGGCACGCCCGCGTCCCGCGAACTGCCGCCGCTGTCCGACGGCCACGTCCTCTGCCGCGGCGACGTGCTGCGCATCGAGACCGGCGGCGGCGGCGGCCACGGCCCGCCCTTCACGCGGCCGGCGGAGGCGGTGCTGGCGGACGTGCTGGGCGGCTTCGTCAGTGTTGCCGCGGCACGGGCCGAGTACGGCGTCGTCATCGCCGACGGCGCCGTCGATGCCGCGGCGACCGCGGCGCTGCGGGCCGCGCCGCCGCCGGTCGGCGCGTTCCATCGCCATCGCTACGTCGATGTCCTCGACTGAGCGCGCCCTTGCCGTCGCCGTCGATATCGGCGGCACCTTCACCGATGTCGCGCTGCTTGACACGGTGAGCGGACGCCTCTGGCGCGCCAAGACGCCGAGCGACCCCGCCGACCCGTCGCGCGCCTTCATGGCCGGCATCGGGCGCGCGCTGGCGGCGGCCGGGGACACCGCGCCGGCACTGGCGCGGGTGCTGCACGGCACCACGGTCGCGACGAACATGATCCTGGAGGGCAAGGGCGCGATCGCAGCGCTGGTGACGACGGCGGGCTTCCGCCACGTGCTCACGATCGGGCGGCAGGACATTCCGCGCCACGCCAATCTGCACGCCTGGGTGAAACCGCCGCGCCCGGTGCCGGCCGCGCGCGTGCTGGAGGTCGTCGAACGCATCGGCCCCGGCGGCGCGGTGCTGACCCCGCTCGATGAGGCGAGCGTGCAGGCGGCCGCCGAAGCGTGCCGGCGGCTGGGCGTGCAGGCGGTCGCGGTCTGCCTGCTGCACGCCTACGCCAATCCGGCGCATGAGCAGCGCGTGGCGGCGCTGCTGCGCGCGGCGCTGCCGGGCATCGCCGTCACCGCGTCGGCCGACGTGCTGCCGGTGGTGCGCGAATATGAGCGCACGCAGGCGACGGTGCTGAACGCCGTGGTGATGCCGGGCGTCGCGCAGTATGTCGGGCGATTGCAGACGCGGTTGACGCAGGCCGGGGTCGCCGCGCCGCTGCTGCTGATGCAGTCGAACGGCGGTGTCGCCGGCGCGGCCTCGGTGCAGCGCGTGCCCGCGCTCACCGCGCTCTCCGGCCCGGCGGCGGGGGTGGTGGGCGCGCGCGCCGTGGCGGCGGCGTGCGGCCTTCACGACATCATCACCGTCGATATCGGCGGCACCAGCGCCGATATCTGCCTGATCCGGGGCGGACGGATCGGCCTGACGCAGCACGGGCAGGTCGGCAGCGCCCCGTTGCCGCTGCCGATGGTCGATATGGTGACGATCGGCGCCGGCGGCGGTTCCGTCGCGCGCGTCGTCAACGGCGCCCTTACCGTCGGGCCGGACAGCGCCGGCGCGGTGCCCGGCCCCGCCGCCTATGGCAACGGCGGCACGGCGCCGACCGTCACCGACGCGCATGTCGTGCTCGGCCATCTGCCGGCGCACCTGCTGGGCGGCGAAATGGCGCTGGATGCGGCGGCAGCCGCGGCGGCCGTCCGCCACGGCGTCGCAGCGCCGCTCGGGCTTTCGACGACGGAGGCGGCGCGCGGCATCCTTCCCATCATCGACAACAATATGGTCGGCGCGCTGCGCGTGGTGTCGGTCGAACGCGGACACGACCCGCGGGATTTCGCGCTGGTCGCGTTCGGCGGCGCCGGGCCGCTGCATGGCTGCGCGCTGGCATCCCTGCTCGGCATCGCGCAGGTGCTGATCCCGCCCGCGCCCGGCGTGCTGTGCGCCGACGGGTTGCTCGCCGCCGACCTGAAAGCCGGATTCAGCCGCACCCTGCCGCAGGCCGGCGCGATCGACGCCGACGCGGCGGCCGAGGTGTTCGCCGCCCTCGAACGCCAGGCCGCCGACTGGTTCGCCGCCGAGCAGGTGGCGCCGGCGGCACGGACGCTGCATCGCATCGCCCTGCTGCGCTACCAGGGTCAGGGCGGGGAGATCGCCGTCGCCTGGACCGCGCCGGCGGCGGCGCTGCGCACGGCGTTCGCCGAAGCGCACGCGGCGCTCTACGGCTTCGCGCTGGACCGCCCGGTGGAGTTGGTGACGCTGCGCGTGGAGGCGCTCGGCCGCATGCCCCATCCGGTGGCGGCGTCGCTGCCGGCGGGCGGCGGCGCGACGGCGACCGGCACGTGGCCGGTGCAGTTCGCCGACGGCGCGCGGCGCGTGCCGCTCCATGCGCGCGCCGCCCTCGGCGCCGGCGACCGGCTCGCCGGCCCCGCCATCGTCACGCAGCTTGATGCGACCACGCTGATTCCGCCCGGATGGTCGGGCGCCGTGCATCCCTCCGGCGCCATCCTGCTGACCCGCGACACGGAGCGAACCGCATGACCGACCCCGACGACGCGCTCGCGCGCGTGTTCGCCCATCTGGCCGCCGGCGAGGAACGGGCGCTGGCGCGGCTGATCGAATATCTGCGCCATCCCAGCATCAGCGCGCAGAATGTCGGCATCGCGGAGGTCGCGGCACTGCTGGTGCGCCTGCTGCGCGATATCGGCCTGCAGGCGGAGACGGTGCCGACCGCGAACCACCCGATGGTGCTGGCGCGGTGGGACGGTGCGCCGGGCGCGCCGACGGTGCTGCTGTACGGGCACTACGACGTGCAGCCGCCCGACCCGCTCGATGCCTGGATCAGCCCGCCCTTCACGCCTACGATCCGCGACGGCCGGCTCTATGCCCGCGGCGCCGGCGACAACAAGGGCCAGCATTTCGCGCAGATCCTCGCGATCGAGGCGCATCTCGCGGTGCACGGCCGCCTTCCGTGCAATGTCGTATTGCTGCTGGAGGGCGAGGAGGAGATCGGCAGCCCGCACATCGCCGAATTCGTGGGCACGCATCGCGACCGTCTGCGCGCCGACCTCGCCATCACCGCCGACGGGCCGCTGCATCCGTCCGGCCGCCCGACCGTGATCTTCGGCGTGCGCGGGGTCGCCTCCTTCGAATTGCGGGCGCGCGGCGCGGCGCGCGACCTGCATTCCGGCAATTTCGGCGGCGTCGCGCCGAACCCGCTGTGGCGCCTCGTGCATCTGCTGGCGACGATGAAGGCGCCGGACGGCACTATCACCATCGACGGCCTGCACGACGCAGTGATCCCGCCCACCAACGCGGAGCGCGCGGCGGCGGCGGAACTGCCGCTCGATCTCGATGCGCTGCGCCGGGAACTCGGGCTTTCCGAACTCGACGCGCCGGCGGGGCGGCCGTTCTACGAGCGGCTGATGTTCCACCCGACGCTCACCATCAACGGCATGCACGGCGGCTATGCCGGGCCCGGCAGCAAGACCGTGCTGCCGCACGAGGCCTTCGTCAAATGCGACATCCGGCTGGTGCGGGCGCAGACGCCGGCCGACGTGCTGGCGAAGGTCGCGGCCCATGTCGCGCGCCACGCGCCGGATGTCGAATTCGTGCCGATGCACGGCATGGAGCCGTCGCGCACGCCGATGGACTCGCCCTTCGCCGCGCCGATCCGCACGGCAATCATCGCCGCGCACGCGACGGCACCGCTGCTCTTCCCCTCGCTCGGCGGCAGCCTGCCGGACTACGTGTTCACCAGGATCCTCGGCATTCCTGCCTTCGTCGTGCCCTACGCAAATGCCGACGAAGCCAATCACGCGCCGAACGAGAACATCAGGCTCGACTGCTTCTTCGCCGGCATCCGCACCGGCGCGGCGCTGCTCAGCCATCTCGGCCGCGCGGCGCCCGCGTCAGGCTGATGCGGCGACGCTGGCGAGCACGGCGACGAACTGCGACGCCGCCGGCGACAGCGTGCGCCCGACGCGCGTCAGCACGCCGAGCGCGCGTTGCAGCGACGGTTCCACCAATGGCCGCCACGCCAGCCCGCCGGCACCCGTCAGCGGCAAGGTCAGACGCGGCAGCGCGGTGATGCCGAGGCCGGCGGCGACCAGGTTGCCGGTGGTGCCGAGGAACGCGCATTCATAGAGCGGCCGGACCGCGATGCCGGCTTGCAGAAAGGCGGCATCGGTCATCGCACGTACGCTGCTGGTCGGGTGCATGGCGATGAAGTTCCGTGTCCCGAACACCGCCCAGGGGATCGGCGTGCTGCCTGCCAGCGGGTCGTCGGCGCGGCACACCAGCCCGAATTCATCGGCGAGCAGCGTCCGGTAGGACAGGTGCGCCTCCGGCAGCGGGCGAACAGTGAGGCCCAGATCCGCACGTCCGCCCGTGATCGCATCCGCCACGCTGCCGGCCAGCCCGTCCCGGATCAGGACATCGACGCCAGGATGATCGGCGCGGAAGGCGGCAATGGCGCGCGGCAGCAGCACGGCACAGACCGACGGCAGCGCCGCGACCACGATCCGACCTCGCCGCCCCGCGATGAACTCCGCCAGCTCATCGAAGGCGCTGTCGAACTCGGTCACCAGCCGTTCCGCGATCGGGTGCAGCTCGCGCCCGGTAGGCGTGAGATCGAGGTGGCGCGTGGTACGGTCGAACAGGCGCTGGCCGAGCGCATCCTCGATCGCCTGGATCGTGCGGCTCAGCGCCGGCTGCGACAGTCCGCATTCAACGGCAGCGCGGCTGAAGCTACCGGTACGGATGACGGCAAGGAAGATAGCGAGATGGTGAGGGGTAAAGTCTATGCGCATGGCGCATGGAATTATAGGAACAATGCTGGTTGTTGTATAGGTGGCTGGCTGTCAATGATCGCCCTGTGTGCGGCCTCGCCTCCGGACGCCACTGTCGAGGTTCCAGGGAGGAACCCATGCTCGCCGCACTCGGCGTGCTCACCGTGCTGGTGCTGCTCGCCGTCATCATGCTGAACCTGCTGTCGCCCCTGGTGGCGCTGATCGCGGTGCCGGTGGTGGCGGCCATGCTCGGCGGGTTCGGCCTCGCCACCGGCAAGTTCATCGTCGCCGGCATCTCCGCCATCGCGCCGGTCGCCGGCATGTTCGTTTTTGCTATCCTGTATTTCGGCATCATGACCGATGCCGGCATGCTGGATCCGATCATCGCGCGCATCCTGCACAGCGTCGGCAGCCGGCCGACGCGCATTGTCGTCGGCACCGCGCTGCTGGCCCTCCTGATCCACCTCGACGGCTCCGGCGCGGTCTGCTTTCTGGTCACCATCCCGGCGATGTTGCCGGTCTATCTGGCACTGGGCATGGACCGGCGCGTGCTTGCCTGTGCTGCGGCACTTGCCGCGGGCGTCAACTTCCTGCCCTGGACCGGGCCGACGCTGCGCGCCGCGGCGGCACTGAAGATCCCCGTCGCCGCCATATTCACGCCGATGATCGGCGTGCAGGTCGTCGGTCTGGTCTATGTGTTCGCGGTCGCCTGGGCGCTCGGCAAGCGGGAGGAACGGCGGCTCGGCCTGACGGCGACCGCCGCCGGCGCGCTGGCGGCCGGAGCCGCGCCGGCGGAGCGGGCGCCGATGCCTGCCCTGACGCCGGAACAGGCGCGGCTGCGCCGGCCGGGGCGGTTCGCCGTGAACCTCGCGCTCACCGTCGCGATCATGGCGGTGATGATCGGCGGCTGGGTCGATCCCGTGGTCATGTTCATGCTCGGCACGGTCGCCGCCCTTGTCATCAACTACCCGGGCGCGGCGGAGCAGCGGGCACGCATCGACGCGCATGCGCGGGCAGCGCTGCTGATGGCCGGCATCCTGTTTGCCGCCGGCGCCTTCACCGGCATCATGACCGGCACCGGCATGCTGAAGGCGATGGCGCACGCCGCGGTGGCACAGGTGCCGCCGGGCGCGGGGCAGCACATCCCGGTCGTGCTCGGCGTGCTGTCGATGCCGCTGAGCCTGCTGTTCGATCCTGACAGCTTCTATTTCGGCGTGCTGCCGGTGCTGGCGGAGGTGACGAAAGGGCTGGGCGGCCAGCCCATCCAGGTGGCGCAGGCGGCCCTGCTCGGGCAGATGACGGTCGGCTTTCCGGTCAGCCCGCTGACGCCGGCGACGTTCCTGATCGTCGGTCTGGCCGGAATCGAGCTTGGCGCGCATCAGCGCTTCGCCATCCCGTTGCTGTTCGGCGCCTCGCTGCTGATGACCGTGGCCGCGGTCGCGTTCGGCGTGCTGCCGCTATGAAGACCATCCGCATCGGCTCCGGCGCCGGGTTCGCCGGCGACCGCATCGAGCCGGCGGTCGAACTCGCCGAACGTGGCGATCTGCACTATCTCGGCTTCGAGTGCCTGGCCGAGCGCACGATCGCGCTGGCGCAGGCGGAGCGGCTGCGTGACCCCGATCTCGGCTTCGATCCGCTGCTGGTCGCGCGGATGGAGGCGGTGCTGCCGGCTTGTTCGGCGCGCGGCGTGCGCATCCTCACCAACATGGGCGCGGCCAATCCGCGCGGTGCCGCGCGTGCCGTCGCCGCCGTCGCGCGTCGCCTCGGTCTCGCCGGAATGCGCATCGCGGCGGTCACCGGCGACGACGTGCTGAACACCGTGCGGAACGGCATCTTCCCGCTGCTGGAGCGGCCCGGCAGCGTTGCCGATCTCGGCGCGTCGATCCGCTCGGCCAATGCCTATCTCGGCGCGGAAGGACTGGTGGCGGCGTTGCGCGAAGGCGCTGATGTGGTCATCACCGGGCGCGTCGGCGACCCGGCGTTGTTCCTCGCTCCCCTGATCCACGAATTCGGCTGGGCGATGGACGACTGGGCGCTGCTCGGCCGGGGCACCGTGGTCGGGCATCTGCTGGAATGCGCGGGCCAGATCACCGGCGGCTACTTCGCCGATCCCGGCTTCAAGGACGTGCCGAACCTCGCCCGTCTCGGCTTCCCGATCGCCGAGGTGGCGGCGGACGGGTCCTGCATCATCACCAAGGTCGCCGGCTCCGGCGGGCGCATCAGCCTCTCGTCCTGCAAGGAGCAGTTGCTGTACGAACTGCTCGACCCGAACGCTTATCTGCAACCCGACGTGACGGCGGATTTTTCTGCGGTGCGCTTTGCGGAGCTGGGACCGGACCGCATCGCCGTCAGCGGCGGCGCAGGGCGCGAACGGCCCGCGACGCTCAAGGTTTCGGTCGGCTATCTCGACAGCCATGTCGGGGAGGGGCAGATATCATATGCCGGCCCCGGCGCCGTCGCGCGCGGACGCCTCGCGCTGGAAATCGTGCGCGAGCGCCTTCACCTCATCGGCGTGAAGATGACGGAGGCACGGTTCGAGCTGATCGGCGTCGATGCCGCGCATCAGGGCGGCGACGCATCGGGCTATGCCGATCCTCCGGAAGTGCGCGTGCGCGTGGTCGGCCGCACCGACAGCCTGGCGGAAGCCGTGCGTATCGGCAACGAGGTCGAATCACTCTACACCAACGGCCCGGCCGGCGGCGGCGGGGCGTGGAAGTCGGCGCGCGAGGTGATCGCTGTCGTGTCCACGCTGATCCCGCGCGCGTGCGCGGCTCACGCCGTCAGCGTCGAGGTGGCGTGACATGCGGCTGCTGGATCTCGCGCATGCGCGCACCGGGGACAAGGGCGACACATCGCAGATTTCCATCATCGCCTACGATGAAGGGGATTACGCCTTTCTCGCCGAGCATGTCACCGCGGCGCGCGTCGCCGCACATTTCGCCGCGATCCTTCGCGGGACGGTGACGCGCTACGAACTGCCCGGCCTCGGTGCGCTCAATTTCGTGCTGCACCATGCGCTGGCCGGCGGCGTCACGCGGTCGCTGCGCCTCGATCCGCACGGCAAATGCCTCGGGGCGGTGCTGCTCGAACTGGAGATGCCGGGGCGGCAGGCCGCCGCCGAACACCACGGGGGAAATGACCGGACATGATTTCTGCTGCGAAGGCTGCCCTGGCAGGAACCGCTTTTGCGGTCCTCGCCGCATGTCCGGCCTCGGCGACCACCTGCGCCGAGCTTGCGACATCCCCGCCGGCTCATACGACGATCGATGCGGCGGAGGAGATGGCAGGCGGGCCCTTCGCTTTGCCGGCCACGGGCGTGGTCGTCGATCGGCCGGCCTTCTGTCGCGTGCATGGCCTGATTGCGCCAGTGCCGGGGTCGCGCATCGGGCTGGAGCTGTGGCTACCGTTGCAGAAATGGAATGGCAAGATCGAGATGTTCGGCAACGGCGGCTACAGCTCCGCGATCAGTTTCGACCTGATGGCGGCGGCACTGCGCGCCGGCTACGCGACGTTCAGTACCGATACCGGGCACATCGGCGATGACCCGGATTTCGCGCTCGGGCATCCCGAACGGATCGCCGACTGGGGGTTTCGTGCCGTTCATGAAAGCGCAATGGCCGCAAAGCCGATTGTGCAAAGCTTCTATGGCGCCGCGGCGAGGCATGCCTATTTCCGGGGCTGCTCGACCGGCGGTCATCAGGCGCTGATGGAGGCGCAGCGGTTCCCCGATGACTTCGACGGGATCATCGCGGGTGATCCGGGCAACAACCGCACGCACCTGAATGCCGGCTTTCTGTGGCAGTATGTCGCCAACCATCCGCACGGCAGGGATGACGCGCCGATCCTGCCGGCCAGCAAGCTCGGCATGATCTCGCGGGCCGTGGTGGCTGCCTGCCACACGCTGAACGGCAGCCGCGATGGCGGCCTGGCGAGCGACGACTTCCTCGACGACCCGCGCGACTGCCGCTTCGATGCGGAGAGCCTGCAATGCCGGGGCGCCGACGCCCCGGACTGTCTGACGCCGCCGCAGGTTTCGGCGCTCAAGGCGATGTACGCCGGCGCACACGACGTCAAAACCGGCGAGCTCATCTATTTCGGCTGGCCGCCGGGCAGCGAAGGGTCGAGCGTTGTCGTGCCGCGGCTGCCAGGATGGAGCCTCTATTGGGCCGACCCCGCACACCCCGCCCAGCCGGCGCGCCTGTCATTCTGGCGCGACTGGAAATTCGGCCCGGACTGGAACTGGTGGCAGTTCGACTGGAGTGGCGAGATGCGCGCGCTCGATGCGACACTCGCACCTGTCATCAATGCCAACAGCCCGGACCTGGAAGCGTTCCGAAAATCCGGGGGCAAGCTGATCCAGTATCACGGTCTCGCGGACCCGGTCGTGCCGTTCCTGGACTCGATCACGTATTTCGGCCGCGTCGTCGATTTCGAGCGCCAGCACGCGGCGCCGGACGTCGCCGGCTTCTATCGGCTGTTCCTGGTGCCCGGCATGGCACATTGCGCTGGCGGCCCCGGACCGGACAGGTTCGACGTGCAGGCGGCGCTGGAAAACTGGGTGGAGCACGACGCCGCGCCGGACAGGATCGTCGCCAGCAAGATAAGCGGAACCGGCGATGCGCGGCGCATCACGCTGTCCCGCCCGCTCTGTCCCTATCCGCAGATCGCCCGAGCGACCGGGCAAGGCGACCCGGCGGACGCCGGCGGCTTTGCTTGCATCGCCGATCCGAATGCGCACGAAGCCCCCGTACCAGGTCCGGACTATCTGCAATAGACACGAAGGGAACGAGCATGCGCGATTTCCTGGCGTGGGGAGCGGGCTTGCTGCTGGTTTTGACCGTGCAGAGCAGACCGGCGGACGCGGATGGCGCGTCACCGTCCTGGCTTCGGCCGGGGCCGCATACCACTTACGACGGTACGACGGACGATCTCGTCACCGGCGGCCTCGGCGCCGACGGGATGCTGGGCAGGCGTCCCGGCTATGCCGATCCGCTGCACCCGACGGCGGCGGAATTGCGGCGCGCGTCGCTGTTCCTGCCTGCCAGCGCGGGACAAGGTTACGGCCGCCTGTTCGGGCCGGACGTGGACGAGGAGACCGGCAGGATCTGGCCCGACAGCGGCCGAATCGCAGGCGAGGAATATCTCGCCTATGCCGACGACGGCGCCGGGCGGCAGAATGTCGCCATGCTGCTGCAGATCCCGACACAACTTGCGGCGGCGCGCCGCTGCCTCGTCGCCATTCCGGTCAATGGCTCCGCCAGCCTGTTCCGTGACGTGGTCGATTTCGGCTACTGGGGCCTGCGCCACGGCTGCGCCGTGGTATACAATGACAAGGGCCATGGCAACGGCTTCGACATGCTGGAGCAGGACAGCGTGAACTTGCTCGACGGGCGGCAGGTGCCGGCCGCCGAGGCCGGGCGCGACGCACATTTCCGCGCCGACCTCACTGATGCGGAGCGGCAGGATTTCCTCGCGCGCTGGCCGCACCGCGTCGCCTTCAAGGCCGCCCACTCCAAACAGAATCCGGAGAAGGACTGGGGCGAGGACGTGCTGCGCTCCATCCGCTTCGCCTTCCGCCTGCTCGCGCGGCGCGACCCCGGCTTCACCCGCGCCAACACGCTCGTGATCGCCACCGGCAGTTCCAACGGCGGCGGCGCCGTCCTGTACGCAGCCGAGCACGACGCGGCGACCGGCGCGCACCTGATCGACGGCGCGGTGGCGCGCGAGCCGCAGGTGCAGTTGCGCCCGGACGATCGCGTCGTGGTCGTGCGCAACGGCGCCGAGCGGCGCGGCAGCGGGCGCACGCTGCTCGACTACTTCACCTTCGGCAATCTCTATCAGCCTTGCGCGGTGCTCGCGGTGCCCGATGTGCCGCTGCGCGATCGCATCACCTTCGCAGCCAACCGCTGCACGTCCCTTCATGAGAAAGGGCTGCTCGACGCCGACACCCTGGAAGGGCAGGCGCGCGAATCGCTCGACCGCATGCACGCCTACGGCTGGGACAAGGAAACGGACATCGGCCACGCCTTCGGCTATTTCGTCGCCCCTGACGCGACGGCGACGAAATATGCCAACGATCACGGCCGCTTCGACGTGCGCGACCGGCTGTGCGGCTACAGCTATGCCGCAGCCGATCAGGACGGGCGGCCGATGGCCGTGCCGGCGCAGCAGATCGCACAGAACTTCGCGATCGCGCCGGGCGGCGCGCCGGCGGGCAGCATCGATGTGGTCAACGACGACGACCCCACCGGCCCGCGTCGGAGTTGGCTCTCTGCCTCCCGCAGCACCGGACGGCAGGATTACGACCTCGATGGCGCAATGTGCCTGCGCGCGCTGGTGACGGGCGACACGCCGGCGGCAAAGCGGGTGCAGGGCGGCATTGCCGAGTTCCTGGCGACGGGGCGGCTGGACGGCCTGCCGCTGCTGATCGTGCATGGCCGCAGCGATGATCGCGTGCCGGTCAGCTTCTCCTCGCGTCCCTATATCGGACTCAATTCGCTCGCCGACGGCGCAGCTTCGCAACTGCGCTACATCGAAGTCACCAACGCCGAGCATTTCGGCACCGACCTGCCCGGTTTCGATACGCGCATGGTGCCGCTGGTGCTGTACCACCTACGCGCGCTCGACCTCATGTGGGCGCATCTGACGGCGGGCGCGGCGCTGCCGCCGAGCCAGGTCGTCCACACCACGCCGCGCGGCGGCGCGCCCGGCCATGCGCCGCCGCTACAGGCCGCCGAGGTGCCGCCGATCGCCCCCGATCCGCCGGCGGCCGACCGCATCATGGTGCAGGGCGGGCGCGTGACGATCCCTCAATGAGCCTGCGCGGCACCCTCAGCGGCTGACGCAGCCAAGGCCGCCATCGACCGGCAGGCACACGCCGGTGATGTAAGCGGCCTCGTCGCAGGCGAGGAACAGGGCGGCGCGTGCCACATCCCACGCATCGCCCATGCGGCCGAGCGGCACCATGCGGTGCCGCGCCGCCATCATCGCTTCACGGTCGGCATACTGGCCGACGATCTGTGTCTGGATCAGCGGCGTGTCCATCATCCCCGGCATCACCGCGTTGGCGCGGATGCCGTGCGGCGCGCAATGCACGGCCAGCGCGCGCGTCAGATGGTTCAGCGCCGCCTTCGACGCATAATAGGCGAAATACGGATAGGCGTTGATCCGCTCCCCGGCCAGGGAGGAGACGTTGACGATGGCGCCCTTGCCCTGCGCGCGCATCGCCGGCACGGCATGCCGGCACGCCAGGAACGCGCCCGTCAGGTTGGTGTCGATCACCCGCCGCCACGCGGCGTCCTCCACATCCAGCGGATCGTCGCCCGCGGCCCGCAGGCCGGTGATGCCGACATTGTTGTGCAGCACATCGATCCGCGCGAAGCGCGCGAGCGTCGCCGCAACCGCGCCGGCCACCTGCCCGCCATCGGTCACGTCGGCGGTGAGTGCGATCGCCTCCCCGCCCTCGCCGGCAATGATCGCCTGCGTCTCCGCCGCCGCCTCCGCGCTCACGTCAACGCAGGCGACGCGCGCGCCCTCCCGCGCATACAGCACCGAAGCGGCGCGGCCGTTGCCCCAGCCGGGACCGGAGGAGCCGGCCCCGAACACCAGCGCCACGCGGCCATCGAGCCGCAGGCGCGCCGCCGTCCCGTCCGTCATGCCCATCCCGCCCGTCCCGTCACGCGACCCGGTCGCCGGCCCGGACCTGCACCGCGCGGTTGTCCGCCGCCGGCAGCATCTGCGCGGGGTCGCGCGTCACCACCACGTCGATCACCGTCGGCCCCGCGCCGCGCAGCCCCTCCGCCAGCGCGGGCGCGAGCGCATCCGGCGTCTCCACCCGGATGCCGCGGCAGCCCAGCGCGGTCGCGACGCGCGCGTAATCGGTCTCCGCGAGGTCGGAGGCATGGTAGGCGCCGGCGCCGTACAGCAGGTGCTGCAGCGCCTTCACATAGCCCGATGCGGCGTTGTTGACGACGATGAGCGTGAACGCGACGCCCATCCGCCGCGCCGTCTCCAATTCGCCCAGCATCATGTTGCAGCCGCCGTCCCCGGTCAGGCTGACGACGGGGCGGCCGGGTGCCGCGAGCGCCGCGCCGATCGCGCCGGGCAGCCCGTAGCCGATGGACGCGAAGCCGCGATCGGGGACGAAACCGCGCCCTGGCCGCTTGCAATCGAACAGCAGCCCGCCCCAGTGCGCCGCGAAGCCACCATCGGCGACCAGGATTCCGTCGGCCGGCAGGGCGCGGTTGATCTCGCCCATCAGCCGCCCCATCGCCACCGGCACGTCGGCGGCGGCATAGCGCGGCGCCGTCGCCTCGCGCCACGCCGCCATGCGCGCGGCCACCATCGCCGCATGGTCGGCCTGCCGCGCGCGGATCGCCGCCGCATCGTCCGCCAGCGCCGCGTGCAGATCGGCCAGCGTCTCCCGCGCATCGCCCCACAGCGCCAGTTCCGGCGCGACCGTGCGGCCGATCTCCTCGGCGACGATCTCGACATGGATGATGCGCGCGCCCGGCGGCGGCACGGTGTAGCGCCTGGTCGCGATCTCGCCGAGCTTGCAGCCGACCACCAGCAGCAGATCGGCCTCCGCGATCAGGGCATTGGCGATGCGGTCATAGCGGCCGAACAGCCCGGCACCCAGCGGATCGGTGCAGGCGATCGCGCCCTTGCCGGTCATCGTGTGCGCGACCGGCAGATTGAGCGCGCGGGCGAACGCCGCCAGCGTCTCCGCCGCCCCGCTCAGATGCACGCCGCCGCCGGCCAGCAGCAGCGGCCTTCGCGCCCCGGCCAGCAGCGCCGCCGCCTGCGCCACGTCGGCCGCCGCCGGGCGGCAGCGCAGCGCCGGTGCCGCCTCATGCGCCGGATCGGCAGCGAACGCATCGGGCGCGAAGCCGTGCGTGCCGTGGCAGACATCCTCCGGCACCAGCACCGCGACCGGGCCGGGCCGGCCGCTGGTGGCGACCGCGAAGGCGCGGCGCAGCAGTTCGGGGATCCGCGCGATCTCCTCGACGCGCAGCAGCTCCTTCACCGCCGGGCGCAGGATGTCGGCCTGCCGGCTTTCCTGCGTCATGTTCTTCCAGGCATGGCCGCGATGCGCGTCGCCCACCAGCGCCACGATCGGCGTGCCGGCATTCAGCGCCTCCACCAGCCCGGTGACGAGGTTGGTCGCCCCTGGCCCCAGCGTCGCATCGATCAGCCCGACGCGCCCCGACACCTTGGCATAGGCATCGGCGGCAAAGGCGCCGGCACGCTCGTCGTTGATCAGATGGTGCGGCAGGCCGAGCCGGCGGGCCGCGTCGTAGAACGGCAGCAACTGAAAGCCGCCCATGCCGAACATCGGCCCGCCGCGATGGGCGGCGATCATGCGCGCCAGCGCCTCGCCGCCGGTCATCTCGTTGCTGCCCGCGCCGCTCATTGTCCCGCCACCATCGCCCGCGCCGCCGCCGCGATCATCGGCGCGGTCACCCGTACCGCATCCTCGACCGGCGGGGCATAGCCGATCAGCGCCCGCGGCGCGCCCAGCCGGCGCACCGGCGCGCGCAGGGCGGCGGCGCGCTGCTCGGCCACCGTCGCCGCCACCTCCGCCCCGAACCCGCCGACCGCGACCGCCTCATGCGCCACCAGCAGCCGGCCGGTCCGTCCCACGCTCGCGAACACCGCCGCCCGGTCCCACGGCCACAGCGTGCGCAGGTCGATCACCTCGGCCGCGATCCCCTCCGCCGCCAGCGTCTCCGCCGCCGCGGCACAGACATGCACCTGCGCCGACCAGGACACGATGGTCACGTCCCGCCCGGCACGCACCCGCCGCGCCGCGCCGAACTTGATGCAGTGGTCGGGGTCGTCCGGCATTTCGCCCTCCAGCCCCCACAGATTCTTGTGCTCCATGAACACCACCGGATCGTCGCTGCGGATCGCGGTGCGGAGCAGGCCGGCGGCATCCGCGGGCGTCGCCGGACAGGCGACGATCAGGCCCGGGACATGCGCGTACCACGCCTCCAGCGATTGCGAGTGCTGGGCGGCGGAGGATCGCCACATGCCGATCGGCTCGCGCACCACGATCGGCACCCGCGCCTGGCCGCCGAACATGAAGCGCGCCTTGGCCGCCTGGTTGACCAGTTCGTCCATCGCACACAGGGCGAAATCGGCGAAGCGCATCTCCACCACCGGCCGCGTGCCCAGCATCGCCGCACCGACGGCCACGCCCAGGATCGCCGCCTCCGAGATCGGCGCGTCGCAGATGCGGGCGGGGCCGAATTCCTCGACCAGGCCGCGGTACTGCCCGAACACCCCGCCGCGGCCGAGATCCTCGCCGACCGCCCAGACGGCCGGATCGCGCCGCATCTCCTGCGCCAGCGCCGTGCGCACGGCGTCGAGGTAGCTCATCTGCGCCATCAGAACGGCATCTCCGCCGGGCTGCCGATATCCTGCACGTCGCGGAACGCTGCGGCGGCGTCGGGAAAGGGCGCGGCGCAGGCCGCGTCATAGGCCGCCGCCATCTCCGCCGCCGCCGCGGCGCGATCGGCCGCGATCTCAGCCTCCGGCACCCCGGCCTCGGCCAGCCATGCGGCGGCCAGTGCGATCGGGTCGCGGGCGCGGGCCGCCGCCACTTCGTCGGCCGGGCGGTAGGCCGCCGCATCGGCGGCGGTGTGGCCGGTAAGGCGATAGGTGCGGGCATGCAGCAGGCGCGGGCCGCCGCCGCCGCGCACCGCCGCGATCAGCGCCGCCGCCGCCGCCTCGACCGCCAGCACGTCGTTGCCGTCCACTTCTTCCGCCGGCACGCCGAGCGCACGGGCGCGGGCCGAGGCGCCGGGGCCGGCGGTCAGCGCGGCGGCGCGCGTGGTTGCCGCGAAGCCGTTGTCCTCGCAAACGAACAGCACCGGCAGGCGGAACGCGGCGGCCCAGTTCAGCCCTTCCAGGAACGGGCCGCGGTTGATCGCACCGTCGCCGAACAGGCAGCAGACGATGCGCGCCCCGCCCTGCAAACGGATCGCGTGCGCCGCACCGGCGGCGATGACGATGTTGGCGGCCACGACCCCGTTCGCCCCCAGCATGCCGACGCCGAAATCGGCAATGTGCATCGACCCGCCCTTGCCCCCGCACACGCCGCCGGCGCGGCCGAGCAGTTCCATCAGCATCGCCCCGGCGGACGCGCCCTTGGCCAGCGTGTGCCCGTGGCCGCGATGGGTGGAGAGCAGGATATCGTCACGCAGCAGTTGCGCCACCACGCCGGCGGCGACCGCCTCCTGCCCGATCGAGGGATGGATGGCGCCGAACACCTGCTTTTCCGCCAGCCCGCGGAGCGCGGTTTCCTCCAGCGCGCGGATGCGCAGCATCAGGCGGTGATGTGCCCTGAGCCGCCCGAGATCGAGGTTGCGCCCGGCCGGGACGCCGGCGGCTGCGTGCGGACGTTCCATCGTGCCCGGTCCATGCCACGCCGCCGCCGCCGCTGTCCAGACAGGCGGCGGGCCGGGACTGCTTCGCCTGCGGCTTGCAATGACGGCGAAGGGCGCCACTGCGTGCCGTCCCATGGCGGCACGCGCGCCGAGAATCCCGCTTGCCCCGGCGCGAGGTTATCATTTATAACGCAAGCTGTGAACGCAGCCCCACCCCGCCCCCCGGCCGAACGCTTCGCCACCCTCACGGAAAGCGTCGCCAAGGCGCTTGCCGCCGAGGGGCTGCGGCTCGGGCTGGTGGCACCCTGGCTCGCCCTGGTGTGGTGCAAACTGCGCAGCACCGGCGCCCGCATCCTGCGGATTGCGGCAGCCCTTGAGGCGGGCACGCTCCGCCTCAGCCCGCCCCGCAAGCTCCCGCCGCTGCCGCCCCGGACGGAGGATACGGCACCCCGGCCGGACCACCCCAAACCCAGACGAAAAGCAATCCCGCAAGGCTTCGGCTGGCTGCTGCGGCGGGTGACGGCGCTCAGCTTCGGCCGCTCGCAGCTCGAATATCTTCTCGCCGAACCGGACATGGCGGCGCTGATCGCAGCCGCCCCGCCGATCGCCCACCATCTCCGCCCGATCTGCCGGATGCTCGGGGTCAAGCCGCCGCCCGGCCTCTTTCCCGCCCGCCGCAAGCCGCGCCGGACCAGGCCGCCCGCGGCCCCGAAGCCGGTGGCGGAAACAAAAGCCGCGGAACCGACCGGAAGGCCGGACGGCCCGTTTCCCGCCTTCGTGCCCCGCAAAAGAAAGCGCAGGCGGCGGCCGTTCACTCTGTTTCCCCTGCCCGCCGCCACCGGCCCGCCCTGGAAGGGCTGACGCTCGCCGGCGCGGGGGCATGTGACTCGGGGCGCCGCTGCGCCTACACTCGGGTGAACGGGAACGGAGGGAACCCCATGCTGATCGGCCTCGATCCTCTGCTCACGCCGGACCTGCTGCACGCGCTGGCGGCGATGGGGCACGGCGATACCATCGCGCTGGTCGATGCGAACTATCCCGCCACGCGCGGCCGTCGCACCCTCGACCTCGCCGGTGCCGACATCGTCCGGGCGTTGCACGGCGTGCTCTCGCTCCTGCCGCTCGACAGCTTCGTCCCCGAACCCGCCGTCGTCATGCAGGTGGTCGGCGAACCCGCCGCGGTGCCGCCGGTGTTCGAGGACATCAACCGCGTGCTCGCCGCACACGGCCACAAGCCGGCCGCCACCATCGAACGCCATGCCTTCTACGCCGCCGCCGAGCGCGCCTACGCGATCGTGCGTACCGGCGAGCGGCGGTTCTATGGCGATATCCTGCTCACCAAGGGCGTCCTGCCGCCCGACAGCAAGTGAGTTCCGCATCCATGAGCATCACGCCCCGCTTCGTTCCCCACGGCCCGCTCGGCATGGGTGGCGCGCCGCTCGGCAACCTGTTCACCCGCATTCCGGAGGAGGTCGCCGCCGCCACCATCGCCGCCGCCTGGGACTCCGACATCCGCCATTTCGACACCGCCCCGCATTACGGCGCCGGCCTGTCGGAACACCGCATGGGCGCGATGCTGCGCCAGTATCCGCGCGACGAATACACGCTCTCCACCAAGGTCGGCCGGCTGCTCGAGCCGGTGCCGAGCGTCCCCGAACTCGACGACAATTTCGCGGGCGCCCTGTCGTTCCGCCGCAAGCTCGACTATACCCGCGACGGCACCCTCCGCTCGATCGAGGACAGTCTGCAACGCCTCGGCCTGCCGCGCATCGACATCGTCTATATCCACGATTGCGCGCCCGACTGGCTGGGTGACGCCTGGCCCGCGCAGTTTGACATCGCCATGGCGGGCGCCGCCCGCGCGCTCACCGAGTTGCGCGAACAGGGTGTGATCCGCGCCTGGGGTCTCGGCGTCAACATGGTCGAACCCTGCCTCGCGACGCTGAAGCGCGCCGACCCCGACCTGTTCCTGGTCGCCGGGCGCTACACGCTGCTCGATCACGGCGCGCTCGCCGAATTGCTGCCGGCCTGCGAGGCGCGGGGCGTGCATGTGGTGATCGGCGGGCCGTACAATTCCGGCCTGCTCGCCGGCGGCACCACCTTCAACTACGAGGCGGCGGCGCCGGAAATGCTGGCGCGGGCGCGGGCGGTGGGGGCGGTGTGCGCGCGCCACGGCGTCGATCTGAAGGCGGCGGCATTGCAGTTCTGCGCCGCCCATCCTGCGGTCGCCGCCGTCATCCCGGGCCCGCGCACGCCCGAGGAGGTGCGGCAGAACGCCGCCGCGATGACGCAGCCGATTCCGCCGGCGCTGTGGGCGGACCTGAAATCGGCCAACCTGCTGCCCGCGGCGGCGCCGACGCCGGAGGGGTGAGCGCCCTCGCGGAACACAAGCGGGCCGAGGCCGCGCGGCGCACGGACGCGGCGCGGACGCTCTGCCGCGAGCTCGCCGCCGCCGCTTGTGGCTTCGGCGGTCGCTATCTGCTCTACGGCTCCGCCGCCCGCGGCGCGCTGCGGTATGACAGCGACGTGGACCCACTGCTCGATTTTCCCGACCCCGAGCGGATGACGGCCGCCTGGACCTTCGCCGAGGAGCGCTGCGCGGCGCTCGGCCTCATCGCCGACATCCTGCCGCTGCCGACATGTGATGAACGATTCCTCAAACATGTCCTGCCGGAAGTCAGGTCGCTCGGGTGACCGATGCGCGGACGCTTCCGGCACGTGGCCATGCGCAGCGACGGCTCGTTCGATGTGGCGTGAGCCGACACGGCGCTGCGCGCCGCCGAATTCCTGGCCGCCACCCTTCCCGACGCGATCGCCGCGTTCCGCCGCGTCATCGACCCTCGGGCGGGGTAGGGGTCAGGCCGCTGAGCATGTCCCGCAGCACCGGGCGCAGGGCGGCGACGTCGGGCCAGGCGGAGGCTGCCGCCGCCTCGTCCTGCGGCGTGCGGGCGAATTCCAGAGCCTCCGGCAGGCCGGGCACGGGAAAATGGAGCGCGCGGCACCGCGGATAGTCGCGCATGCGCCATTCCGGCCGGTGCGTGGTGAACAGCGCCAGCGTCGGCACGGCGAAGGCATCCGCCAGATGCACCATCGCCGTGTCGGTCGTGATCACCAGCGCCGCCCCGGCCACCAGCCCGCACAATGCGCCGAGGCCGGCGGCCGGCGGCGCTTCAGCGGCACCCGCGACCGGGGCGCCCTGCGTCAGTACCTTCCGCCCGCTCGCCGCGGCCAGCCAGCGCACCAGCTCGGCGTGCAGGCCGGCCGGCATGTCGCGCAGCCGCATCGAACTCCGCGGGCAGACGAGGATATGGCCGCGCAACGCGTTCCGCGGCCGCAGCCGCGGGGCGAGCCAGGCATTGCGCCGCAGTGCCGGCGGCACCCGCGCAGGATCGAGGCCGAGGCGGCCGAGGAAGAAATCGATCATGGCGACGCCGCGGAACGCCGGATCGAAAGCGAAGTCGCGCAGGTCGATCACCCGCGCGAACCCGGCGGCACCGGCGAACGGGCGGGCCGGCGTCGCATCGGCCCAGGGCAGCGGGCGCACCTCGCACAGATCGGCGGCGGCGGCATAGACCTGCTGCACCGGCGCCGGCAGGCCGGGCAGGCGGAACAGCACCGGCGGCGCCGCCAGCGCCCCCAGCGCCAGGGCCGCCGCCAGCGCCTGCACGCCGATCACCGAATCGCCGAGGCTGCGCCCGAAGCCGTTGAGGATGGCCGTGCGCGGATCGCTCAGGCGTCCCCCGCCTCGACCAGCGCCACGTCGAGCAGCCGCTCGATCACTTCCGGTTCCTGCGCGCCCGCGATCGCGTGGCGTCCGCCGATGACGAAGCACGGCACGCCGTTGATGCCGAGGCGATGGGCCCGCAGATTCTCGGCGTGCACGGCATCGATCTCGGCGTCGCCGTGCAGGAAGTGCCGCGCCGCAGGGCCGTCCAGGCCGCAGGCCTGCGCCACCGCCGCCAGCACCTGGACATCGCCGATATCGCGCCCGTCGGTGAAATGGGCGCCGAACAGCGCCTCCACCACCTCGGCACCGCGGCCGTAGCCGACGGCCCAGCGCACCAGCCGGTGCGCATCGACCGAGGAGGGGGTGCGGCGGATCCGGTCGAACCGGAACAGCACGCCCTCCGCCCGGCCGATCTCGGCAATCGAGGCATAGAGGCGGCGCGCCCGCTCCTCGCCGCCGAACTTGCGCACCACGTAATCGGCGCGCGGCATGCCGACGCGCGGCATGTCGGGGTTGAGCAGGAACGGGCGCCAGATCATCTCGGTCGCCAGATCGGGACGCCGCCGCAGCGCGCGCGTCAGCCGCCGCAGCCCGAGGAAGCACCACGGGCAGACCAGATCATGCACCACCTCGATGATGAGGCGCGCGCGCGGCGGCGCAAGCACGTTCACTTGCCGGCCCCCAGGAACATCGCCAAGCCCTATCGCGCCACCGCCGCCGAAGCAAGCACGATGCCGCCGCTCCGCGCCTCAGCTCGCCGCCCCCTCCGCCACGCGCAGATCGGCCCCGGTCCGGCCCAGCGCGGCCAGGGCGGCGCGCACGCCGGCAAGCTGGGTGGCGAGCGCCATGCTCGGCGCCTCCGGCCGGTCGCACACCTGCTCGGGCAGGAACGGCAGATGCAGGAAGCCCACCCGCATTCCCGGCCGCGAGGCTGCGGCAATGTGGCAGGCGTGGTAGAAGACGTGATTGCACAGGAACGTCCCCGCGCTCTGCGATACCAGCACCGGGATGCCGGCGGCGCGGATGGCGGCGGTGATCGCCTTGATGGGAACGGTGGCAAAATAGGCGGCGGGGCCGCCCGGGATCACCGGGGAATCGACCCGCCGCGCGCCGTCGTTGTCGGGGATCCGCGCGTCGTCGATATTGATCGCGATCCGCTCGACGGAGATATGGGGACGGCCGCCGGCCAGCCCGATCGCCAGCAGCACGTCCGGCGCCGCGCGCGCAATCGCCGCCCGCAATGCCGGCAGTGCCCCGGCATAGCTGACCGGCAGCACCGCGGTCGCGGGCAGCAGGCCGGGCGGCGGGTCGTCGGCCAGCATGCGCACCACGTCTTGCGACGGGTTGCGGGCGCTGCCCTCGAACGGGGCGAAGCCGGTCAGCAGCACCCGCATACTAGACCGCCGCCGCCGGCTCGATCCCGTTGCGCAGCGCCACCGTCGCCGCGATCGGCCAGAGCACGAAGCCCTTGCCCGGCAGCGTCGGCAGCCACTCGGCGAGGGCGGCCAGCGTGTGCGGACGCGGATGGCCGATCGCGATGGCATAGCCGAGATGCCGCGCGGTCGCCTCGATTTCCTGCAACTGGGTGCGGATGGCGCCGGGGTTGGCGGTGTTGTCGATAAAAACGTCCCGCCCGGCAGCCGGCACGCCGGCCGCTTCCGCCTGCCGGAGGCCGAGACTGTGCGGCACCACGACGCTGTCGAGGAACAGCATCCCGTGCGCGCGCACCTGGAGGGCCACGAGTTCCATCAGCGCCGGATCGCGGGTGGCGACGCTGCCCATGTGATTGTTGAGCCCGACCACGCCCGGCACCGCGGCCATGGCGGCACGCAGCCGCGCCAGGTTGACCTCCGCCGGCAGGTCGATGCGCAGCGGATCGGGCCCGGTCTGCAACGTGCTGTTGGAGAAGGACTGCATCGGCATGTGCAGCAGCGCCTCGTGCCCGCGCGCGGCGGCGGCCTGCATCTGCTCCGGCAGGTCGGGGGCGAACGGGAACCAGGCGAGCGTGAGCGGCCCCGGCAGGTCGAGCGCCTGCGTGGTGCGCGCCCGCATCACCCCCATGTCGTCGATCACCAGCGCGATCTTGGGCCGCGGATCGCCGGCGGCGACGGAAACGGCGAAGCGGCGCCATGCGGGAATCGCCGAGGCGGCCGGCGGTGGCGCCGGCGGCGCGGCGGCAACCGCTGGCGCCGCGGGCAGCGGCGGCAGCACCGGGTCGGGATCGATCGGCGCTGTCGCGTCCGCCGCGGGCTGCGCCGGAACCCGGCGCGACGGCGAGAAGGTGGAGGCGGCAAGCAGGCTGGCCAGAACGGCACGACGCGGGAGGTGCATGGTTATATCTTTACCGTAGTCGGAACGGTACGCCAGGACAGAATACTCACGTCGGTGTGAGTCGCGCCACTCCTGTTCCACGATGTGTTAGTGGCGCCGGCATCCGCCCGCACGCACAGTGCCGCGGTGCGGGATGTGTGCAGAAGGGGCGGGGTGAGCAACTCCGCGGGACGCCATGCGGCAGTGGTGCGCGGCGGGCATGGGCCACGGCGGCGGGACCGGCCGCGGTCCCGGGGATGCGGGGGAAGCGGCCGACCCGCTCATCGAGGCGGCGCGGCGGATCGCTGAACTGGAGCAGGAGGTGGCGGCGCGCGACCAGTTCATCGCCGTGATCGGCCATGAGATGCGCAACCCGATGGTGCCGATTGTGCTCTCGGTCGATCGCGCCCGCCGCATGTTGGCGGCCGGCGATATGGAACGGCTGCAGCAGAGCCTGGCGACGCTCGATCTCGCGGTTGCCGCCTTCATCCGGCGCGCAACACAGTTGCTTGACGCCTCGCGCTTCAATGAGGGGCAATTCCGTCTCGATCCGGAACCGGCCGATCTGAGCGCACTGGTGCGGAGCGTCGTGGCATCCTATGCCGAGATGGCGCATCATGCCGGATGCGCGGTGACGACGGAGGTGGAGGACGGCATCACAGAGATGTGCGACCGGGGCGCGGTGCAGCAGATCCTGGAGAACCTGCTCAGCAACGCGCTGAAATACGGCGCCGGCCAGCCGGTCACGGTGGCGCTGCGGCGGGCGCGAAGCGGCGTCCGCCTTACCGTGCGCGACCGCGGGCCCGGGATCGCGCCCGCCGACCGGACGCGCATCTTTGCACGTTTCGAGCGCGTCACGCGGCGCGGCAGTCCCGGCGGATTCGGCATCGGATTGTGGCTGGTGGGCCAACTGGCCAATGCGATGGGCGCCACGGTCACGGTGGACGGCGCCGCCGGGGAAGGCGCGACCTTCACGCTCGACCTGCCGGCGCACCAGCCCCTGCGGGACGAAGATGGCTGAGGACAAGCGGGGGACTGACTGGTGACCGAACACACGACGACGGACGAATTGCCGCGCATGCCGAGCGGCATCGCCGGCCTGGACCTGATCCTCGGCGGCGGCTTTGTCCGCAATGGCATCTACATCATCCAGGGCCTGCCGGGGGCGGGCAAGACGATCTTCGGCAACCAAATTTGCTACACCCAGGTCGCCGGCGGAGAGCAGGCGCTCTACGTCACGTTGCTGTCCGAAACCTACGACCGCATGCTGCTCAACATCCACCGCATGCGCTTCTTCAGGCCCGGCTGCATCTCACGGGAGATGAACTACGTCAGCGCTTTCGGGGTTCTTGAGCAGGAGGGGCTTCACGGATTGTTGACCATGCTCCGGCGCGAAATCGCCGCCCGCCATCCCACCGTTCTGGTGATCGACGGGCTGGTCGCGGCGGAGCACCTGGCACCCTCCGAGCTCGAACTGAAAAAATTCGTCCACGAGCTTCAAATACAGGCCGGCGCCAGCGGCTGTACGATGTTCCTCCTCACCAGCGCGATGGATGCCTCCGTCTCCCCCGAGCATACGATGGTCGATGGCATGATCGAGCTGGCCGACCATCAATACGAATGGCGGACGGAGCGCGAGATCATGGTCCGCAAATTCCGCGGCAGCGGTTATTTGCGCGGCCAGCATTCGATGCATATCGACGATGACGGCATTTCGGTCTATCCGCGCATCGAGGCGCTCTATGCCCGGCCGGTGGCGGTCAAACCGCCGAGCGCGGTGCGCGTCTCTGTCGGGGTGGCGGGACTGGACGATATGCTCGGTGGCGGCGTGGCGCGGGCTTCGACAACGCTGATGCTCGGACCGACCGGCTCGGGCAAGACGTCGCTCGGCCTGCACTTCCTCGCCGCCGCATCGCCTGAACAGCCGGGGCTGATGCTCGGCTTCTATGAATCGCCCGACCAGCTCCGCGCCCGCGCGTGGGAGATGCTGCCCGGCCTGGTGCAGGGCCTGCGCGAAGGTTGGCTCGACCTGATGTGGGAGCCGGCCGCCGAGGACCATATGGACCGGATCGCGCGCGACCTGATCGAGGATGTCCGCCGCCGCGGCGTGCGGCGCCTGTTCGTGGACGGGCTGACGGCACTGCGCAGCCTGACGCCGCACCGCGACCGGCTGCCGTCCTTCATCCGCGCCCTGTGCAGCGCCCTGCGCGCGCTCGACGTGACGGCGCTGTTCACGATGGAGGTGCCGGAACTGGTCGGCAGTGTCGTGCGCGCCCCGGCCTCGACGCTGACCCCGATCGCGGAAAATCTGCTGCTGCTGCGCTATGTGGAGGTTGACGCCCGGCTGCAACGGCTGATCTCCGTCCTCAAGGTGCGCGACGGCTGGTTCGATCCGAGGTTGCGCAGCTTCGACATCGAATCGGGGCAGATCGTGATCGGCAGTTCGTTCCGCGGCATGGAGGGGCTGCTGACCGGTTTTCCGCATTCGGTGGCAGACGGGGACGGCGATGCCGCTGACAGCCTGGACCCGCGCCGGGGACCTGATCGTCACGGGCGTTGATGCCATGGCGACGATCCTCGTGGTCGATGACGAATTCGGAATCGGTGAGCTGCTGGAGGCATTGCTGACCGACGAGGGGCATCGCGTACTCACCGCCACCAACGGCCGTCAGGCGCTGGAACGGATGACCGAGGCGCGGCCCGATCTCGTGATCAGCGACCTGATGATGCCGGTGATGGACGGCGCCGCCCTGCTGCATGCGATGCGCGAGCGCAGCGACTGGCGCGAGATACCGTTCGTGCTGATGTGCGCCCTGCCGGAGCTGTCGATCGCCGACCGGGTGGACGGCTATGACGGTTTCCTGCGCAAGCCGTTCCGCATCGACGATGTGGTGCGCTACGTCGATCGCCTGCTCAGCGAGCGTCCGGGTCCGCGTCCGGCGCCGTAGCGTCGCCGGCGGGCGGATAGTTGGGCCACAGAAGCGGTGTTGCGAGTTCCAGCAGATGCCGGTCGGGATCGCGGAAATAGAGGCTGACGCTGCCGCGCGGCCAGTCGATCCGGCTTTCGATCGCAATGCCGCGATCGGCGAGACGCTGCTGCCAGCGATCGAGATCGCGGTCCGGGATGGCGAAGCAGAGATGCAGCCGCCCGCTGCCGTCATGCGGCGGGATGGTGCCGCCCGGCGTGGCGCTGCCGCCGGCCGCCGCACCGCGACGGAACAGCAGCAGCACCTGCGCCCCCGGCACGCCGAGTGCTGCCATGTGGCGATCGCGGAAGAATGCTGGGAAACCGAACAGCCCCTGGTAGAAAGCCTGCGCACGGTCGAGATCGGCGACATAGAGCGAGGTTTCCAGCACATGCGTGACGCGCGGCGGCTCAGCGGCCATGCTGCTGCCCTCCCTTCGGTGCGGCGTGTTCGGACACGAAGCGCCGCGGGTGTTGAAGGGCGGGCGGAGGCGGCAATGGCGATTGCGGGCATCGATCCGCTGGTGGCGTCGGGTGTGCTGGTGTGCACCGCGGCGACGGATGCGGTCTATGTGCTGTTCAGCGCCGCGGTCGCCGCGCGCAGCCGGCTGCGCGCGGCGAACTGGAGCGCGCTGTGGTATCTGCTGTCGGCTTTCGCGGTCATCAGCTACACGCAGAACGCGGCCTATGTGCTGGTCGCCGCCGCCGGATCGTGGCTCGGCGCGTTTGCCTCGATGACGTGGCTGCGACGGGGATAGGCGGTGGCGGACGCGGGATCGTCGGCTGCCATGCGCGCGCGGCGCCGAGGCTGCGGACTTGCCCGGGCGACCCGCCCGGCCCTACCCTCCCGCCGCCGCTGCCAGGGGGAGTCGCTGCCGCATGCCCACCGTGACCGACGCCCTTTTTCCCGCCCTCCCCGACGACCACACCGGCGCCGCGCTGGCCGGCCGGGTGTGGCGTCCGCAGCTTGGCGGACCTTCGGTCATCGCCATCCGGGACGGCATGGCGTTCGACATCTCCGCCCGCTTCCCGACCCTGCGCGACCTGGCCGAGGCCGATGATCCCGCCGCCGCGCTGCGCGAGGCCGGCGGCGAGGCGCTCGGGCCGCTCGATGCCATTCTCGCCAATACGCCCCCCGACCGGCGTGACCCGGCGCGGCCGTGGCTGCTCGCGCCGTGCGACCTGCAGGCGCTGAAGGCCTGCGGCGTCACCTTCCCCATCTCCATGCTGGAGCGCGTGATCGAGGAACGGGCGCGCGGCGACATGCAGGCTGCTGTCGCCATCCGCGACCAGGTCAATCGCCTCGTCGGCAGCGATCTCGCCAGCCTCCGCCCCGGCTCGCCGCAGGCGATGCAGCTCAAAGCGGTGCTGATCGAGCAGGGCGCGTGGAGCCAGTATCTGGAGGTCGGCATCGGCCCGGATGCGGAAATCTTCACCAAGGCCCAGCCGATGAGCGCCGTCGGCACCGGTATGGATGCCGGCGTGCATCCCATTTCCACCTGGAACAATCCGGAGCCGGAGGTGGTGCTCGCGATCGCCTCCTCCGGGCGCATCGTCGGCGCCACGCTCGGCAACGACGTGAATCTGCGCGACGTGGAAGGGCGGTCGGCGCTGCTGCTGTCGAAGGCCAAGGACAACCAGGGATCGACGGCGATCGGGCCGTTCCTGCGGCTGTTCGATAGCGCCTTCGGGATCGACGACATCCGCCGCACCGTGGTGGCGCTGACCGTCGAGGGGACGGACGGATTCCGGCTGGAGGGATCGTCGTCGATGGCGCGCATCGCCCGTGACCCGGTTGACCTCG
The DNA here is from genome assembly GCA_021847995.1 of Pseudomonadota bacterium. Taxonomy (GTDB): domain Bacteria; phylum Pseudomonadota; class Alphaproteobacteria; order Acetobacterales; family Acetobacteraceae; genus JAFKFJ01. Next base: position 4,330 of record JAJZNE010000006.1, on the reverse strand, counting down.
CCGGGCAGTTGCTCAACGCCCACCATGCCTATCCGGACGGGGCGATGCTGTTCCTCGGCACCATGTTCGCGCCGGTGGAGGATCGCGATGCGCCCGGCAAGGGGTTCACGCACAAGCCGGACGACATCGTCACCATTGCCGCCCCGCGCCTCGGCCGGCTGGTCAACCGCATCCGTCCGACCGATGCCTGTGAACGCTGGACCTTCGGCGCCGGGGCGCTGATGCGCAACCTCGCCGCCCGCGCCCTGCTCTGAGCGACGCCGCCGCACCGGACGAGATGGTCGATGGCGGCGGCCGCGTGCGTCCGCACTGGCGCGGCGTACTTGGTGCCTATGCCGCAATCGGTGAGGAACTGCCGGCGCGCGCCGCGCGGCTCGATCGCGCGGCGGCGGAGGACGGCATCGCCTCCGTGCTGCCGGGCAGCGACGCCACTGCGCCGGCGTGGCGGCTCGACCCGCTGCCGCTGCCGCTGCCGGCGGCGGAATTTGCCGCGCTGGAAGCCGGTCTCGCCCAGCGTGCGCGGCTCATCGAGGCGGTGCTGGCTGATATCTACGGTGCCCAGCGGCTGCTCGCGACAGGCGGGTTGCCGCCGGCACTGGTGTTTGCCGACCCGCATTTCCTGCGCCCCTGCCGCGACCTGGCGCCGCCGGTGCGGCTGCATCTTTACGCCGCCGATCTGGTACGCGGGGCGGACGGCGGCTGGCGGGTGCTGGCGGACCGCACCGCCGCGCCGTCGGGCCTTGGCCGCGCGCGGGAGAACCGGCGGCTGCTCGCCCGCGTCGTCCCGGAAGCCTTCCGCGCGTTCCCGCTGCGCCCGCTGCATCCGTTCTTCGAACTGTGGCAGGACAGCCTGCAACGGCTGGCGCCTTCCGCCAGCGGCAACCCGGCGGTCGCGCTGCTGACGCCGGGGGTCGCGCATCCGCGCTGGTTCGAACACATGCTGCTGTCGCGCGATCTCGGCTGTGCGCTGGTGGAGGCAGGGGACCTGACGGTGCGCCGGGGCGCGCTGCTGCTCAAGACGCTGCACGGACTGCGGCCGGTCGATGTGCTGCTGCGCTTCCTCGACGGGCGGCTGCTCGATCCGCTGGAACTCGACGGGCCGACGCGCGCGGGTGTGCCGGGGCTGCTGGATGCGGTGCGCGACGGGGCGGTGTGTGTGGTGAACCACCCCGGCGGCGGCCTGGTCGAGGCCGCCGGCTTTGCCGCCCACCTGCCGGCGCTCGCGCCACGGCTGCTCGGCGAGGCGCTGATGCTGGAACAGGTGGCGGATGGCGACGCCGCGCCGTCGCTCGCGCCGTTCCTCGGTTCCGGCGGGCTGGCGCCGCGTCCGGTGGTGCTGCGGCTGTTCCTGGTGCATGACGGGAGCGGCTGGCGCGCGCTGCCCGGCGGTCTCGCGCGCGCCGCCGGGGGCGGGGCGGCCGCTTGGCCGCCTATGCCGGCCGGCGGGGTTTGCAAGGACGTGTGGGTGATGGCGGAAGACGGCAGCGACAGCATCGGCCCGGCGCCGCGCCCGGCCCCGCCGCTCCGGCTGCGGCGCAGCCCCGGCGAACTGCCGAGCCGGGTGGCGGAGAACCTGTACTGGCTCGGCCGCAGCGTCGAACGGCTGGACCGCGGCGCGCGGCTGGTGCGGGCAGCGACGGCGCGGGCGGTGCGCGGCGCCGGGCTGCTGGCGCACGAGGCGGCCGAACTCGACTGCCTGCTGCGCTGCCTGCACCATGCGACGCTGCTGACGGGGGAAGCCGGGGGCGCCGCCGCCAGTCCGGCAATGCTGGCACGCGCGCTGCTCGCCACGGTGCGGGAGGGGCGCGACCCGGGGGCGATCACGCATCTGTTCGACGAGGTGGCGCGGCTGACCGAGAGCGTGCGTGACCGGCTGACCGGCGACATGTATGCGACCTTCACCGCCGCCCTGCGCGCCGCCCGCGCCGAGACGGCGGCGGCGCGCGGCGGCCTGGAGGCGCTGGCGGAGGCGCTGGTCACGGTGCAGCGCTACGCCGCCGCCGTCGCCGGCATGGCGGCCGAGAACATGGTGCGCGGCGGCGCCTTCATGTTCCTCGATCTCGGCCGGCGCATCGAGCGGGCACAGGCGGTGGCGGCCGAGGTGGCCGCGGCGCTCGACCAGGCACCTGCGCGGATCGAGAGCGGATTGCGGCTGGTGCTGGAGCTTTGCGATTCCGCCATCACCTACCGCAGCCGCTATTTCGGCGTGGTGCAGCCGGCGCCGGTGCTCGATCTGGTGCTGGCCGACCAGGGCAATCCGCGCGGTCTCGGCTTTCAGCTCGCCGCTATGCACAGCGCCCTCGACGAACTTGCCGAGGGTGGCGGCGCGGTGCCGGGGGAACGGCTGGCGCTGGTCGCCGCCGGCCTGCTGGCGGAGGCGGAGGCGCTGGTGGCCGGGGTGCTGGGCGCCTCCGACCAGGCCGCGGCGGCGGCGGCGGCACCGGCACGGCTGCTGGCGATGGGGGCGCGGCTCGCCGCACTGTCGGACGGCATCTCCCGCCGCTATTTCGCTCTCCTGCCGGCGGTGCAGGCGCTCGGGTGGGGCGGGGCGGCGACGTGAGATACCGGCTGCGCCACACCACGCTCTATCGCTATGCCGAGCCGGTCGATCTGGCCGCCCATCTGCTCCACCTGACGCCGCGGGCGCTGGCGCAGCAGGCGGTGCTGGCGGCCCGGATCACCGCCGATCCGGCGCCGGCACGGGCGGTGACGCGGCAGGACCATTTCGGCAACACGGTCGGCTGGCTGTTCCTCGATGCGACGCATCGGCGGTTCGAACTGGTGCTGGAGGCGGAGGTCGCCGTCGCTTTCCCGCCGCCGCCCGAGGTTTCGGCCACGCTGGCCTGGGAACGGGTCGCCGCGGCGGCGCCGGGGGCCGAGGCGGCGGAGTTTCTTTTTCCGAGCCCGCTGCTGCCGGCCGATCCCGCCGCCGCGGCCTTTGCGGCGGCGAGTTTCCCGCCCGGACGCCCGGTGCTGGCCGGCCTGCTGGACCTGATGGGGCGGATCCGGCGCGGGTTCGCGTTCCGGCCGGGGGCGACCACGGTGGCGACGCCGGTCGCGCGGGTGATGGCCCAGCGCGCCGGCGTCTGCCAGGATTTTGCACACGTGATGATCGCCGGCCTGCGTGCGCTCGGCCTGCCCGCGCGCTACGTCTCCGGCTATCTGTGCACGCGTCCGCCACCGGGCCAGGCGGCGCGGCGGGGGGCCGACCAATCGCATGCCTGGGTGGGGGCATGGCTCGGGCCGGGGCAGGGCTGGGTCGATCTCGATCCCACCAACGACCTCGTGGTGCAGGAGGAGCATGTGGTGCTCGGCTGGGGCCGCGATTTTGCCGATGTCAGCCCGGTCCGCGGCGTCATCCTGGGCGGCGGCGCGCATGACGTGACGGCGGGCGTCGATCTGGAGCCGGTGGCCGGCTGATCGGCCGGGCGCATGGCGGATCGGGTGCGGATGCGGCAAAAGCAAAGCGCCGGCCAGGTCGCCCCTGACCGGCGCCGATGCGACCACGGCACGTTGGTCGTTCCAGCGGAGGAAGCGATGAGCAACCATCGCCACCTCCTGCCCTGGATCATGGTCATCGTGACCGTTCGGGTCAAGGTGACCGTGCGTCTGCGGTAAGGAGGGGGCCGGCCCGCCGGCATCGTCCGGGCCGGGCCGGCCTTCTCCCAGGCGGCAGGTTCAGGCCGTGACGACATTGGCAGCGCCGAGATGCGCGAGGCCGACGAAGGCGACCGTGGTTCCGTCCGGCAGCGTGAGCCAGGCGCTGCCGCCGATCTCCCGCTGCGCCGCCACGGCCGCGGCGCCGGCGGCGCTGCCGTAGCCGTCCAGCTGCACCATGTCGCGCGCGGGATCGAAGCCGGTCACGAACACCCTGCCGCCGGCCGCGCCGGCGACGAAATCCAGCAGCTCCGCGCCGCTTCCGGCCGAGACCGTGGTCTGGCCGCTGCCCGGCTCGATCACCGCCGGCGCCGCCTCCGGCGCGATCACCGCGTCGGCCGCGCCGGGCAGGAAGACGTTGGCGGCAGTGCCACCGGCGCCGACCAGGCTTTCCTGCAGGCTGCCGCCGATCAGAGTGTCGTTGCCGGAGGCGGCCGCGATCAGCAGATCGCCGGCGCCGCCGCCGGTGAGCAGATCGCCGCTGCCGCCGCCGACCAGCGTTGCCGCGCCGCTGCCCGCGGTCAGCACGTTGCCGCCGGCGCTGCCGCCGAACGCTTCCAGCATGCCGGCGCCGCCGTGCAGCAGGATGCGCCCGGTGCCCAGGGCGACCGTTGCCGCGCCGGCGCCGAGGAAGATCGGGTTGGTGCCGCCACCGGGCAGGATCAGGTCGCTG
>JAJZNE010000067.1 GCA_021847995.1 Pseudomonadota bacterium | reverse complement strand
TGCTGCCGTGATTGCGGGGCAGGCCCATCGCTGCTAAAGGCGCGTCGGTTCGGAGCGTAGCGCAGCCTGGTAGCGCATCAGTCTGGGGGACTGGGGGTCGTGGGTTCAAATCCCGCCGCTCCGACCATTAGATCAAAGACTTAGCCAGTAGTGGCAATCGTTCTGTCGAAGTCGGGATACCAGCCGGCTACCAGTCGCAGTTTGGCGTTGAGCGATCCGCCACGTGTTCGATCACCAGCGGCTCCGGCCGCGCCATCTCGTTCAACAGCCGGATAAACTCCTCGCGCGCGCGGCGAACCTTTTCGTCCCGCTCGGGATCGGGCGTCACGTCCTTGACCGCGACGGCAGCCAGCTTCGGGTGGACGTAGGGGGCGGCGGCGATGGCTGCCTGCAACTGCCGGTCAGTGATCTTGTCTGCCTCCGGCCCGCCGGCCGCGACGGCGAGCATGATGTCGAGCGGCAGCGCGCCGGTCTGCTTCGCCGCCTCAAGCCCGGCCTGTGCCCGCATCCGGCGCTCGATGGTGGCCTTGTTCGGCGTGCCCTTCTGCCGGCCGCCGCGGCGTTCTCCGGGTGCGCTGCCTCGGGGCATCGGCCGGCCTCCGTTTGCTACTCCTTCGCTAACAGGGCGCTGAAAAGAGGTATGGATTCCGGCGGATTGTTCGCCTTTCGGCGACATTTACGTGGGGGTGCGCCTCTGATGCGGTCGGATGGGTGATTTCGGTGTCGGACGCCGGGATGTGGATAGACTCCGGGTATCATGTCGCTGCTCCGAGCAACTTGGGCAGGCGGATCAGGTTGTAGGCGGCCATCGCGAAGACGAACTGCCAGTCGATCTTCGGCAGCCCGCGATGCCGTGCCTTGCGCAACCCCGCCACGGTCTTGGCCCAGCCGAACGCTTCCTCGATGCGCTTGCGGATGCGCAGGCTGACGGCGTAGCCGGGATGGCGCGTGGTGCGGCCGTCGATGGCCGAGCGCCGTCCGTTGTCGTTCTGCGCCACGTGCGGGGTGACGTTGATCTCGCGCATCTCGGCGACGAAGTCCTGCGTGTCGAAGCCCTTGTCGCCGCCCACGGTGATACGCTGGGCCCGGTCGGCATGCGGTTCGATCAGGTGCTGCGCGGCCAGCCGTTCGGCATGGCCCGAGGCGCGGGTAGCGGTGGCGCCGACGATCAGGCCGTTGCGGTTTTCCATCAGCGCATGCCCCATGAAACAGAGCTTGGCTTCCTTGCCCTGCCCCTTGCGGTAGAGCCGGGCATCGGGGTCGGTGGTGGAGGCGTGCGTCTCGTTGCTCCGCTTCTGGCCGTGAAAATCCTGCTCACCGTTGCGGCCCGGATCGGGGGGCGGGCCAGAGCCATCCTTCGGGCGAAAACTCTTGGTGCTGACCCATGCTTCCAGCAACGTGCCGTCCACCGAGAAATGCTCGTCCGACAACAGCGCCTTGACCGGCGGCTGCGCCAGCACGGCGGCAAGGAACTTGGTCGCGATCTCGCCCGCCAGCAGCCGGTCGCGGTTCTTGGTGAAGGTGGTCGCGTCCCACACCGGATCGTCCATGCCGAGGCCCACGAACCAGCGGAACAGCAGGTCGAAGTCGATGCGCTCAACCAACTGCCGCTCCGAGCGGATCGTATAGAATGCCTGCAACAGCAGCGCCCGCAGCAGCCGCTCCGGCGGGATCGATTCCCGGCCGAACGGCGAGTAGAGCGCGTCGAACTCCGCCGACATCGCCACCAGCGTCGCGTTCACGATCTCCCGGATCACCCGCAGCGGGTGATCCGGGGGCACGCGCTTCTCAAGGCTCACGTAGCTGAACAGCTTGCCGCTGACCGCGTCGCTCCCGCGCATTCCCACCCCGCCAACCCACTGACAGGGTCGTAGGGAATCGCAATTCAGCGCGCGCCGCCAGTGCCGAATTTCAGCAGCCTGTTAGCAGTGACCGGCGCGAGCGAGCCGTCGGGTTGCAGGATCTGTTCGAGCGCCGTGTGCAGGCTGCCGGGCTGCGCGGGATATTCCGCACGGCCACACGGTCCGATCAGGCGGCATGGAAGGATTTCTATGCTCATTATGCCGATCTGGTGATCGCGCCGACTGCCGGCGAAGCGGCCGCCCGCTTGGTGCTGCCTGCGGTGCCGGAGGAGGTTCTGCTGTCCGCAGGCGTGCCGGTGCTGTTGATTCCCGACCTCTGGAAAGCCGAAGAATTGGGCCGGCGCGTAGTCGTCGCCTGGAATGCCAGCCGAGAGGCCACCCGCGCGCTGCACGATGCCTTGCCGTTGCTGGCAAAGGCCAAGAACGTCACGCTGTTCGCCTACGATCCACGCCAGAGGGTGATGCGCGAGGAGATGGATCTGCTGATCGCACATCTTTCGGCGCACGGGATTACGGCGGAACCGTTCACCTGGCCAGCCACGGGTGACATCGTGGCCAGCGACGCCCTGTCTTCCTGCCTCAGTGAAGTGGATGCGGACCTTATCGTCGCGGCGGCCTACGGCCGCTCTACCCGGCTTGAGCACCTGTTCGGGGGTATGAGCGCGGAACTGGTCAACACGCTGACGGTCCCTGTGCTCCTGTCGCACTGATGCGGCACGTCAGGCCACGCCGCATATATGAGAAGGAGGAAGATCAGAGATGCAGTACTTTCGCTTCTAGCCCTTGCCTTGCTTCCTGCGCATGGATATCGTGAAGTTGGTAACAGGGGGATGGAGTCCCCCCCGCTTAACCGCCCAAGGGGCTGATGACTCCTACTGTAGCTTGACGCAGTAGGAGTGTGCCCGGTGGCCCAAGTGCTCCTCTTTTGTGAGAGTTTAGTCCCTGGCGGGTCTCGTCGGCCTCGGAGCGAGGCAAAGCGGGGGCGATGTCATGTGCCGCAAGCCGCCACCCGCTCCTCTCCGACTTGCGGCCTTCCCGCCTAGCGAGTGATCCGCACGCGCCGCAAAGTGGAGGATGGCAGATGAGCCAGGAATCCCGCGGTGCCCTGTGGGCACCAAGGACAGGGCAGGACGCGCTGTCTCGCGGTAAGCTCGAATCAGAATCGCAACATGCGCTCGCCGAGCAGGTGCGCAGCGCATGCGCAGCATGGTTCTCCCAGGCCGCACTCGTTCAGCGGCACGAGGCTGAGTTCGGCCTGCGCCTGGCGCAATGCCGTACAACCGCCGAAGCCGCGGCCGTGTGCGGAGAATGGCTCGGCCATCGGCTCGACTCCGCCGTCGCGATGCATCACCAGCTCCTGGAAATCTGGATGACCTTTGCCACGCTTGAGCCGCCCGGGGTGGACGACGCGGCTCGACACCAGGCCAGCCGCACCGGAGGATCGTCACCGTGATCCGCCAGCCCGGCTGCGCGACGGGATCGGTTGTCGCGACCTGGATGTCCCAACGCACGCTACGGGATCGCTATTCACTCACCGACGATACAGAGATTCCCGCAGCCGACGCCAATTCGCCCCAATGTGAGGAATGTCGCCGGTGAAATTCGAGAGCATCCTCTTTGAGAACGCCCTGCCACCAGGCCGCAGCAGCCGGCAAGCTGCACCAGACTTTTTCACCGACCTCAATATCGATCAGATCGTCGGCGCGCTCACGGCAGCCAAGCAGGAATACGATCTGGCGACCTTCTTCTACACCCTCCTCAGCGATATCGAGGAGGTCGCATATCGGCACGAGGTCATGCAGGACCTGGAAGACGATAAAATTCGCAGCCAAGTCAATGCCTTTGCGCAGACGATGCGCCAAGTCCGCCAGGAACTGGCACAGTCTGGAAAGCTGTATTACCGCTACCAGAAACAGTGGTGGTTCCTGGACGCCGTCGATGTGTACTGCCGCGGCGTACAGTCTCTTCGCGACGGCCTGGGTTCGGCCGCCGTGCGTTCGCGGGGATTCACCGGACTTCGCGCGTATCTGGACCAGTACGCGGCTTCGGAGCATTTCCTCATGCTCGGTCAGGAGATCGCACAGGTCAAATCCGAACTGTCGGAAATCCGTTACTGCTTCCTGATCCGCGGCAGCGCCGTCACGGTTCGCCATTGCGAGGATGAGCCGAACTACAGCGTCGAGGTCGAGAAAACCTTCGAGAAGTTCTCCCAGGGCGAAGCCAGGGATTACCGCGTTAAATTCCACGACACGGTCGACATGGACCACGTCGAAGCCAATGTCCTTGAATGCGTCGCGCGCCTGCACGAGGACACGTTCGAAAAGCTGGAGCGGTTCTGGAACGCGCACCAGGATTTCCAGGACGAGGTCGTCCGACGCTTTGACCGCGAGGTGCAGTTCTATATCGGCTATCTCGAATTTATCGGCGACCTCAAGCAAGCAGGGCTGCCGTTCTGCTATCCGCGTGTCTCGCGGACATCGAAGGACATCGTCAGCCGGGAGGGATTCGATCTCGCGCTCGCCCGCAAGCTGGTGGCGGAGAAGGCGCCGGTCATACGGAACGACTTCGCCCTGACGGGCCGGGAGCGCGTGTTCATCGTCTCCGGCCCCAACCAGGGCGGCAAGACCACCTTTGCCCGCACCTTCGGGCAACTGCACTACCTTGCCGCCCTTGGCTGCCCGGTGCCGGGCCGCGAGGCGCAGCTGTTCCTGTTCGACAGGCTGTTCACGCATTTCGAGCGCGAGGAGAAAGTCACCGACCTGCGCAGCAAATTGGAGAATGACCTGGTCCGTCTTCACGACATTCTGCGGCATGCTACGCCCGACAGCATTGTCGTCTTGAATGAAAGTTTCGGCTCCACCACCCTGAAGGACGCGATCTTCCTCGGCCGGCAGATCATGGAGCGCGTTCTGAAACTGGACATGCTCGGCGTCTACGTGACCTTCGTGACCGAACTGGCGTCCATGAGCGACAAGATCGTCAGCATGGTCAGCACGGTGGTGCCCGATAATCCCGCAGAACGGACCTACCGCCTGATTCGCCGCCCTTCGGACGGACGCGCCTACGCGATCTCGATCGCCGAGAAATACCGGCTCACGGACGAGGCATTGCGGGAGCGCCTGGCATCATGAAGGTCCATCTGATGTTCAGGGAGCAGGATTTCGACCTGCAGCAGCCGCTTCCGCCCCAGGCGGATGCCCTGACGCAGGACCTTGGCCTGGAGGCGCTGTTCACCGCCATGGCGGCCGAGGACAAGTTCCTCCGCGAGGTCGCCCAGAAGGCCGTGCTGCTGAGCGTCGCCGACGTGGCGACCATCACCTATCGCCAGCACGTGCTGCAGGATTGCCTTGCGAACGCCGCGATCGTCCAGAAGATCTATGACATCTGCATCGAGTGCATGCAGAACGAGCGCCGGCATTTCTGGGGCGGACTGTCCAGCTCGCCGGGCATGATCCTGTACCGGTCGGTGGAGGTCCTCCACATGTTCGTGGAGAACCTTCGGAAGCTCAAGAAGATTGCCGATACGGAAGCAGCGAATTTCAAGTCCGGCGGCTTCCGGCGATTCTTCTCCATGCTTCAGGAAGAACTGACCGAGGCCTATTTCGCCGAGGTGCAGGACCATCTGAAGCGGCTCCGGTTCAAGGGCGGCGTTCTGATCAGCGCCGAGCTTGGCCGCGGCAACAAGGGCGTCAATTACACGTTGCGCCGGCCGGACGACCGGGAAGTTGGGTGGTTCGCCCCGATCCTTTCCAGCCCGATCTTCAGCCATAAGCCGTCCTACACGTTCCATATCGCCGACCGCGACGAGGCCGGCTTCCGGGCGTTGTCCGAACTGCGGGACAAGGGCATCAACCTCGCCGCCAATGCCCTCGCGCGGTCCAACGATCACATCCTGAGCTTTCTCTCGGCGCTGCGCACCGAGCTTGCCTTCTACATCGGATGCCGAAACCTGCACCGGCAACTCACCGATCGCGGCGGCGCCTCCTGCTTTCCTACCCCGCTCGCCGCCGGCACGCGACGGCACGACTTCCGGGGGCTTTATGACGCCGCGCTGGCGCTGAGCATGCACCGCACGGTCAGCGGCAACGACGTGAACGCCGACGGCAAGGACCTCATTATTATCACTGGCGCCAACCAGGGCGGCAAGTCCACCTTCCTGCGCAGCGTAGGGCTGGCCCAGGTCATGATGCAGTGCGGCATGTTCGTGCCGGCGCAGGCGTTTCAGGCCGAGGTGCGCAGCGGCACCTTCACCCACTTCAAGCGGGAGGAGGACGCCGGCATGCACAGTGGCAAGTTCGACGAGGAGCTGAGCCGCATGAGCGGCATCATCGACCACATCCGCCCGGAGGCATTGCTGCTGTTCAACGAATCGTTCGCTGCTACCAATGAGCGGGAGGGATCGGAGATCGCCCGGCAGATCGTGGGCGCGCTGCTGGACGCGAAGGTGCGGATTTTCTTCGTGACCCATCAGTTCGATTTTGCCCACAGCATGTATGACAAGAACCTGCCGGACGCCCTGTTCCTGCGGGCCGAAAGACGGTCCGATGGCACACGAACCTTCAGGATGATTGGCGGGGAACCGCTCGACACCAGCTACGGGGAGGATCTGTACCGGAAGATCTTCGCCCCGGCCGAAGCGCACGAGACGCAGGAGGTGCCATGATGCAGGCGATCACCGACGCAACGCTGCTCCGGGTCTTTGTCGGAGAGGAAGACCGCTATGGCGGACAACCGCTCTACCGGGCGATCGTGGACAAGGCCCGCGCCATGGACCTCGTCGCCGCCACGGTGCTGCCGGCCCCGCTCGGATTCGGGCCGTCGCGCCAGTTTCGCTCCGAACTCAATGTCGATGCCGGCGACCGCCTGCCGATGGTGGTGGAAATCGTGGACAGCCGGGACAGGATCGACGCCTTCCTCCCGGTGCTCCACGACATGGTCGAGAGCGGCCTGGTCACCCTGGAAGGGGTACGGGCCCATGTCATCCGTCGCAAGCCGTGATGCGACCGCCGCCACCGCGCCCTTGCCGTCGCGCCGGCGCCGGCGCAGGATCGGGCGTTGCCCATTTTGATCGGATGGGCAGATCGCCGCCCGTCCGAAGGAGGAGACGTCATGGATCTCCCACATGAGGCGGTGTTGCTGCGGATTTTCACCGGCACGGCGGATCGGTGGCACATGGGGCCGCTCTATCTGGCCATCGTCGAGAAGGCGCGCGAGCGGCATCTGGCGGGCGCGACGGTGCTGCGCGGCACCATTGGCTTTGGCCATTCCGGCCGGCTGCACGAGGAACCGGCGCTGCCGGTGCATCCCGATCAGCCCGTAGTGGTCGAAATTGTCGATACCGAGGACAAGATCAACGCCTTCCTCCCGGTGCTCGACGAGATGATGGAAAGCGGCCTGGTGACGATCGAAAAGGCTGGCGTGCTCCAGTACGGCCGGCAGCGGACGGGCTTTCTCACGCGGCTGAAGCAAAGTCTCGGATATTCGCATCAGGTGGCCAAACACTGACGGGATCGCAGCGGCAGGATCTTCGGCCCTCACCGCAAGTGCGGCGGAATATCGTGCGGGGGGCGTGACGCATCGAGGATGGGGGCAGGAGTGGCAAGGATCAGTGCCATCGACGCGATGGAAATCCTGGATTCGCGGGGAAATCCCACTCTCCGGGTCCGGGTGGGGCTGGACACGGGCGTCCTTGCGGTGGCCTCGGTTCCTTCCGGCGCGTCCACCGGGGAACACGAAGCCAGGGAGCTGCGCGACGAGGATGCGAGCCGCTTCGGCGGCAAGGGCGTGCGCAACGCCGCCGCCCATGTCACCGACGTGATCGCGCCTGCACTCTGCGGGCGCGACCCGCGGCGCCAGGCGGAGATCGACCATCTGATGATCGAGCTGGACGGCACCGGTGACAAGTCGCGCCTGGGCGCCAACGCCATTCTCGGCGTCTCGATGGCCGTCGCACGGGCCGCCGCGCAGGCGTCGGGCCTGCCACTCTATGCCTATCTCGGCGGTCCCGGCGCACGGCGCCTGCCGGTGCCGATGATGAATGTCGTCAACGGCGGCGTGCACGCCGACAATTCGCTCGACTTCCAGGAGTTCATGCTGGTTCCCCACGGCGCCGCGAGCTTTGCCGAGGCCGTGCGATACGGGGCGGAGACGTATCACGCGCTCCGCCGCATTCTCAAGGAACAGCGGCTGCCGACGGCGATCGGCGACGAGGGCGGCTTCGCCCCGAGCCTGCCCGACAACGAGGCGGCGCTGGCGCTGATCGTCGAGGCGATCCGGGCCGCGGGCCTGGAGCCGGGGCGGCAGGTCGCCATCGCGCTCGACCCCGCGGCGAGCAGCTTTGCGGCCGAGAGCGGCTATCTGCTGGCGAAATCCGGTGCCGGGACGAAGACCAGCGAGCAACTCACCCAGCTCTATGCCGGCTGGATCGACGCCTACCCGATCGTCTCGATCGAGGATGGCCTGGGCGAGAACGACTGGGAGGGGTTTCGCCGGCACACGGCGGCGCTTGGGGAGCGCATCCAGATCGTGGGCGACGACATCTACGTCACCAACACCCGCTTCATCGCCCGCGGCATCGCCGAGCGGACGACCAACGCGGCACTCATCAAACCCAACCAGATCGGCACAGTCACCGAAACGATCGAAGCCATTGAACTCTGCCGGCAGGCGGGCTGGCGATGCGTCGTCTCCCACCGCTCGGGCGAAACGGACGACACCTTCATCGCCGACTTCGCCGTGGCGATGGGAACCGGCCAGATCAAGGCCGGCGCGCCGTGCCGGGGCGAGCGGGTCGCCAAATACAACCGCCTGCTGGAGATCGAGCGGGAACTCGGCGGTGCGGCCGTGTTCTCAAGCCCCTTTGCGACGGCGGGCCAGCGCCAGTAGCAGCACCGGCACGGCCAGAAGCTGCAGGGCGAGCGAGACGATGACGACGGCCATGATGCTGCGGTCGTAGAGGAACCCGAGCAGCAGGCTGCCGGCGAACCACGCAATGCCGCGCGCGGTGTCAAAGGTGCCGTAGCCGGTGGCCCGGCGCTGCCGGGGCACCAAATGCCCGACCGCGGCCTTCAGCACCGAATCCTGTGCCCCCATGCCGAGGCCCCATAGCACCACGCCGCCGACGCAGGCGCCGAAATCGCCGAGGAACACGAGCGGCGTCGCCGCCGCGGCGGCCGCGGCAGCCCAGGCGACCACCGCGATGCCGAAGCGGTCAAACAGCCATCCCAGCGCCAGGGCGGCGGCGCCGGCGGCGGCCATCGCGATCGCATAGCAGATCGGAATCCATGCCATCGGCATTACGCCGCTTTGGCCAAAGTGGTAGGCGACCAGCGCGAAGTCCGCGTAACCGGCGCCGATCAGGCCACCCGCGACGGTGTAGGGCCAAAACCCCGGCGCGAAGCCGCGCATGGCCACCGAGCGCGTAAGCGGCTCCAGTTCCTGTGGGCGCGGATATTGGCGGCGGGCCAGCAGCAGCAGGATCAGCGACAGCATCGCCGGGAGCGCCAGCACCGCGAAGGCCACCCGGTACGCGCCGGTCAGCGCGAGCAGCAAGCTGACCAGCAACGGCCCGATCACGGCGCCGGTCTGGTCGAGCGCTTCGTGCAGCCCGAACCCCCAGCCCAGCCCGGTGCGGCTGGCGGCGTGCGACAGCATGGCATCGCGCAGCGGCGAGCGGATCGCGCGCCCCATGCGCTCGCCGATCATCAGCACGGCCGCGACGCCGGACGACCCGGCGACCGACAGCAGCGGCACCGAAGCGAGGTTGAGCGTGTAGCCGACAATCGCCCCGCCCCAGTAACGCCGGGTCCGGTCGCCGAACCATCCCGAGACAAAGCGCAGCGCGTAGCCGACCAGCTCGCCGAACCCGGCGACGAATCCGACCAGCGTGGCCGAGCCGCCGAGCGAGCCCAGAAACGGCCCGGTGACGCTGCGCGCACCCTCATAGGTCATGTCGGCGAACAGGCTGACCACGCCGATGAACACAATGAAGGCGACGGCATGCCGCCGCTCCGGCAGCCCGTTGCGATCGTCTCCGCCGGTGTCACGCATGCTGTTCTCCCGTTTCAGGTGGCTACCGCGTGTCGTCCGCACCGGCGCCTCATGGGGGCACGGCCGGCATGGCGGTGCCTGAATGTCCCGACACCAGGCTCCGGATCACCACCAGGGCACGATGGGTCTGCGCCAGGTCCGGCAATGCCACCGGCGCGGGTGCGAACCCACCATCCTTAGTCTGACAGGCGAGAACGAATCGCAGGACCTCGCCGGAACGTCGCAATGGCAGACCAAGCAGAGCGCAGCACCGCACGCCGGCATGGATCACCTCCAGCGTTCCGGTTCTCGCGTTCTCCGTCAGGGCAAATCCGAACGGCGGCACCTGCATCCGGTCCACGAAGGCGCGCGTGTCGTCGGAATCCATGAGCGCACCGAAGCAATGCCGGATGCCAAGGGCACGCGAGGTATCCGTCAGATTGGGCTCCGTGCCGTAACCGCCCCCGAGCTTCAGGGCATCGAGAGCGTCGCGGACGCCCCTCCCCTCCGGCAACTGGCCGAACCGGGACAGCAGGCGGGCGGCCCGCAGGGCGCGCGTCAGCCGCTGTGCCATGTCCACCTGACCCGGCTTTGGCACATCGATGGTCAGATCCCTGATGCGCGCCCGCCGCGTGGCATCGATGGCGTCGGCGCACCCCAGCCGGTCCAGGGTGAAGGCATACCAATAAAGAAAGCCGCTATCGAAGGTACGTCTGCCGCACACGAAGTCCACGATCCGGTCCGCCGCCGGCACCATGGCGCCGAGCAGCGTCAAGGCCGCGACCGCATGATAGGTGTCGCGCAGATTGGGTTCGTCCACCGGGCCAGACCTGTAGAAGCAGAACCCGCCCGGCGCGGACTGACGGCTGAGGATGTAGGCCTGCGCGCGCATCACGGCCGCCTCGGCCTCGGTGCGCAGCGTCGGGGAGACCCCGGTCATGGTAGCCCGCGGTCCGTGTCCGCCATCGGCCGGCCGGAGCGCAGTACCTCCGGGGCCAGCCGTGCCGCCGGCACGCTTGCCAGCGCATGCAGCGCCCGTGCCGGTGCGGCGAGTTCCTCGGCACTGGCGGCGTGCCGCTGCGCCGCGTCCTGCTTGAGCGAAAGGCGCCGCAAATCCTCCTCCAGCCGTTCCATCAGGGCCGCCTGCAGGCCGAGCAGATTGCCGACCAGCGCCGCATCCTCGACCAGGCGCAGCAATTCGGCGAAATGCCGCAGGCAGGGCGAGCCATTCCGGTAGAGCGCGGCGGCCCCGAACTGCCGCACCGTCACGGCCATCCGGCGCAGCGCCGCCGCGCCGGCCGGCGCCACCGCGTCGCAGACCAGACAGATACGCGATGCCGCCTGCGCCGCTACGACGGCTTCGCACGCCAAGGCCGCCGTCGCCCGGTCGCGCGCCAATATCCGCAGCCGTGCCGCCTGCGCGGCCAGCACCGGCGCGAAGCCGGTGGCGATCTCGCGGGGAGCCGCGAGCGCCTCCAGCCGCGGCAGATGCGCGTCGCACAGCCCGCCGCGCGTGGCAAGCTGCTCCTGCGCCTGGCGGTCGCCATAGAGCGCGAGCTGGAAATGCGAGAGGAACTGGTCCGCCTCCTCCCGCAGCACGGTGCAGACCTCGCAGCCCGCCAACGGCTGGGTTCGCGCCGGCAATCCGCCGGAAGCGGCCGGGGTAGCCGGGACCGGCATGGCGAACTGGCGGCGCAGGGCCTCCAGCTCGTCCAGCAGCACATGGTCACCGGCCTGCTGCAAAAGTCCCTCGATCCGCCCGCAGAGCCCGACCAGAAATGCCTGCCGCCGGTCTTCCACCAGAAAGCAGGTGAGTGCGTCCTCGAAGATCTCCAGTCCGCTGCCTTCCAGCGCCGACCGATCGCCGGCCAAGCGGGCGGCAAGGGCTTGCGTCGCCGATACCGAGAACAAGGGTGGTGCCGCAGCCCCGAAAAGCTGCGTCAGCCGGCCGCGCACATGAGCGAACACCTCCTCTCGTTCTGCCGGGCCGACCGCGTCCTGCTTGTTGAGCACCACGAAAATCGGACGTCCGCCCGACTGCGCCTGCTCCAGGGTGCCACATTCCTCCTCGGTCAGCGCGCTGTCGTAGCTCGTCACCAGCAGCAGGGCATCGGCCTCCGGCAGGAATCTCTGGGTCGTGCGCGTGTTCTCCGCGATTGCGGAGCCGAGGCCGGGCGTGTCGATGAAGTGAAAGCCGAGCCGCAGGAGATCGGCCGGCAACTGCACCTCGGCCACGCTCACGCCCTCGATATTGCCCGGATTGCCGCGCTCGGTGATGTGGCGCGGCAGTTCGTCCAGCGTCACATCCATGAACAGGCTGGTGTTCTGGTAGTGCAACACCGCCTTGGGGTTGCTGCCGTAGCTCACCGCGGTGATCACGGAGGTCAGCGGCACGACACCGGTCGGCAGCCAGTCCCGGCCGAGCATCGCGTTCATCAGCGATGTCTTGCCGCGATTGAAGCGGCCGACAACGGCAAGATTGAACCGGTCTTCGGCGAGGCGCCAAGGCTGTTCAACGCTCTTGGGTGGGTGGGTGGAGTGAGTCCAGAATGCCACACCTGAGGACGGAATGAAGTGGCTGAATGGAAATGGGATTCCTGATTTCGCGATAGGCTCTGTTATGGCTTGAGCCAATCGGCTGTTGCGGCGAGACAGAGGACGCCGAGGAAGGATCGGGCGGTTTTCTCGTAGCGTGTGGCGACGGCCCGCCATTCCTTGAGGCGCCCCCAGAGCCGT
>JAJZNE010000102.1 GCA_021847995.1 Pseudomonadota bacterium | reverse complement strand
GAGTTCGCGGGGCCGGCTGAGACGGAGGGTGCCGGCCTCAAGGGCTGCCGCAATCCGCAGGATGCGGGCGCCGGTGCTGCGGAGTTTGCACCACACCAGAGCGAGCCAGGGTGCCACCAGCCCCAGCCGCAGCCCCTCGGCGGCAAGCGCCTTGGCGACGCCTTCCGTGAGGGTGGCGAAGCGTTCGGCCGGGGGGCGGGGGTGCGGTGTGTTCACAGATGAAGTTATAAATGATAACCTCGCGCCGGGGCAAGCGGGATTCGCGGCGCGCGTGGCTGGCCGATCGGGGGTGGCCCTGGATGGCTTCGTCGCGGCACTCCTCGCCATGACGGCGTTCTCAGCGGGCGGCGCCGGGGTGGGAGCAATGGGCGATCGCGGGGCGGATCACCGGTCCGTTGCTTTGGCGCTGCGGCCATGGATTGCGTCGCCTGCCGCCCGTCATGACAGGGGGCGCGAAGGCGACCGGGCAGGCCGCCGGCTGCCGCACATGCGTGCCGAACCGCGGCAACCAGACGCCGCCACCAAAATCTGCCCCACCCGTACGCCAGAAATCTTTATGCTTCAGTTACTTGTGGTTATGGCTTATACTCGTCCGGCTGCCGCGCCGGCGACGAAGCCGCGCAGGCGGCTGGCGATCGTTTCGCCGACCGCTTCCGCCGCGGCGCGGCCTGGAAAGTGGGTGCGCCAGGCGATGCAGACCGTCCGCGCCGTGTGCGCCGCCAGCGGCCGCAGCACGATCCCGGCATCCTGCGCCGCCCCCGCCGCCAGTGCCGGAACGAGCGTCGTCCCGTAGCCGGCCGCCACCATGTTGAGCAGCGTCGGCAGGCTGGACGCCCGCAGCGCCCCGCCCAGCGCCCCGCTGTGCCCGCAGGCGGCCAGCGCCTGGTCGCGCAGGCAGTGCCCGTCCGCCAGGACCAGGATGTCGCGCGCCAGCTCCTCCTCCGCCACCACCTTCCGCGCGGTCAGCGGATGGTCGGGCGGGAGGGCGGCGAGAAAGGGTTCGGCGAACAGAGTCCGGCTGGCGAGATCGGGGCCGTCCACCGCGGTCGCGAGCAGGGCGGCATCCAGCGCATGCGCTCGCAGCCGGTCGAGCAGCGCCGCGGTCTGGTCCTCCCACGGTTCCACCTCCAGCGCCGGCAGCGCCTCCCGCAGCGGCGCGAAGACGAGCGGCAGCAGATAGGGCGCGAGCGTCGGAATGATGCCGAGCCGCAGGCGCCCCGCCAGCGGGTCGCGCAGGCTGCGGGCGACCGCCAGCATCGCCTCCGCTTCCGCCACCGCGGCGCGGGCGTGGCCGATCAGCCGTTCGCAGGCGGGCGTCGGCGTCACCGTCTTGCTGGAGCGTTCGAACAGCGCGACGCCGAGCAGGTCTTCGAGCTTGCGGATCTGAATGGAGAGTGTCGGCTGGCTGATGCCGCACGCCCTGGCGGCGCGGCCGAAATGCCGCTGCTCCGCCACCACCAGCAGATAGCGGAGATCGCGGAGGTTCATTGCGGCCGCCCGAGCGGCATCATAGACGCTGCCTATTCCATCCATTCGGCTTCCGCGCTTTCGCTTATCATCGGGGCGGCGCTATAGCAACGCCCACGCGATGAGCGGAGGAAGATCGAGCCGGAGAAAACGCCGCATCCCGCGCGCCAGCCTCCCCCCGGCGGCGATGACCTGGACAGTTCCGCCGAGAGGCGGCATCGTTCGGCGATGCGGCGCGCGGCTCGTCATCGCGGGTGCAAATGACAGAGATCGGACCCGGTACCGAAGTCATGTCGGCCTTCACTTCCGGGCCGGGTCAATGCGAACAGCCAGATCGGAGAGAAAAATGGACGGAGTGAGCGATCGAGCGGCAGGCGGATGCCCGGTGATGCATGGCGTCCGCCCGAACGCCATCATGGGGGCACGGTCGAATCGTGATTGGTGGCCGAACCAGCTCAACCTGCGGATCCTGCATCAGCATTCGGCACTGTCCAATCCGATGGGCGAGGCGTTCCGCTATGCTGATGAATTCCGCAAGCTCGATCTGGAGGCCCTGAAGCAGGACATCTTTGCCCTGATGACCACGTCGCAGGACTGGTGGCCGGCGGATTTCGGTCATTACGGGCCGCTGTTCATCCGCATGGCATGGCACAGCGCCGGCACCTACCGCATCGGCGACGGCCGCGGCGGTGCCGGGTCCGGCACGCAGCGCTTCGCGCCACTCAACAGCTGGCCCGACAACGTCAATCTCGACAAGGCGCGCCGCCTGCTGCTGCCGATCAAGCGGAAATACGGCAACCGGATTTCCTGGGCCGATCTGCTGGTCTTCGCCGGCAACTGCGCCCTCGAATCGATGGGCTTCAAGCCGTTCGGATTCGGCGGCGGGCGCGAGGATGTCTGGGAGCCGGAGGAGGACATCTATTGGGGTTCGGAAGGCGCCTGGCTTGCCGACAAGCGCCACAGCGGCAGCCGTGAACTCGAAAACCCCCTCGCCGCGGTGCAGATGGGGCTGATCTATGTCAACCCGGAGGGGCCGAACGGCAATCCCGACCCGGTCGCCGCCGCGCACGACATCCGCGAAACGTTCGCGCGCATGGCGATGAACGATGAGGAGACGGTGGCGCTCATTGCCGGCGGCCACACCTTCGGCAAGACCCACGGCGCCGGCGACGCGGCGCTGGTCGGGCCGCCGCCCGAGGGGGCGGGACTGGAAGAACAGGGGCTCGGCTGGCGCAACACCTTCCGCAGCGGCAAGGGCGCCGATGCGATCGGCAGCGGGATCGAGGTGATCTGGACCACCACGCCGACCAAATGGAGCAACAACTTCTTCGACAATCTGTTCGGCTATGAATGGGAACTGACGAAAAGCCCGGCGGGGGCGCATCAGTGGCAGCCGAAGAACGGCGCCGGCGCCGGCACCGTGCCCGATCCGTTCGATCCTTCGAAGCGCCGCACGCCGACCATGCTGACCACCGACCTGTCGCTGCGCTTCGATCCCGCCTATGAAAAGATCTCGCGGCGGTTCCACGAGCATCCCGACGAGTTCGCCGATGCCTTCGCGCGGGCGTGGTACAAGCTGACCCATCGCGACATGGGGCCGCGCGCGCGCTATCTTGGCCCGCTGGTTCCCGCCGAGGATCTGATCTGGCAGGATCCCGTCCCCGCGGTCGATCATCCGCTGATCGACGCGCAGGACATCCGCGCGCTGAAGGGCCGGCTGCTGGCGTCGGGCCTTTCGATCGCGGAGCTGATCGGCACCGCGTGGGCCTCGGCAGCCACCTTCCGCGACTCCGACAAGCGCGGCGGCGCCAACGGCGCGCGCATCCGGCTCGCGCCCCAGAAGGACTGGGAGGCACATCAGCCGGCGGTGCTGGCGAAAGTGCTCGGGGTGCTGGAAGGGGTCCGCAGCGCGTTCAATTCCGCGCAGACCGGCGGCAAGAAGGTGTCGCTCGCCGATCTCATCGTGCTCGGCGGCTGCGCCGCGGTCGAACAGGCGGCGAAGAACGCGGGACATGAGGTGGAGGTGCCGTTCGCGCCCGGCCGCACCGACGCGACCGAGGCGCAGACCGATGCGGCGTCGTTCGCCGTGCTCGAACCGGTCGCCGACGGCTTCCGCAACTACCTCAAGCCCGGTCTGGCCGTCTCGGCCGAGGAACTGCTGGTCGATCGGGCGCAGCTGATGACGCTGACCGCGCCGGAAATGACGGTGCTGCTCGGCGGCCTGCGTGTGCTCGGGGCGAATGCCGGCAACGTCCCGCACGGGGTCTTCACCACCCGCGCCGGGGCGCTGACCACCGACTTCTTCGTCAACCTGCTCGACATGGGCACCGTCTGGCGCGCCACCTCGGAGACGGAAGCGCTGTTCGAGGGACGCGACCGGGCCACCGGTGCGCTGAAATGGACGGCGACCCGCGTCGATCTCGTCTTCGGATCGAACTCCCAGCTCCGCGCGATCGCGGAGGTTTATGCCGGCGATGACGCGGCGGCGAAATTCGTCCGCGACTTCGTGGCGGCGTGGACCAAGGTGATGAACCTGGACCGCTTCGACCTCGCCTGACCGCGGCGGAGCGTCTTCCGGGCGCAGCCCCGCCGGGCTGCGCCCGGACCCTCGCGGAACGGTCCGCCGCCCGGCCGGTATGGAGTCCCATTTGGCGCGCCGCCGCCCGTCAACCCGGCGCGCATATCAGGCCGCTTCCGCGAGACCGCCGCCCCAGACCCACCATCCCGGCCGCGCCATCCGCGCCGCCGCCGTCTGTGCTGCGGCAGGGCTTGCGCACAGACCGAAGCAGGTCGCGCCCGATCCGCTCATCCGCGCCAGAAGCACCTCCGGCCTCTCCCGCAGCGCCGTCAGCGCGGTCCCGACCGCCGGCGCCAGCGCCACCGCCGGCGCCTCCAGGTCGTTGCGCCATCGCGCAAGGTCGGCGGCCAGCGCCGCCGCGTCCGCCCACCCCGCCGCCGACGGATCGAGCGGGGCGGAGAAAGCACCGCCGCGTGCCCGGAAAACCGAATTTGTTGCCACCGCGACGCCGGGGTTGACCAGGACGAGGCCGCATCCCGGCAGGGCCGGAAGCGGCGACAGCGCCTCTCCGATGCCGCCCATGCGCGCCGGCCGTCCGGCAAGGCAGACCGGCACGTCGGCGCCGAGCGTCAGGGCCAGTGCCCGATCGGCGGCGGCGACGCGCCACAGCCGCGCCAGCGCGCGCAGCGCCGCCGCCGCATCGGCCGAGCCGCCGCCGATCCCGCTTGCCACCGGAAGATGCTTGTCCAGCGTCAGCAGCGCCCGTGGCGCCACCCCGCGCGCCGCAGCGAATGTCCGCGCGGCGCGCAACGCCAGATTGTCCGGCTCGCCCGCCAGCGCCGCGGCGAACGGACCGGCGAGGCGCAGGGCCAGGGTTTCGGCCGGTGCGGCATGCACCATGTCGCCGGTGGCGGCGAACACCACCAGACTGTCGAGCAGATGATACCCGTCGTCGCGCCGCCCCAGGACGTGCAGCGCGAGATTAACCTTGGCCGGTGCGAAGGCGGAAACGGCCGCGATCACGGCGCGAATTGCGCTATTGCACCTTCTCCGCCGTCGCGGCACCGGAAGGGGCGGATTGCGCCGCCTGTTTCGGCTGCTCGGCCGCCTGCGCGTCGTGCAACTTCGCCTCCAGCTTCGGCACGTCCTCCGGCTCCGGGTTCAGGCTGAGCGCCCGCTGCCACTGGTACAGCGCCTCCAGCTTGCGACCGGCTGCCCAGTAGGCATCGCCGAGATGGCCGTTGATGGTCGGATCCTCCGGCTGGAGTTCCACCGCCTTCTCCAGATCCTTGACCGCCCGCCCGGTATCGCCCTCGCGCAGCGCGATCCAGCCCAGGCTGTCCACGATCGCCCCGTCATTCGGCCGCGCCGCTGCCGCCCGCTCGATCATGCGCCGCGCCTCGGCCAGATGGCTGCCCTGCTCGGTCCAGGAGTAGCCGAGATAGTTGAGCACGAACGGCTCATCCGGCGACAATTGCAGCGCGTGCTCGAAATCCGCCTCGGCCTTCGGCCATTCGTGCGCGCGCTCCTCGGCGACGCCGCGCTCGTAGAACAGGGGCCAGTTGGCCCGCGTCGGCTGGGGAATGAGCGCCACCGCGTGGTCATAGGCGGCCACCGCCTCCGTGTCGCGATGCTGGCCGCGCAGGATGGCGCCGGCGAGCGCCCACGGCTCCGGCCGGTCGGGCAGGTCGCGTTCCAGCCTGGCGAGCAGTTGCAGGGCAGCGGCACTGTTGCCGGTGCGATCGAGGAGCGCCGCGCGCCGCAAATCCACCACCGGCGCCAGCGGATCCGAGTCGGGCACCGGCGCCAGCACCGCCAACGCCGCCTGCGGCCGTTTCTGCTGCCCGAGCTGATCGGCCGAGAGCAGCCGCGCCGTGGTCAGGTCGGGGCGCAGGTCAAGGGCGAGACGCAGCAGGATGGCCACGAACTGCTCCGCGTCCTGCTGGCGCAGGGCGGCGGCCAGGGCGACATAGCCCTCCGCCATGCCGTCGGTGGCGCGGTGCACCGGGCGGGTCGCCGCATCCTGTTGCAGGCGCGGCACCGCCATCGACAGATCGTCGCCGAACTGCGCGAGGGAGGCGATGGTACGCTGCGCCTCCTCCGGATGGCCGGTGCGCACCTGAAAGCTTGCCAGGGCGCGGGCGAGGTCGAGGTTGGGCACGCCGAATGCCGCCTGCGAGGTCTCATAAAGCCGCGCCGCCTCGGCATCGCGGCCGGCGAGGTCGGCGATCATGGCGGCGTGGAAGGCATAGACGGCGCGGAACTGCTGGCCCTGCACGAACGGGTGAAGGGTATCGAGCGCTATGTCCGCCCGCCCGTCGCCGAACTGCGTCCATGCCATCAGCAGCGGCTGAAGCACCTGCGTCAGCCCCTGCTTGGGCAGCGCGGCGAAGCGCCGCTCCGCCTCCGCCCAGTTGCCGGCACGGGCCTCGACATCGGCGAGCAGCAGTTGCGCCACCTGGTTGTCGGGCAATCCGGCGGCGATCCGCGCCGCCTCCGGCCGGCCGGCGAGCAGGGTGGCGAGGAAGGCCTGCTGGCGCAGGTCGGGGTTGGTCGGGTCGTGCGACAGCGCCTTGACCATGTCGTCCGCGGCGGTGCCGAGATCACCCTCCATCCCGGCGAAGCGGCCGACCAGGTAGGGCGCCGCGGCGGCGGCGCTGCCCGTGGCCGGGTCGCGGGGGGAGCGGTCCGCCGAAGGGCCCGGCTCGGTCGCGGCGCAGGCGGAGAGCAGGGTCAGTGCCAGGAGCACCGGGCGCCGGGCGGAACGGGGATGCTGCATCACGAAATCCTATCAGCGTACGGGTGGCCGCGCCACCGGATTGCTCACATGCCACCCGGATAGACCGGGCCGCCGCCGCCTTCCGGCGGCACCCAGTCGATGTTCTGCATCGGATCCTTGATGTCGCAGGTTTTGCAGTGGACGCAATTCTGCGCGTTGATCTGCAACCGCGGCGCCCCCTCCCCCTCCCCGACGATCTCATAGACCCCGGCCGGGCAGTAGCGCGTCTCCGGGCTGCGGTAGCGGTTCCAGTTGACGCTGATGGCAACCTCCGGATCGCGCAGGTGCAGGTGGGGCGGCTGGTTTTCCTCGTGGTTGGTGTTGCTGATGAATACCGACGACAGACGGTCGAAGGTCAGCACGCCGTCCGGCTTCGGATAGGCGATCGGCCGCGCCGCCGCCGCCGGCGTCAGGCTTTCGTGATCGGCGTGCGGATGGGTCAGCGTCCACGGCGCCCGACCGCGCAGGACGTAGGTGTCGAGGGCGGCGTTGATCAGGCCGCCATAGAGGCCGAAGCGGGCGAAGCCGGGGCGGATGTTGCGCACGGCGTGCAGCTCCGGGAACAGCCAGGAGGCACGCAGGCGCGCCTCCAACCCGGCCGGCTCCGCGGGCCGCCCGCCGGCCAGCGCGTCCGCCACCGTCTCCGCCGCCAGCATGCCGGATTTCATCGCCGCATGGGTGCCCTTGATCTTCGGCACGTTGAGGAAACCGGCGGCGTCGCCGATCAGGCAGCCGCCGGGGAAGGTGAGCCGCGGCAGCGATTGCAGTCCGCCTTCGCTGAGCGCCCGGGCGCCATAGGCGAGGCGCCGGCCGCCGGCGAAATGCGGCGCGATCGCCGGATGGGTCTTGAGCCGCTGCATCTCCTCGAACGGAGAAAGATACGGGTTGCGGTAATCGAGCCCGACCACGAACCCGTAGGAGACCAGATTGTCGCCCCAGTGATAGAGGAAGGATCCGCCATAGGTGGCGCGGTCGAGCGGCCAGCCGATGCTGTGAATGATATGGCCCGGCCGGTGCCGGGCGGCCGGGATCTCCCACAGTTCCTTGCAGCCGAGGGCGTAGGTCTGCGGGTTGCGCCCGGCACGGAGCGCGAAACGCTGCATCAGCCGCTTGGTCAGGCTGCCGCGGCAGCCTTCGGCCAACAGCGTATAGGTCGCCCGCAGCTCCATTCCCGGCTGATAGTTCGGGCCGGGCGTGCCGTCGCGGGCGATGCCCATGTCGCCGGTGACGACGCCGGCGATGCGCCCGTCCTCCTCGATCACGTCGGCTGCGGCGAAACCGGGATAGATTTCCACTCCCATCTCCGCCGCCTGGGTGCCGAGCCAGCGGCACAGGTCGCCGAGGCTGCCGATCAGGTTGCCGTCGTTGTGCATCTGCGGCGGCGTCGGCAGGCGCCACGCGCGCGTCGGCGTCAGATAGAGGAAATTGTCCTCACGCGCCGGGGTGGCGAGCGGCGCGCCGCGGTCGCGCCAGTCGGGGATCAGTTCATCGAGGGCGCGCGGCTCGATCACCGCGCCGGAGAGGATGTGGGCGCCGATCTCGGCCCCTTTCTCCACCACGCAGACGCTGGTTTCCGGCGCCAGTTGGCGCAGCCGGATGGCGGCGGCAAGCCCGGCCGGGCCGGCGCCGACAATCAGCACATCGAAGGCAACCGTCTCGCGCGCCACACTCTCCGCCATGCCCGCTCCCCTTCGCCGCACGCTGTCATAGGCGGCTGCGGATGCTTGCGCAAAACCGCCCGCCGCCGCAGAGAACGGGCATGGATGCGCTCGCGTCGCTCAGGCTGCAACTCGAATGGGGCGCCGACGAGGCGCTGGCGGCTCTGCCGATCGACCGCACCCTGCCCGCCGGGCGCAGAAGGGAGGTGCCGGCACCGGCACCGGCCGCATCGTCGCCCGTCGCGCGGCGGCAACCGGCGCCGGCTGCGCAGACCCCCACCCCGCCGGTGCGGCGGGCGCAGGAGGTTGCCGCGGCAGCAGAGAGCGTGGACGCGCTGCGCGCCGCGCTTGCCGGGTTCGACGGCTGTGCGCTGGCCGCCACCGCCACCAACCTCGTCTTCGCCGACGGCAACCCGTCCTCCGGGCTGATGCTGGTCGGCGAGGGACCGGGGGAGGAGGAGGACCGGACCGGCCTGCCCTTCGTCGGCCGGTCGGGCCAGTTGCTGGACCGGATGCTGGGGAGCATCGGCCTCGACCGGCAGAGTTGCCTGATCACCAACCTGATCCCCTGGCGCCCGCCCGGCAACCGCAACCCGACCGATGCCGAGGTGCTGGTCTGCCTGCCGTTCCTGCTGCGCCACATCGCCCTTGTGCGGCCGCGCCGGCTGGTGCTGCTGGGGGCGCTGGCGGCGCGGGCGGTGCTGGGCGGCAGCGCCGGGATCACCCGCCTGCGCGGGCGCTGGCACGAAGCCACCATTCCCGGCCTGCCGGCAAAGCTGCCGGCGCTGCCCATGCTCCACCCCGCCTATCTGCTGCGCAATGCCGGTGCCAAGCGGGATGCCTGGGCCGATCTGCGCCTGTTGCGCCGCACGCTCGACGCGGACCTGACGCAGGTGTGATCGCGCAATGGTCGCCAAGACACTGAGATCGCGGCCGCACGCCTCACGATAGCGAATTTTCGCAACGTATATAGTTGCGTCTCGCGTCATTCCTGGTTACGGCCGGGTCATGCGAGGGATCCGATGCTACCCCGCCCGGCGTTTTGTTGCTGATTTCGTATTGATCGGGGCGCTGCTACTGGCCGTGCCGGAGGGCGTTGGCGCCGTCGCGCAGACCCTGCCGGCCGAGGAAGTGGCGGCGGCGACGGCGGCTCTCGCCCTGCCGCAGCCCCTGGCGCCGGCAGAGGCGGCGCGGCTGCACCGGGTGTTCCGGCTGCAGGCGATCGGCGATCTGCAGGGCGCGGCGCGGGCGGCGTCCCGGCTCGATGACGGGTCACCGCTCGGCCGGGCGATGTATGGCCATGTCCTGGCCGACCGCTATCTGCATCCATCGTCGCGGCCGGACAGCGCGGCGCTGCGCGACTGGCTGGCCCGCTGGCCGGACCTGCCCGACGCGCCGGCGATCGACCGGCTGCTGCGGGCGCGCCTGCCGGACGGCGAGCCGGCGCCACCGCCGCCCGCCGCCATAGCGGCGGAACCCGAGCCGGTTGCCGGGGAGGCGGAGGAAGCGCCGCCGCTGCGCCGCAACCCCGAACTCGA
Source organism: Pseudomonadota bacterium (assembly GCA_021847995.1). Lineage (GTDB taxonomy): Bacteria > Pseudomonadota > Alphaproteobacteria > Acetobacterales > Acetobacteraceae > JAFKFJ01. The sequence goes on along the minus strand of JAJZNE010000102.1, from coordinate 2,700 downwards.
CCGCGACGTGCATGCACGCGCGCGCGACCGCGGGGCGGAAGGCGTGCTGCGCCTGCTGGCCCGCACCCCGGGCCTGTCGGCCGACTACGCGGCGGTGCTGCGCGGGGAAGCGGCGCAGATTCTGTTCACCCTGAACCGTGACGCCGAGGCGATCGCCCTCTGCGCCGGGGAAGCGCGCCGCCGGGCGACACTGGCGGGCTTCGCCGCCGGGCTGGCGGCGTGGCGCGAAGGGCAGACGGAGATGGCCGGCACCCTGTTCGCCGACGCCTGGGGCGCGCCGCACGGCAGCCCGGCGCAGGATGCCGCCGCCGCCTACTGGGCGGCGCGGGCGGCGCGGGCGAACGGCGATGCTGCCGGCGCCGTGCTGTGGCTGCGGCGGGCGGCGGAACAGGGGCGGAGCTTCTACGGCCTGCTGGCGCGCCGCCGTCTCGGCCTGCGACGCCTGGCGCCGGCGGAGCCAGGCGAGCGCGAGACGCCCGGCATCGCCGATATCGCGGCGCTCGCCGCGACCGCGCCCGGCCTGCGCGCTTTCGCGCTGCTTCAGGCGGGCGAGCCGGCGCGGGCGGAGGCGGAGATGCGGCTGCTGCTGCCCGCGGTGGCGCAGGACCGGGCGCTGGGCCGGGCGGCGATGCTGGTGAGCGCCGAGGCGGGACTGACGGAGGTTGCCGCGGCGTTCGCCGATGCGCTCGCCGCCGGCGGCCATCCCCGCCCGACGGTGCCGGTGCGGTTGCCGGTGCTGCGTCCGGCGGGAGGGTTCCGGGTCGATCCGGCGATGCTGTACGGCATCGCGCGTACCGAATCCAACTTCGATCCGAACATGATTTCCTCGGCCGGCGCGCTCGGCCTGTTGCAGATCATGCCGGAGACCGCGCACGATCTGCTCGGCCGGCGGCTGACCAGCCGCGCCGAACTGCTGGACGATCCCGCTTTCAACCTCGATCTCGGACAGCGCTACATCGCCTTTCTCGCGGTGCAGGACCAGGTGAGCGGCGATCTGATCCGACTGCTGGCGAGCTACAATGCCGGCCTTGGCGCGTTCGCGCGCTGGGCGGCGCAGATCAGGGACCAGGGCGATCCGCTGCTGTTCATCGAGGCGATCCCGGTCGATGAGACCCGCGCCTATGTGCCGCGCGTGCTGACCTGGACATGGCTCTATGCCGCGCGGCTGCATCTGCCGGCAGCGAGCCTGGACGAACTCGCGGCCGGGGCGTGGCCGCGCTATCATGGGCGCGACAGCGAACGGGGAGAGACCGCATGGCGCGCATCGACGAAACTCGCCGCTTCATCGCCGTGAACATCGCCGTGCTGACGGTATCGGACACACGCACGACGGCCGATGACACGTCCGGCGATGCGCTCGCCCAGCGCGTCGCCGCCGCGGGGCATCATGTGGCGGCGCGGGCGATCCTGCGCGACGATGCCGACGCGATCACGGGGCAGCTCCGCGCCTGGATCGACGATGCGTCGATCGACGTGATCCTGACCACCGGCGGCACCGGCATCACCGGGCGCGACGTGACGCCGGAAGCGTTCGAGCGCGTCCTGGAAAAGCGCATCGAAGGGTTCGGCGAACTGTTCCGCATGCTGAGCTTCCAGAAGATCGGCACCAGCACGATGCAGTCGCGTGCCCTGGGCGGGGTCGCGCACGGCACATATCTGTTCGCCCTGCCGGGCAGCCCCGGTGCGGTCAAGGATGCGTGGGATGACATCCTGGTCTGGCAGCTCGACAACCGTCACCGGCCCTGCAACCTGGTCGAGCTGATGCCACGGTTGCAGGAGCACCGGCAGGCAGCGCAGTAGCGCCACCTTCCCCGGTTGCTCCGTCGGGGGTCGCTCCGTCAGGTCAGCGCGCGCCGCTCCAGCGGGGTGTCGATCAGACGGAGCAGCAGCACCAGCTGATGGAGGGCGGCAAGGCCGACGAGCAGGTGAAGTCCGCGCGCAGGCAGCGTATGCGCACCGAACATGCCGGTGACGGCGTCGAGTCCCGTCAGGCCGACCAGTCCCCAGTTGATGCCGCCGAGGACGACCAGGAGCAGGCTGAGGCGTCGCACTCGCATTCTCCACAGGCGCGTTCGCCAACCTCTACGCCCGAACACCGCCGGCGTTGCCGCTATCGCCCGATCCAGACATCCAGCATGCCGGGCGTCTGGCGACCGGGATGCGCGGTGTCATCCTCGATGCGGAAAGTGCCGCTGCCGTCGCCGAGCAGGGCGGCGAGGCGGGAAGCGGCCGGCGCGTCCTCGGGATAGAAGTAGCGGATGACCGAGTCTGCCGGCGCGCTGGTGGTGGAGCGCGTGTCGGCGTAGGCGAAGTCGGAGAACAACAGGCGCTGCGCGATATCCGTCGCCGCCTGCAAGCCGCCCGCCGACCCCGCCGGATAGTGCAGGAAGACGCGCGGGCGCGGGCCGGAGGGCGGGGGCATCGGGGCGTTGGCGGCAAGGTCCGCCGGGGCCGGCGCCGGCGGCGGGGACGGCCCGGCGGCGGGTGGCGGTACGGCGGCGGCGGTCCGCTCGGGCGAGCGAGGCGCCGGCGGGGGTGCGGCGGCATGCTGCTGGGTCAGTGACTGAATCGTCCGCTCGGCATCCGCCCAGCCGTCCGGCGCCGGAGCCGCGGGGGGCGGGGGGCAGGGGGGCGGCGCGGCGGCCGGGGCGGCAGGGGGTGCCGCGGTCGGCGGCGCGCGACGGGTCTGGGGCAGCTCGG
>JAJZNE010000048.1 GCA_021847995.1 Pseudomonadota bacterium | reverse complement strand
CGGTGCCGGGCCTGACGGCGGCGGCGGCGGCGGCGCAGGCGCGGGCGGCTTCGTTGCCCGGAAGGCGCCATGCCGCGCTGACCGCGCTCGACGGCTGCGACGCGGCGGAGGCACTGCTCGGCGTTGCGACCGCCGGCATCGCGCCGGCCTTCGGCCCGCTCGACGAGGCAGGACGGCTGACGCGGGCTTCACGCGCCTGGCTCGCCGCCCGCGCGATCACGGCGGAGGCGGCGCTGGCGGCCACGCTTGCCGGCGCGGCGCCGTTCCCACAGGCGGATGCCACCGCGCATGCCGCCATGCACGGCGCGGTGGCGCCCTATTTCGACGCCATGCCGCCCCTCCCGGCCGCCCTGCCGGTGCCCGCCGCGCCCGCTCCGCACCGGCGGCGCGACCTGCCATCGCGGCGCAGCGGGCTGGCGCAGAAGGCGACGGTGGGGGGTCATCGCGTCCATCTGCGCACCGGCGAATTCACCGACGGCACGCCGGGCGAGATCGCGATCGGCCTGCCGAAGGAGGGTGCCGCCTTCCGCGGCCTGATGGACGCCTTCGCCGCCGCGGTCAGCATCGGCCTGCAGCACGGCGTGCCGCTCGCGGAGTTCGTGGAGGCGTTCACGCTGACCCGCTTCGGCCCCGCCGGCGCGGTGGAGGGCGATCCGCACGTGACGCAGGCCACCTCCCTGATCGACTATGTGTTCCGCAGCCTCGCCGTGCAGTATCTCGGCCGCACCGATCTGCCGGTACCGCTGGCGGAGGAGGAACCGCCGCCCGCGCCGTCCCTGCCGCTCGATCTGCCGCAGGTTGCACCGCGGCGGCGCTTGCGGCTGGTGGCATAGGAGGGCGACGATGGCCGGACGGATCGAGGCGCGGCTCGATGAACTTGGGATCGTGTTGCCGGTGCCGGCGCGCCCGGTCGCCAATTACCTTCCGTTCGTCGTCACCGGCGATCTGGTCGTGGTCTCCGGCCAGGTGCCGTTGATCGACGGCAGGCTTGGCTGGCACGGCAAGGTCGGCGGCACGGTCAACTTGGAAGACGGCATGCGGGCCTGCCGGCAATGCTTCGTCAACCTGCTCGCGCAGCTGCGCGTGGCGTGCGGCGGCGATCTCGACCGCGTGGTCCAGGTGGTGCGACTCGGCGGTTTCATCGCCGCGGCGGCGGAGTTCACCCGGCATGCGGCGGTGATGGACGGCGCCAGCGACCTCGCCGTCGCGGTGTTCGGCGATGCCGGGCGCCACGCCCGCACCACCGTCGGCGTGCCGTCGCTGCCGCTCGACAGCCCGGTCGAGGTGGAGGGCCTGTTCCGCATTGCCTGACCGGCACCGGCGCCTACCTTGAGCGTATGCCAGACCGTTCGCCCGCGCTTACCCTGTCGCTGCACCGCGCGATCGCGGAGATCGACCCGGCCGAATGGGACGCCTGCGCGGGAACCGGCAATCCGTTCGTCAGCCACGCCTTCCTGGCGGCGGTGGAGGACAGCGGCTCGGCCGGGGTGCGCACCGGCTGGCTGCCGCAGCACGCGGCGTTGCGCGACGCCGCCGGCCGCCTCGTCGCCGCGGCGCCGATGTACGCGAAGTCGCACAGCTACGGCGAATACGTGTTCGATCACGGCTGGGCGCATGCGTTCGAGCGGGCCGGCGGACAGTATTACCCGAAATTGCAGGTCGCGGTGCCGTTCAGCCCGGTACCCGGCCGGCGCCTGCTGTTGCATCCGGGGGCCGCGCTGCCGCCCGCCGCCCTCGGGCGCGCGCTGGCGCAGGCGGCCGGGGAACTCGACCTGTCATCGGTCCACGTTACCTTCTGCACCGAAGCCGAGGCGACGGCGCTGGCGGCGTGCGGCTGGCTGCACCGGATCGGCATGCAGTTCCACTGGGAAAACGCCGGCTACCTGACCTTCGACGACTTTCTCGGCGCGCTCTCTTCCCGCAAGCGCAAAACCATCCGGCGGGAACGGCGGGACGCCAACGGCGCCGGACTCGAATTCGTCGCCCTGCGCGGCCCGGAGATCGGGCGGCGCGACTGGGCCGCCTTCTACGAGTTCTACACCTCGACCGTCGATCGCAAATGGGGCAGTGCCTATCTGACCCGGCAGTTCTTCGCGCTGCTGGGGGCACGGCTGGGTGAGCGCGTGGTGCTGATGATGGCGCGTCAGGGCGGCCGTCCGGTCGCCGGGGCGCTCAACCTGATCGGCGACGATGCGCTCTATGGCCGCAACTGGGGCTGCCGGGGCGACTTCCCGTTCCTGCATTTCGAACTCTGCTACTACCGCGCGATCGAGTTCGCCATCGCCCACGGCCTGCGGCGGGTGGAGGCGGGGGCGCAGGGAGAGCACAAGATCCAGCGCGGCTACCGCCCGGTGCCGACCCATTCCGCCCACTGGATCGCCCATGCCGGCCTGCGCCGCGCCGTCGCCGACTTCCTGGACGATGAACGGCCGGCGCGGCTGGCGGAAATGGCGGCGCTCGATCAGCTGTCCCCGTTCCGTAGGGACAACGGCGACCCGTAGCGGTGCCGGACCCCCGGCGATCAGCCCCCGAGCGCCGCGATCAGCGCCGCCGCGCCAGGGCTGTGCACCTTGCCATCCACCACGTCCTGCGCCGTCGCCGGGGTGCCGTAATAGGCGGTGTCATCCTCGTTCCGCGGCGTGATCTCCGACCCGGCGATGGCGGATTCGCCGGCGGCGCGGCCGGTTTCGGTCCACGCGACGATGTCGGCATGGGCAAGCTGGTCGGGCGTTGCGGTGGCAAGATCGGCGAGCGCCGCCCCCTGCACCGCGCGCGCCCGGAAGGATGGCCATTGCAGCAGCATCGCCAGCACCTTCGGCGACATCACCAGCAGCGCCGCGCCGCTGTTGCCGACACCGAGTTGCACCGCGAGCGACATCGAGGCGGAGGAATAGAACGCCGGCCCGCGCCAGCCGGCGGGCGTGCGGGCGAACAGCACGCCCTCGCCGCGCAGGGCGTCGAAGGCAAAGCCGCCGCTGACCAGATCGGGGAAGATCAGCACCGCCTCGGCCCGCGCGAGCAGGTCGGCGACCGGCGCACCGCCGCTCTGCCTGATCTCGTCCAGCGTCGTCGCGGCGCGGTCCACCACCATCTGCTGGCGGTGTGCGGCGCGTTCCGGCGTGGCCCCGCCGCATCCGGCGGCGAGCAGACCGCCCAGCACGAACAGACGCGCCAGACCCGAATGGTGCCGCACCGGCCGATCCTCCGCAAACTGCATCATTCGCGGCACTATAACAGCCGTCATGTGACCGGCGGATGACAGTTGCGCGCCACCCCCCGGAAGGCGCGGCCCCCGTTGGCCGCCGTGATGCCGGCGGCGACGGGGGCCGGCCCGGTCAGGTGCCGAGGGCGGCGATCAGCCCGGCGGCGTTGGGGTTCTTCACCTGCCCGGCGATGATCCCCTGCGCGTTCACCGGCTGCTTGTAGTAAGCCTGATCGTAATCGGTGCGCTGCGACAGATCGGTGCCGGAGACGGCGATGCCGGCAAAGGCGCCCGAGGATTTCGACCACACCACCACGTCAGCGCCGGTGAGCTGCTCGGCGAGGGCGCTGTTGAAGTCGGCGACCTGAAGGCTGCCGCCCGCCTTCAGCGTGAATGAACTGGATTGCAGGATGCCGTCCAGTGCCTTCTGCGTGTTGATGAACATCACCACCGCGCTCTCCTCGAACCCGATCTGCGCGCCGACCGAGACGGAGGTCGATTCGTAGAACGCGGGATCGCTCCACCCGGTCGCGGTGCGTGCCACCAGCACGCCCTGGCCCCGCGTGCCGCCGACGACGATGCCGCCCTTCACCAGGTCGGGGAAGATCAGCACGGCGCGCGTCTTCTGAATCAGCGTCGCGGACTTGGCACCGTCGCTAGATTTCAGAACGCCGAGCGTCTTGGTCGCCCGATCGACCAGACCCTGCTCGGTCGCCGACGAATCCTGCCCGGCACCGGCGCAGCCGGCGAGTGCCAGGCAGCCGAGCGCAACCGTGGTCGCGAATTGTCGCCTTTTGAGCATCTCCCATTCCTTTCGTACGCGGTTGTGAAAGCAGCGAGGCCGGGGTGGCGGTCGGACCGCCGGCGGCATCGGACGGGCCGGAAGCGGTCCGGCGCACAGGGGAACATGGCTGCGCCGGGGTTGGTTTTGCATCCGGCCGGAAGCCTGGCAACGCCGCACGGCGCCGCCGCGCCGGCCCGCGGCACTGCCCGGCAGGCGCGAAACCGCCAACCGGGCGCAATGTCTGACATCCCCGCCACGATCCGCGCCCACCGGCCCCGGCACCGGCCCTGGTGCCGACGCCGCCTGCCGGTGCCAACGCGCCGACGGGCGGTGAATTCCTGACACGGCTGTCGATTTTTTCACGCATGCGCGAACGGTGCCCGCCGGCCGCGCGGCGCGGTCGGGTCAGCTCAGCGGCAGCGCCACATGTGTCCGGAAGGCCGGCCGCTTCTTCAGCCGGTCGTACCAGGCATGCAGATGCGGGCTGTCGGGGCGCGCGATCGGCATCGCGAACCAGCGGTGGACATGCGGCCCGAACGCCATGTCGGCGAGGGTCAGCGCGTCGCCCGCCACATACGCCTGCTGGGCCAGCTGTCCGTCCAGGATGCGCCAGATCGCCCCCGCCTCCGCCACCGCTGCCGAGATCGCGGCATTGTCGCGCCGTTCCGGCGCGGTGCGTACGAGGCCCTGGAACACCGCGCTCTGCGGCCGGTTCAGTGCCGTCTGCTGGAAATCGAGCCACGCATCCACGCGGCCGCGGGCGCGCGGCGCAGATGGATAAAGCGGGCTGTCCGGCGCATGCGCGTTGCACAGATAGCGCAGGATGGCGTTGCTCTCGAACAGGGCGAACCCGTCCTCCTCCAGCGTCGGCACCAGGCCGAGGGGGTTCATGGCACGGTATTGCGGCGTGCCGGTGTGCCCGAACACCCCGCCGGCGTCGACGCGCTCGTAGTGCAGGCCGAGCTCATCGAGCAGCCACAGCGTCTTCATCACGTTCGAGGAGTTGATCCTCCCCCAGATGCGCAGCATGTCGCCCTCCCACGCCCAGGTGGAATGACAGACTAGCCGGCCGTATTGACGCATCGCAACTTGCCCGTCCGGGCATTGGCCGGCATATCGCGATCATGCCGAAACCCGCTCCGCGTGCCGCCCTCGCCGCCGCCGGCCTCGCCGCCGCCGCGGCGCTCGCGGTCGCCTTTGCCGCCGAATGGTGGGGCGGGCTGGTGCCGTGCCCGCTCTGCCTCATCGAACGCTGGCCGTACCGCGCCGCGATCGTGCTCGCCGCCCTCGGCCTTGTGCTGCCGCGCCGCGCGGCGCGGACGATGCTGGCGCTGGTGCTGGCGGTGGGGCTGCTGGAGGTGGCGGCGGCCGGCCTGCATGTCGGCGTCGAATGGCATGCCTGGCCGAGTCCGCTGCCGCAATGCCAGGCGCCCCGCTACACCGGCGGCAGCATCGCCGAGCGTCTGCGCCAGATGCCGGCCCGCCCCTCCAAATCCTGCGAGGATGGCGTCTATCTGCTGGCCCCGCTGCCGCTCTCCTTCGCCGCGATGAACCTGCTCTATGCCCTGGCGTTTTCCGCCGGCGTCGCCACCTTGCTCGGCGCCAGCCGCAGGAGCACCGCATGACCGCGACGCCGCCGACCGAAATCGCCCTCCTGCCCGGCGACCCGACGCCGCGCGAGGTGGTGGAACGCATGATCCGCGTCGATCACGCCGGCGAATACGGCGCCCGCCGCATCTATCAGGGCCAGCTCGCCGTGCTCGGGCGCGGTGCCGCGGCACCGGTGCTGCGGCAGATGCAGGCGCAGGAGGAAGCGCATCTCGCCGCCTTCGCTGCCCTGATCGCCCGCCGCCGGGTGCGGCCGACGGCGCTGCTGCCGCTCTGGCACGTCGCCGGCTTCGCCCTCGGCGCCGCCACCGCCGCAATCGGCCAGCGCGCCGCGATGGCCTGCACGGTCGCGGTGGAGGAGGCGATCGACGCCCATTACGCCGCCCAGTCGGCCCGCCTCGGCAGCGACGAGACGGCGCTGCGCGACACGATCGACACCTTCCGGGCCGAGGAGCTGGAGCACCGCGACATCGGCCTCGCGCACGGGGCGGAGCAGGCCCCCGGCTACCGCCTGCTCAGCCGCCTCATCAAGGCCGGCTGCCGCGCCGCGATCGCGGTCAGCGAGCGGATCTGACCGCAGCCGCGCCGTCGCCCTGTCACCGTGCCAACGCCAGCAGGGCGGCCATGTCGAGATGCGTCTCCAGATGCGCGGCCAGCGCGTCCAGCGCTGCCTCCACCCGCGCCTCGTAGGCGACCGCGCCGCCCTCTCCGCCGATCCAACGCAGCAGCGCGGCGCGGGCCGCATCGGCGGCGAACAGGCCATGCACATAGGTTCCGGCCACCAGCCCGTCGGCCGCGACCGCGCCGTCCGCGCGCCCGTCCGCCAGATGCAGGAACGGGCGGACCACATCCGCGCCCGCGGTGCGCCCGAGATGCATCTCATAGCCATGGAACGGCGCGCCGCCGGCGACCAGCCGCCCCGTCACCTCCGCCAGCCGCTTGCCGCCGCCCAGCACCGTCGCCACGTCGAGCAGCCCGAGGCCGGCGACGGTGCCCGGCCGGCCCTCCCGCCCGTCGGGATCGGCGATGCTCCGCCCCAGCATCTGATAGCCGCCGCACACGCCGAGCACCCGCCCGCCGCGGCGGCGATGGGCGGCAAGGTCGATGTCCCAGCCGGCCGCCCGCAGCGCCGCCAGATCGGCCATCGTCGCCTTCGACCCGGGCAGCAGAACGAGGTCGCACGGCGCCGGCAGCGGCGTGCCGGGGTCGAGCAGGCGCAGCGTCACCTGCGGCTCCGCGCGAAGCGGATCGAGATCGTCGAAATTGCTGATCCACGGCAGAAGCGGGACGGCGATCACCAGGCGCCCGTCACGCGGTCCGGCACGCGCGAACTCCGCCAGGTCCTGCGCATCCTCGGCCGGCAGGTGGGCCGCCTCTGGCAGATGCGGCACCAGCCCGAGCGGCCGCCAGCCGGTGCGCGCCGCGATCAGCCGCATGCCGTCGGCGAACAGCGCCGGGTCGCCGCGCATGCGGTTGACGATGAAGCCGCCGATCAGGGCCGCATCTTCCTCGTCCAGCACCGCGCCTGTGCCGACCAGGCTCGCGATCACGCCGCCGCGGTCGATATCCCCGACCAGCACCACCGGCGCCCCGGCGGCGCGCGCGAAGCCCATGTTGGCGATGTCGCCGGCACGCAGATTGATCTCCGCCGCACTGCCCGCCCCTTCCACCAGCACGAGGTCGCGGCCGGCAGCGAGCCGCGCGAAACTGTCGAGCACCGGCGCCAGCAGCCCCGGCTTCATCGCCTGATAGTCGCGCGCCCGCGCGGTGCCGACGACGCGGCCCTGCACCACGACCTGCGCGCCGGTCTCGCTCTGCGGCTTCAGCAGCACCGGGTTCATGTGGACCGAAGCAGCGATGCCGGCGGCGCGCGCCTGCACCGCCTGCGCCCGCCCGATCTCGCCGCCGTCGGCGGTGACGGCGGCGTTGTTGGACATGTTCTGCGGCTTGAACGGCGCCACCAGCAGCCCGCGCCGCCGGCACGCCCGCGCCAGCCCCGCCACCAGCAGCGACTTGCCGACCGAGGAGCCGGTGCCTTGCAGCATCAGCACCCGTGCGGCCATCCGGCGCTGCCCTACGCCGCCTCCGCGGCATAGGCGGCGAGCGGCGCGCAGGTGCAGACGAGGTTGCGGTCGCCGTGGGCATTGTCCACCCGCGCAACCGGCGGCCAGTATTTCGCTTCGGCGACGTAGGGCAGCGGGAACGCCGCCACCTCCCGCGGATAGGGGTGCGTCCATTCCGCGGCAGCGATCGCCCGTGCGGTATGGGGGGCCGATTTCAGCGGATTGTCGTCGCGTGGCCAGTCGCCGCGGGCGATCGCCGCGATCTCCCCGGCGATCGCAGCCATTGCCGCGATGAAGCGGTCGAGTTCCGCCTTCGGCTCGCTCTCGGTCGGCTCGACCATCAGCGTCCCGGGCACCGGCCAGCTCATCGTCGGCGCATGGAAGCCGTAATCCTGCAACCGCTTGGCGATGTCCTCCACGGTGACGCCGGCGGTTTCGGCAAAGCCGCGGCAGTCGAGGATGCACTCATGCGCGACGAAGCCGCCCGGACCGGCATACAGCACCGGATAATGCGCACTGAGGCGCGCCGCGACGTAATTGGCACTGAGGATCGCGACCTCGGTCGCGCGGCGCAGGCCCGCGCTCCCCATCAGCCGGATATAGGCGTAGCTGATCGGCAGCACGAGCGCGCTGCCGAACGGTGCCGCCGCGACCGGGCCGGCGCCGCCCGCGCCCAGCGCCGGATGGCCGGGCAGGAACGGTGCCAGATGCGGCGCTGCACAGACCGGCCCGACCCCCGGTCCGCCGCCGCCATGCGGGATGCAGAAGGTCTTGTGCAGATTGAGATGGCAGATATCGGCGCCGCACGCGCCGGGGCTGGTCAGGCCGAGCTGCGCGTTCATGTTGGCGCCGTCCATGTACACCTGCCCGCCGGCGGCATGGACGATGGCGCAAATCTCGCGGATCGCCGGCTCGAACACGCCATGCGTGCTGGGATACGTCACCATCAGCGCGGCGAGCCGTTCGGCATGCTGCGCCGCCTTGGCGCGCAGATCGGCAAGGTCGATGTTCCCGGCACGATCGCACGCGACCACCACGACGCGCAGGCCGGCCATCGCCGCACTTGCCGGGTTGGTGCCGTGCGCGCTCGCCGGGATCAGACAGACATCGCGCGCCGCCTCGCCGCGCGCGGCATGCCAGCCCCGGATCGCGAGCAGCCCGGCATATTCGCCCTGGCTGCCGGCGTTCGGCTGCAACGACACCGCCGGCAATCCGGTGAGCGCGCCGAGAAACCCCGCAAGCCGCGTCACCAGTTCGTGCGAGCCGGCCAGTTGCTCGGCCGGCGCGAACGGATGCAGATCGGCGAATCCCGGCCAGGTGACCGGCAGCATCTCCACCGTCGCATTCAGCTTCATGGTGCAGGAGCCGAGCGGGATCATGCTGCGCGTCAGCGCGATGTCGCGTTCCTCCAGCCGCTTGAGGAAGCGCAGCATGGCGTGCTCGCTGCGGTGCTGGTGAAACACCGGCGCAGTCAGGAAGGCGGAGCTGCGCCAAAGCGGCGCCGGCACCGACTCCGGCGCATCCCGCGCAGCATCGCCGAGCACGCCGGCCAGCACCGCGATCTCCGCCTCCGTCACCGTCTCGTCGAGGGCGATGGCAACCCCGGTCGCATCCAGCCGGCGCAGGTTGAAGCCGGCCCCGCGTGCCGAGCGCATCAGCGCATCGGCCGCGGCACCGGCCTCGATCGCGATCGTGTCGAAGAAGCTGTCATGGCGCAGGCCGAAGCCGGCCCGCGGGGCCGCACCGGCAAGCAGCCGCGCGGCAAGATTGACACGCGTGGCGATGCGCCGGAGTCCCTGCGGCCCGTGCCAGACGGCATAGAACGCCGCCATCACGGCGAGCAGCACCTGCGCCGTGCAGATATTGCTGGTGGCCCGCTCGCGGCGGATATGCTGCTCGCGCGTCTGTAGCGCGAGGCGCAGCGCCGGCGCCCCTGCGGCGTCGAGCGAGGCGCCGACCAGCCGTCCGGGCATCGCCCGCTTGAACGCATCGCGCGTTGCCATGAACGCGGCATGCGGACCGCCCGCGCCCATCGGCACACCGAGGCGCTGCGCCGAGCCGACCACGATGTCCGCCCCCATCTCGCCCGGCGGACGCAGCAGTGCGCAGGCGAGCGGATCGGCAGCGACGATCGCGAGCGCGCCGCCATCCTGCGCCGCCGCGATCTCCGCGGTGAGGTCGCGCAGCGCCCCGGAGGTGCCGGGATATTGCAGCACCAGCGCGAACGGCCTGGCTTCGCGAATGGCGCCGACATCGCCCGGCGCGACCTCGACCAGGGTGAGGCCGAGCGGCGCGGCGCGCGTCGCCAGCACCGCGCGGCTCTGCGGATGCAGATCGGCGGCGACGGCAACGCGCTGTGATTTCGCCCGCGCCAGCCCCTGCGCCATATGCACCGCCTCGGCGACCGCCGTCGCCTCGTCCAGCAGCGAGGCGTTGGCGATCGCCATGCCGGTCAGGTCGGCGATCAGGGTCTGGAAGATCAGCAGCGCCTCCAGCCGTCCCTGCGCGATCTCCGACTGATAGGGCGTGTAGGCGGTGTACCAGCCCGGGTTTTCCAGCACGTTGCGGCGGATCACCGGCGGCGTGTGGGTGCCGTGATAGCCGCAGCCGATCAGCGACCGCATCACCACGTTGCGCGCGGCGAGATCGTGCAGTTCCGCCAGCACGCCGGCCTCATCGAGCGGCGCCGGCAGCGGCGGCGGCGCGGCGCGGATCGCGGCGGGCACGGCGCGGTCGGCCAGATCGTCCAGACTGGCGGCGCCGATCGCCTGCAACATCGCCGCGGTCTCGGCCGCATCGGGGCCGATATGGCGGGCGGCGAAGCCCGGCGCGTCCGCCAGCGCGTCGAAATCGGCGAGCGCGGTCGCGGCGCTCATGCCGCCTCCTCCACGAAGGCGGCATAGGCGGCGGCGTCGAGCAGCGTCGCGAAAGCCGCCGCATCGGACGGCGCCAGGCGGAAGAACCAGCCACCCGCCTCCGGCTCCCGACCGGCCAGCGCCGGATCGTCGGCGAGGGCGGCATTGACCTCCGTGATGCGCCCGGCAAGCGGGGCGAACACGTCGGAGGCGGCCTTCACGCTCTCCACCACCGCGCAGGCCTCGCCGGCGGCGACCTCGCGCCCCGGCTCCGGCAGTTCGACGAACACGATGTCGCCGAGCTGGCTCTGGGCATGGGAGGTGATGCCGACGGTGGCGATCCCGCCGTCGAGACGCACCCATTCATGATCGCGTGTGAAGCGGGTTTCGGACATCGTCGGCTCCGGTCAGCGTGGATAGCGATGGGGGACGAAGGGCAGCGGGACGACCCGCGCGGGGACGGGCTTGCCACGCAGCAGCGCGAACAGCGCCGTGTCGTCGTCGGCCAGGTCGCGGCGCACATAGCCCATGGCGATGCACGCCTCGCGGGTGGGCGAAAACGTGCCGGAGGTAACGCCGCCCGCCGCCGTGCCGTCGCTGGCGACCAGGTTGGCACCGGCACGCGCCGGGCTGCGTCCCTCCACCAGCAGGCCGACGCGATGGCGCGCGGGGCCGTTGTCGAGCTGGTCGCGGATGGCGGCGGCACCGGGAAAATCCCACGCGATGCGGCGGCGCTTGCCGATGGTCCAGGTCAGCCCCGCCTCCACCGGCGAAGTCAGCTCGTCGATGTCATGCCCATAAAGCGGCAGTCCCGCTTCCAGCCGCAGACTGTCGCGCGCGCCGAGGCCGGCCGGCGCCACCTCCGGCTCGGCCAGCAGACGCTCGGCCACCCGCTCCGCCGCGTCGGCGGGAACGGCGATCTCGAACCCGTCCTCGCCGGTGTAGCCGGAGCGGGTGACGATCGCGGGCAGGCCGGCGACGGGGCATTCGGCCACGTCCATGAAGCGCAGCGCGGCCGCCGCGGGGGCGAGGCGCGCCAGCACGGCGCCGGCCTGCGGCCCTTGCAGGGCAAGCAGCGCCCGCTGCTCGTGATGGGTCACGGTGACGTGGGCGGGCAGGTGGGTTTGCAGATGCAGCAGGTCATGGGCGGTGCGCGCGGCATTGACGACGAGATGGAGGCGCCGGCCGAGCCGGGCGACCATCAGGTCGTCGAGGATGCCGCCGGCTTCGTTGGTGAACAGCGTATAGCGCTGCCGCCCGGCGCCGAGGCCGGTGATGTCGCCCACCACCAGCGCCTCCAGGGCGGCGGCGGCGCCGTCGCCCTCCAGGCTGATCTGGCCCATATGCGACACGTCGAACAGGGCGGCGGCGGTGCGGGTGTGCCGATGTTCGGCGAGAATGCCGGCCGGATACTGGATCGGCAGCATCCAGCCGGCGAACGGCGCCATGCGGGCGCCGAGGCGGGCATGCAGCGCGCCGAGCGGCGAGGGCTTCGGCGGCGGCGGCTCGTCGGGGGCGATCTCGATCGGCACTGTCGGCTCCGCGGTTCAAGGGGCGATCCTGCGGCCGCAACGCCTGCGGCCGGAAAATCGCGCCCCCCTCTGTCGCGGAACCTGAGAGATTCGGGCGCTGCCGCCCTTACTCCGTCGGTGCGGCGCGGGCATGCGCCGGCTTTCCAGAGGCTCGCCCCCCCACGCGGTCCGTTGTGCCTGAGCGTTTCCGGGGGCCGGTTGCGCCTTCGGCGGCAGGGCCTCGCCCTGCGCTCTCCCGCACGGGGGACGTGCGAACGCCAGCACCATGACGGAATATGAAGTGCCTTGCAACCACAACCTCGCCCCCACCGCAGCGTCGTCCGGCGAGAAGCCTGTCGTAGCGAGGAGCGAAACGACAAAGCCATCCATCGCCACCACCCCCAGCCGACGGCCATGGATTGCTTCGCCTGCGGCTCCCATGACGGGACGGACGTCATGGCGGACCCCCGCAAGGCTGCGAGCGCCCGCCGCACATCCCGCTTGCCCTGGCCCTCAGTTATCATTTATAACGCACGACGTGAACGCAGCCCCGCCCCGCCCCCCGGCCGAACGCTTCGCCACCCTCGTGGAAGGCGTCGCCAAAGCCCTCGCCGCCGAGGGGCTGCGGCTGGGGCTGGTGGCGCCCTGGCTCGCCCTGGTGTGG
>JAJZNE010000045.1 GCA_021847995.1 Pseudomonadota bacterium | reverse complement strand
GAGCAGCACCGGGCCGGCCAGCGCCGAGCGGGCCAGCGCCGAGCGGGCCAGCGCCGAGCGGGCCAGCGCCGAGCGGGCCAGCGCCGAGCGGGCCAGCGCCGAGCGGGCCAGCGCCGAGCGGAGCCTCACCGGCCCGGCACGGCGCCGGCACGACGCGCACAAGATGCCGGTCATTATCATCCCTCGGTTGAAATGCACAATTCGCGATCGGGATGGCAACCGTCAACCGCAATCCTTGGCCTGCGCCGCCGGCCTGCGCCGGCCGGCATGAACACGCCCGTCTCTGGCGCGTTGCTGGCGCATGACCACGATTTCACCCGGGCAGGAGAGTCCTCATCATGCGTCGCTTCGCAGCCGCCTTCGTCCTGGCGCTCGGCGCCACTTCGGCCGGCTTCGCCCAAACCCCGCCCGCCGCGCAGCCGGGCGCCGAGCCGGGCAAGGCAGAGGCGCCGAGCGAAGCGATGCCGACGCAGGGCACCAAATCCTCGGAAACCCCGGTGCCGGGCCACGTCACCGTGCATTTCCGGCCCGGCAGCACGGTGCTGGCCGACAGCGAGCACGCCGCCATCGCCCGCCTCGCCGGCCTGTGCCGGCAGGGGCAGGCGACCATGATCGTGCTGGTCGGCTACCCCGATGCCGCCGGCGACCCCCGCAAGGCGATTGATCAGTCCTACCGCCGCGCCACGGCGGTGATGGAGGCAATGCTGGCGCAGGGCAATCTGCAACGCTTCGGCTGGGAACTGTCGGCGGAGGCCGCCCCGGACCGGCATGGCGGCGGGAGCCGCGCCGTCGTCGGCCGCTGCCGCTAAGCATCATCTCGCGGGAGGCCCTTGCGTCCCGCGAAAAAGATGATGCGTTTTCAACAGATCCTAAGCAGGCTTTCGTGGTGCGAACCACGAAAGCCTGCTTAGCCCGTCCCGACGCAATGCCGCCGCGTCTTGCCGCCTGTGGGACGATGGGCTAGCACCATCGCGCCTTCCGGGACGCCGGGTGCCCGGCGGGCCGCTGTCGGGCGCCCGCGGCGCCTCCCCTCCCTGGAAGGATCCCCCGCATGGCACGCAACAGGATCGCGCTGGTCGGCGCCGGCAATATCGGTGGCACGCTCGCCCACCTCGCCGGGCTGAAGGAGCTTGGCGATGTCGTGATGTTCGACGTGTTCGGCGGCGTCGCCGCGGGCAAGGCGCTGGACATCATGCAGTCCGGCCCGGTCGATGGCTTCGACGCGCTGATGACCGGGGGGTCCGACATCAGCGCCATCGCCGGCGCCGACGTGGTGATCGTCACCGCCGGCTTCCCGCGCCAGCCGGGCATGAGCCGCGACGACCTGCTGACCAGGAACGCCGGCGTGATCGCGACCGTGGCGGACGGGATCAGGACGCACTGCCCGGACGCCTTCGTCATCGTCATCACCAACCCGCTCGACGTCATGGTTTGGGTGATGCAGCAGAAATCGGGCCTGCCGGCGAACCGCGTCGTCGGCATGGCGGGGGTGCTGGACAGTTCGCGCTTCCGCCTGTTCCTGGCGCAGGAATTCAACGTCTCGGTGGAGGACGTGACGGCGTTCGTGCTGGGCGGGCACGGCGACACCATGGTGCCGCTCACGCGCTATTCCACGGTCGCCGGCATCCCGGTCCCCGACCTCGTGAAAATGGGCTGGACGACGCAGGCGCGGATCGACGCGATCTGCACGCGCACCGCCAATGGCGGCGGGGAGATCGTCAAGCTGCTGGAGCGCGGCAGCGCCTTCTACGCCCCGGCGGCGAGCGCGATCGCGATGGCCGAATCCTACCTGAAGGACAAAAAGCGCGTGCTGCCCTGCGCGGCACTGCTGGAGGGGCAGTACGGCGTGCACGGACTCTATGTCGGCGTGCCGGTGGTGATCGGCGCCGGCGGCGTCGAACGCATCGTGGAAATCCCCCTGCTGGCGGAGGAAAGGACGGCGTTCGACAAATCCTGCGCGGCGGTGCGCGACCTGATCGAGGCGTTCCGGAAGCTGGGCGTCTGATCATGAACATCCACGAATATCAGGCCAAGGAGCTGCTGCGCGGCTACGGCGTCGCGGTGCTCGACGGCCACGTCGCCTGGACGGCGGAGGAAGCCGCCGCGGCGGCCGACAAGCTGCCTGGCCCGGTGCATGTGGTGAAGGCGCAGATCCACGCCGGCGGGCGCGGCGCGGGCCGCTTCGCCGACGATCCGGCCGGGACCGGCGGCGTCCGCCTCGCCCGCTCGGTCGGGGAGGTGCGGTCGGCGGCGGCGGCGATGCTCGGCCATGTCCTGGTCACCCGCCAGACCGGTCCCGCCGGGCGCCGCGTGCGCCGCGTCTATGTCGAGGCCGGCTGCGACATCGCCCGCGAACTCTACCTGTCGCTGCTGATCGACCGTGCCACCTCGCGGCTGACCCTGATGGCCTCCAGCGAAGGCGGCATGGAGATCGAGGAGGTGGCGGCGCGCAGCCCGGAGAAGATCCTGCGCGCGCCGATCGACCCGGCCACCGGCATCTCCCCCTTCCACGGCCGCCGTCTCGCCTATGGCCTGGGGCTGGCCGGTGCGCAGGCGGCGTCCTTCGGCCGCTTCGTCGATGCCCTCTACCGCGCCTTCACCGGCCTCGACTGCACGGTGCTGGAGATCAACCCGCTGGTGGTGACGGGCGCCGGCGCGGTGGTCGCACTCGATGCCAAGATGAGCTTCGACGACAACGCCCTCTATCGCCATCCCGACCTGGAAAAGCTGCGCGACGAGGCGGAGGAGGATCCCAAGGAACTGGAGGCGGCGCGGCACAGCCTCAACTATGTCGCCCTCGACGGCACCATCGGCTGCATGGTCAACGGCGCCGGCCTCGCCATGGCGACCATGGACATCATCAAGCTCTATGGCGGATCGCCGGCGAACTTCCTCGATGTCGGCGGCGGTGCGACGAAGGAGCGGGTGACGGCGGCGTTCAAGATCATCCTGTCCGACCCCAACGTTGAAGGCATCCTGGTCAACATCTTCGGCGGCATCATGCGCTGCGACGTGATCGCGGAGGGCGTGGTCGCGGCGGCGCGGGAAGTGTCGCTCAACGTGCCCCTGGTGGTGCGGCTGGAGGGCACCAACGTCGAACTCGGCAAGCAGATCCTGGCGCAATCCTCGCTCGCCATCATCGCTGCCGACAACCTTGCCGATGCGGCACAGAAGATCGTCGCCGCCGTGAAGGAGGCCGCGTGATGGCGATCCTGGTCGATGAGAACACGCGCGTCATCACGCAGGGCTTCACCGGCGCACAGGGCACGTTCCATTCCGAGCAGGCGATCGCCTACGGCACCGCCGTGGTCGGCGGCGTGACGCCGGGCAAGGGCGGCAGCACCCATCTCGACCTGCCGGTGTTCGACACGGTGGCGCAGGCGGTCGCCGCGACCGGGGCGACGGCAAGCGCGATCTACGTCCCGCCGCCGTTCGCGGCCGACGCGATCCTGGAGTCGGTCGATGCCGGCATCCCGCTCATCGTCTGCATCACCGAGGGGATTCCGGTGCTCGACATGGTGCGGGTGAAGCGGGCGCTGAGCGGATCGGCATCGCGCCTGATCGGCCCCAACTGCCCCGGCGTGATCACGCCCGATGCCTGCAAGATCGGCATCATGCCGGGCCACATCCACCGCCGCGGCAAGGTCGGCATCGTCTCGCGCTCCGGCACCCTGACCTATGAGGCGGTGGCGCAGACGACTTCGGCCGGGCTCGGGCAGAGCACCTGCGTCGGGATCGGCGGCGACCCGGTGAAGGGGACGGATTTCGTCGAGGTGCTGGCGATGTTCCTCGCCGATCCGCAGACCGAGGCGATCGTGATGATCGGCGAGATCGGCGGCCAGAGCGAGATCGAGGCGGCCGAGTTCCTGGCGCGCGAGCGGACGAAGAAGCCCACCGTCGGCTTCATCGCCGGCACCACGGCGCCGCCGGGGCGGCGGATGGGCCATGCCGGGGCCGTCATCTCCGGCGGGCGCGACACCGCGGCGGCGAAGATGGAGGCGATGCGGTCCGCCGGCATCCACGTCACCGACAATCCCGCGGCACTCGGCAGCACAATGGTCAGGGCGATGCGGGCCTGAGCGCCCGCCAGGGCAACCAGCGATTCGGTATGAACGATCACCGCGCCGCCCCCGGTGCGGGATGATCCCGGAGTGAGACAGGCACATGGCCGGCGTCGATATCCTCGCCACCGCCTTCAACGGCGCGAACGCTTCCTTCATCGCCGCGATGTATGCGCGCTGGATCGCCGATCCGGCCGCGGTCGATCCCTCCTTCGCATTGCTGTTCGAGAGCCTGAACGACGAGGCCCGCGCGGTGCTGACCGATGCCGAGGGCGCCTCCTGGGCGCCGCGCCGCCCGCCGCCGCCGCGCGAGGAAGCGCCGCCGCCGCGTCCCGCCACCGCTCCGGAGGAGGGCGACGGCGAAGCGGTGCGCGCCGCGACCAAGGACAGCCTGCGCGCGCTGATGCTGATCCGCGCCTATCGCGTGCGCGGGCATCTGGAGGCGAAGCTCGACCCGCTCGGCCTGCAGGTGCCCCAGCCGCACGCCGAACTCGATCCGCGCAGCTACGGCTTCTCCGACGCCGACCTGGACCGCCCGATCTTCATCGACAACGTGCTCGGGCTGGAAACGGCGACGCTGCGCCAGATCGTGCAGGTGGTGCGGGAGAGCTATTGCGGCCCGGTCGGCGTCGAATTCATGCACATCCAGGATCCCGAGCAGAAGGCGTGGATCCAGCGCCGCGTCGAGGGCGCGCCGTGGCGCACCCGCTTCGAGGCCGCCGGCCGACGCACCATCCTGCAGCACCTGACCGAGGCCGAGGGCTTTGAAACCTTCTGCCAGCGGCGCTATGTCGGCACCAAGCGCTTCGGGCTCGAAGGGGCGGAGGTGGTGATCCCGGCGCTGCACGCCATCATCCGCAGCGCCGCCGCCGCCGGGGTGGCGGAGATCGCGATCGGCATGCCGCATCGCGGCCGGCTCAACACCCTGGTCAACGTCGTGCGCAAGCCGCTGGTGGCGCTGTTCAGCGAATTCGGCGGATCGAGCTTCAAGCCCGACGACGTGCAGGGTTCGGGCGACGTGAAATACCACCTCGGCACCTCGACCGATGTCGAGATCGACGGGCGGCGCGTGCATCTCTCGTTGCAGCCGAACCCGTCGCACCTGGAAGTGGTCGATCCGGTGGTGGTGGGCAAGGTGCGGGCGCGGCAGGACATGGCCGGCGACACCAGGGCGCGCCGCTCCGTCATGGGCATCCTGATGCACGGCGATGCCGCCTTCGCCGGCCAGGGCGTGGTGTACGAGACGCTGGCGATGAGCCAGCTGATCGGCTACCGCACCGGCGGCACCGTGCATGTCGTCGTCAACAACCAGATCGGCTTCACCACCCTCCCCGCGCACGCCTATTCCGGCCTCTACTGCACCGACGTGGCGAAATCCATCCAGTCGCCGATCCTGCACGTCAACGGCGACAACCCGGAAGCGGTGGTGTGGTGCGCCGAACTCGCCGCCGAATACCGCCAGACCTTCGCCGCCGACATCGTGCTCGATATCGTCTGCTACCGCCGCCACGGCCACAATGAATCCGACGAGCCGGCCTTCACCCAGCCGCTGATGTACCGCGCCATCCAGGCCCAGCCGACGACCCGCACGCTCTATGCCGAGCGGCTCGCGCGTGAGGGCGTGGTGACGGCGGAACAGGCGACCGCGATGGCGGACGATTTCGCCCGCACCCTCGATGCGGCCTACCAGGCGGCGCAGTCCTACAAGCCAAACAAGGCCGACTGGCTGGAAGGCCACTGGTCCGGCCTCGGCCTCGCCGGCGAGGAGGCGGAATGGAGCGAGGGCGACACCGCGGTCGCCGCGGATGCGCTCGCCCGCATCGGCGCCGCCCTCGCGCGTGTGCCCGACGGCTTCGACGTGAACCCGAAAATCCTCCGCCAGCTCGCCGCCAAGCGCAGCATGCTGGAGAGCGGCACCGGCATCGACTGGGCAACCGGGGAGGCGCTGGCCTTCGGCAGCCTGCTGCTGGAAGGGCACCGCGTGCGCCTGTCGGGCGAGGACAGCCAGCGCGGCACGTTCAGCCAGCGCCACGCCGTGCTGATCGACCAGACCACGCAGCACGAATACGTGCCGCTCAACAACATCGCCCCCGAGCAGGCCAAGATCGAGATCTACAACTCGCTGCTGTCGGAGGTGGGCGTGCTCGGCTTCGAGTACGGCTACTCGCTCGCCGATCCGCACACCCTGGTGCTGTGGGAGGCGCAGTTCGGCGATTTCGCCAACGGCGCCCAGGTCATCATCGACCAGTTCCTGGCGAGCGGAGAGACCAAATGGCTGCGCATGTCCGGCCTCGTGCTGCTGCTGCCGCACGGCCATGAAGGCCAGGGGCCGGAACATTCCTCGGCGCGGCTGGAACGCTATCTCCAGCTTTGCGCCGAACGCAACATGGCCGTCGTCAACCCGACCACGCCCGCCAGCTATTTCCACGCCCTGCGCCGGCAGATCGCGCGCAACTTCCGCAAGCCGCTGGTGGTGATGACGCCGAAAAGCCTGCTGCGCCACAAGCTCGCCGTCTCCACCCTCGACCAGTTCACCGAGGGCAGCCGCTTCTGCACCGTGATCGCGGAAAGCGACCCGATCGCGCCGCCCGATCAGGTGCGGCGCGTGGTGCTGTGCAGCGGCAAGGTCTATTACGACCTGCTGGCGGAACGGCGGGCGCAGGGGATCACCAACGTGGCGCTGCTGCGCCTGGAACAACTCTATCCGTTCCCGGTCAACACCCTGCCCAGGCTGCTCGCGCCCTACACCCGCGCCGAACTGGTGTGGTGCCAGGAGGAGCCGCAGAACATGGGCGCCTGGTGCTACGCCGACCGGCGGATCGAGGCGGTGCTGGCGCCGCTCGGCATCGCCGCCACGCGCCCGCGCTATATCGGCCGGGCAGAGGCGGCGAGCCCGGCCACCGGACTTGCCAGCACCCATGCGGCGGAGCAGACGGCGCTGGTGCGCGCGGCGCTCAGCCGCGACTGACCCATAGCAGGCGGACCGAAAGATGGCGACCGAGATCAGGGTGCCCGCGCTGGGCGAGAGCGTCACCACGGCGACCGTGGCGCGCTGGCTGAAACAGGCAGGGGCGGCAGTGGCTGCCGATGAGCCGCTGGTCGAGCTGGAAACCGACAAGGTGACGGTGGAGGTGAACGCGCCGGGCGCCGGGCGGCTCGCCGAAATCCTCGCCGGCGAAGGCGCGGAAGTGGAGGTGGGCGCGGTGCTGGGCGTGCTGGCGCCGGGCGACGGCGCCGCCACCGCCCCGGTCCGGGCGGAACCGCGGCCGGCGGCCAACCCCTCGGCCGGCGTCAATCCGCCGCCGCGCCCAACCGGTCCGGTCGCCCGTCCGGCCACCCCCGCCCCCCTGCCGGCGGCGGCGAAACTGATGGAGGAACAGGGCATTGCGGCGGCGCAACTCGGCCTCGGCAGCGGCAAGGACGGGCGCCTGACCAAGGGCGACGTGCTCGACTTCCTCAACCGTCCCGCCCCCGCGGCCCCCGCGGCCCCCGCCGCCACGCCGCCCGCCCGCCCGCCGCGCGCGCCGGAGCCGGGGGAGGAGCGGGTGCGGATGACCCGCCTGCGCCGCACCATCGCCGCCCGGCTGAAGGAGGCGCAGAACACCGCTGCCATGCTCACCACCTTCAACGAGGTGGACATGGGTGCCGCGATGGCGCTGCGCAGCGAATACCGCGAGGCGTTCGAGAAAAAGCACGGCGCACGGCTCGGCTACATGAGCCTGTTCGTGCGCGCCTGCACCGCGGCGCTGCGCGAGTTTCCCGCCGTCAACGCCGAAATCGACGGCGAGGAGATCGTCTATCGTCCGTTCGTCCACATGGGCATCGCGGTCGGCGGCCCCAGCGGCCTCGTCGTGCCGGTGCTGCGCCATGCCGAGCGCATGGGGTTTGCCGAGATCGAGAAGACCATCGCCGATTTCGGCCGCCGCGCCCGCGACGGCGCGCTCAAGCTGGAGGAGCTGGCCGGCGGCACCTTCAGCATCACCAACGGCGGCATCTACGGCAGCCTGATGTCCACGCCGATCCTCAACCCCCCGCAATCGGGCATTCTCGGCATGCACAAGATCCAGGACCGTCCGGTCGCGATTGCGGGCAAGCTCGAAATCCGCCCGATGATGTATCTCGCCCTGTCCTACGACCACCGCATCGTCGATGGCCGCGAAGCGGTCTCCTTCCTCGTGCGCGTCAAGGAAGGCGTCGAGGATCCCCGCCGCCTGCTGCTGGACATCTGACGCCATGAGCCAGTCCTTCGACCTGATCGTCATCGGCGCCGGCCCCGGCGGCTATGTCTGCGCCCTGCGCGCGGCGCAACTCGGGATGCGCGTCGCCTGCGTGGAACGCCGCGCAACGCTCGGCGGCACCTGCCTCAACATCGGCTGCATCCCGTCCAAGGCGCTGCTGCAATCGAGCGAGAACTTCGCCGAAACCGCGCATGCCTGGAAGGATCACGGCATTCTGGTCGATGGCCTGCGGCTCGACCTCGCGCGCATGCAGGCCCGCAAGGCGGAGGTGGTTGCCGCCAACGTCAAGGGCGTGGAATTCCTGTTCGGCAAGAACAAGGTCACGTGGCTCAAGGGCACCGGCACCCTCCCGGCGCCGGGCCGCGTCGCGGTCGATGGCACGGACTACGCCGCGCGCCACATCGTGATCGCGACCGGCAGCGAAAGCGTGACGCTGCCCGGCGTCGGCGTCGATCAGCAGCGTATCGTCGATTCCACCGGCGGCCTCGAACTCGCCGCGGTGCCTGGCCATCTCGTGGTGATCGGCGGCGGCTATATCGGGCTCGAACTCGGCAGCGTGTGGCGCCGGCTCGGCGCGCAGGTGACGGTGGTGGAATTCCTCGACCGCATCGTCCCCGGCATGGACGGCGAAATCGCCAAGGCATTCCAGCGCGTGCTGCAGAAGCAGGGACTGGCGTTCCGCCTCTCCACCAGGGTCACGGCCGCCGCGGCCGACGCCGACGGCGTGGCGCTGACCCTGGAACCGGCAGGCGGCGGCGCGGCGGAAACGCTGCGCGCCGATATCGTGCTGGTCGCGGTCGGCCGCCGCCCGGTCACCGCCGGCCTGGGGCTGGAGGCGCTGGGTGTCGCGCTCGACGAACGCGGGCGTGTCCGGACGGACGCCCATTACGCAACCAACATCCCCGGCCTCTATGCGATCGGCGACGTGATCGCCGGGCCGATGCTGGCCCACAAGGCGGAGGAGGAGGGGGTGGCGCTCGCCGAACGCCTTGCCGGCCAGGCCGGGCACGTGAATTACGGCGTGATTCCGGGCGTCGTCTATACCTGGCCGGAGGTCGCCTCGCTCGGCGAGACCGAGGAAGGGCTGAAGGAACGCGGCACGGCCTACAATGTCGGCAAATTCCCGTTCACCGCCAACGGCCGCGCGCGGGCGATGGGCAGCACCGACGGGTTCGTGAAGATCCTCGCCGACAAGGCGACCGACCGCATCCTGGGCGCCCATATCCTCGGCCCCGACGCCGGCACCCTGATCGCCGAACTGGCGACGGCGATGGAGTTCGGCGCCTCGGCCGAGGACGTGGCGCGCATCTGCCACGCCCACCCGAGCCTGTCGGAGGCGGTCAAGGAAGCGGCGCTGGCGGTGGCGGGCCGGGCACTGCACATCTGAGCGGCGCCGTGCTATCCGCGCGGCGGGAGAAGGAGGGTTCCGTCATGTCCGCAACCGCACCGGCCGCGACCGCCCCGCGCCTGCGCCCGCCGTTCCGCGCCGATCACGTCGGCAGCCTGCTGCGCCCCGCCGAACTGCGGGAGGCGCGGGCCGCCCGCGCCGCCGGCCGCATCGACGGCGCGGCCCTGCGCGCGGTGGAGGATCGCTGCATCGAACGCGCGATCAGGAAGCAGGAGGAAATCGGCCTGCGCGCCGCGACGGACGGCGAATACCGCCGCGGCTACTGGCATTTCGACTTCCTCGCCGGCCTCGACGGCGTCGCGATGTACGAGCCCGACCAGAAAGTGCAGTTCCACGGCGCCACCCTCCAGCACGCGCTGCGCGTCACCGGCCCGATCGCCTGGCGGACGCCGGTGTTCATCGACGATTTCCGCTTCACCGCCGCGCATGTCCGCGGCGCCGTCGCGAAGCAGACCATCCCCTCGCCCAGCGTGCTGCATTTCCGCGGCGGGCGGCGGGCGATCGACGCTGCGGCCTATCCCGATCTCGACCGCTTCTTCGCCGATCTCGGCACCGCCTATCGCGGCGCGGTGGGCGCCTTCGCGGCCAGCGGCTGCCGCTATCTGCAACTCGATGAGGTCAACATCGCCTATCTCTGCGACCCCGAGCAGATCGCCGGGCTGAAGGCCCGCGGCGACTATGTGGACGGGCTGCTCGACCGCTATGCCGATCTCATCAACACCGCGATCGGCGGCCGGCCGGCCGACATGACGGTCAGCATCCATCTCTGCCGCGGCAATTTCCGCTCCACCTGGATCGCGAGCGGCGGCTACGAGCCGGTGGCGGAGACGCTGTTCAACCGGATCGACGCCGATGGCTACTTCATGGAGTACGACAGCGACCGCGCCGGCGGGTTCGCGCCGCTGCGCTTCGTCCCGCGCGGGCGCAAGGTGGTGGTGCTCGGCCTCGTCACCAGCAAGACCGGGGATCTCGAAAGCAAGGACGAACTGAAGCGGCGCATCGATGAGGCGGCGCGCTACCTGCCGCTCGACCAGCTCGCGCTCGGCCCGCAATGCGGCTTCGCCAGCACCGAGGAAGGCAATCTGCTGACCGAGGAACAGCAATGGGCAAAGCTGCGCCTGTGCGTGGAGGTGGCGAGCGAGGTGTGGGGCGGCGTGTAGCCCGCCGCTACTCCGGCGGATAGCCGAAGCGGCCGAGGAAGGGGCCGAAGACGCGGACAAGGTCGGCGCGTGCCGCCGGGCCGAAGCGGTCGCGCCACTTGCCGACGCGGCCGTCGCCGATATGGGTGCGATGCACCTGGGTCAGCCGGTCGAAGCAGAAGGTGGCACCATCATCCACCAGCCGCCCGGCGGGCAGCGTCGGCACCGTCGCGGCGAAGGCCCGCACCGACGCCGTGCGCCACGCGGCAAAGATGCGCGTCTGCTCCGCCGCTGCGACCTGAAGCCCGAGATGCTGCGCGAGCTGCGCCACCGTTTCCGCCTGCTCGAAGAAGCCGTCCTCGTAGCGCAGCACCGGCGTGTCGCGCGCGGCGCAGCCGAGCACGGCGTTGCAGCTTTCCGCCACCCCGCGCAGCGCCGCCGGCGGCGGCGCGCCGAAGCGTCCGATCAGCGACAGCACGGCGTCGCGCGGATCGCGGATGGTGACGATCAGCCGCGTCCCCTCCTGCCCGCTCAGGCGGGCGAGACCGGCCATCCCGTGCGTCTTGCACACTACGCATGCGGCCCCGCCGGCAGCGGCTGCGGCAAGGTCGGCCGGCGTATTGGCGAAGCACGCGGCGACCCGGCCGCTGCCCAGCGCCGCCTCGGCCAGTTCCCGCGCCACGTTGAACGCCCAGGTGGAGGCGCTGCCGCGCACGCCCACCGCCAGGATGAGGGCGGGCGGACCGCACCGGGGCAACGCTCCCCCGCCATCCGCCGGCCTCGCCATGCGCCTCGCTCTCCCGCCCGCCCGCGGCTGCATGCCGAAGGCTCGCCGATCGCCGCGCGCTCCGTCAAGCCGGGCGGCGAGCCGCCGGGGGGCGATGCGGGCGGCGGCAGGGCGCCGCCGCCGGCGCCGCCTGCCTCACGCCACCGCCCGAAGCTGGCGCGACCGCGCGGTGGCCGCCAGCACGGTGACCGCCAGCGCCAGCGGAACGAAGGACAGCGCCAGAACCATGCTCCACCCATACGCGGTGAGCAGGCTGCCGGAGAGGAACGAGCCGATCACCATCGTCCCGAAGACCATGAAGTCGTTGAACGACTGCACCCGCGTGTTCTCCTCCGGCCGATGGCATTCGAGGACGAGCGACGACGCGCCGAGAAAGCCGAAATTCCACCCCATACCCAGCAGGATCAGGCTGAGCCAGAAATGCACGACATCGACGCCGAGCAGCCCGACGATGGCGGCGGCGGCAAGCAGCAGGAGGCCGCCGGACACCACGCGCCCGGCGCCGAGGCGGGTGATCAGCCGGCCGGTGAAGAAGCTCGGCGCATACATCGCGATGACGTGCCACTCGATGCCGCGGTCGGCTGTGCCCTGCGACAGGCCGCAGATATGCATGGCGAGCGGGGCCGCCGTCATCAGGAAGTTCATGATCAGGTAGGCGACAGCGCCGCCGACCACGGCAGCGATGAACCGCGGCTGGCGCGCGATGACGCCGAGCGGGCGGCCACCGGGCGCCTCCGTTTCGCCTGCCGCCGGCCTGGGAAGCCGGACGCCGGACAGGATCGCGGCCGACAGGGCCGCAACCGCTGCCTGCGCGAGGTAGGTCGCGGCGAACAGCGCGGCGGGCAACAGCGTCATCGTGTAGGTGACAAGCTCCGGTCCGATCACGCCGGAGGCGATCCCGCCGGCCATGACGGCAGAAAGCGCGCGGGCACGCTGCCCGGCCGGCACGCAGTCGGCCGCGGCGAAGCGGAAGGTGAGGACGACCGCGGCATAGGCGCCGCCGAGCAGCGTCGCGACGCAGAACAGCCAGAAGGATCCCACCATCACCGCCGCCGCCGCCAGCAGCCCGGCAAGCACGCCGCCGCCGGTTCCGCACAGGAAGGCGGTGCGCCGTCCGTGCCGCCGGGCGATCATGCCGGCCGGCAGGGTGGAGGCTGCCATGCCCACGACGAAGACGGTGATCGGCAGTG
>JAJZNE010000084.1 GCA_021847995.1 Pseudomonadota bacterium | reverse complement strand
CTGACCTCTGCGCGCCTGCCGCCTTTTTCTCTCGTCCCGCCTGTTCCCCGCTCCGTCTGCCAGGAGGCACGCCCATGCAGCATCGTCCGCTCGGCCGTTCCGGCCTTTCCACCGCGCCGATCGTGTTCGGCGGCAACGTGTTCGGCTGGACGGCGGACGAAGCCACGTCCTTCGCCTTGCTCGACGCCTTCGTTGCCGACGGCTTCAATTGCATCGATACCGCCGATTCCTATTCGCGCTGGGTGGAGGGCCATCAGGGCGGCGAATCGGAAACCGTGATCGGCAAGTGGCTGAAGCGCCGCGGCCGGCGCGACGATGTGCTGATCGCGACCAAGGTCGGCAACGACATGGGGCAGGGCAAGTGCCTCAAGCGCGACTACATCCTGCGCTCGGCCGAGCAATCGTTGCAGCGGCTGCAAACCGATTACATCGATCTCTACCAGCAGCATTTCGACGATGACGAGACGCCGGTGGAAGAAACGATGGAGGCGTTCGCCACCCTGGTCCGCCAGGGCAAGGTGCGGGCGCTCGGGGCCTCCAACATCACGCCGGCGCGGCTGAAGGACTCGCTTGCCGCCTCGGCGAAGCACGGCTGGCCGCGCTACGAGACGTTGCAGCCGCTGTACAACCTGATGGACCGCGCCGGCTTCGAGAAGGACTATGCGCCGGTCTGCGCCGAGCAGGGAATTGGCGTGATCCCCTATTTCTCGCTCGCCGCCGGGTTCCTGACTGGGAAGTACCGGACCGAGGCGGATCTCGACAAGAGCCCGCGCGGCCGGCGCGGGGTTTACAAGTATCTCGATGCCCGCGGCCATCGCGTGCTCGCCGCACTCGACCGGGTGGCGGGCGGGTTGGGCGCGACGCCGGCGCAGGTTGCGCTGGCCTGGCTGCTGGCGCGCCCGACCGTAACCGCGCCGATCGCCAGTGCGACCAGCGTCGCGCAATGGCACGAACTTACCCGCGCCACCACCCTCCGGCTGGATGCGGAGGCGATGCGGCTGCTCGACGAGGCGAGCGCGTAGCGGGCGCCCGCTACACCCGCCGCCAGCCGGGCTGGCCCGGATCGAGCCATACCTGGCCGACCGGCCCCATGCCGCAGATGGCGATCACTGCCGGCTCCGTCCCGTCGCGCTTCACGCCGTCGTAATGCGGCGTGTGCGCGACGCGGCGGACGAAGGTGCCGGCAGGGGCAGGGATGGTATGCGCGGGGTCGAAATCCGCCCCGCTGTTCACCCACCAGGTGCCGGAGACCACCACGCACAGCCGATCGGTGACGTAGGTGTGCGGCGCGCTCATGTAGCCCGGATGCCATTTGACCAGGACGTAATAGAGGCCGGGTTCGGTGGTGGCGCCGAACAGCGGCGCCATCTCCACGCTGTCGGCGGGAAAGTCCGGCTGGCGGTGCCAGGTGATCTGGTCGGGCAGGCGGACGATCGTCTCGGCCGGATCGATCGGGCTTGCCGCCGCGCGGCCGGCGGCGAGCACGAGCGGCAGCGCCGCGAGCAGCGAGCCGGCGAGCAGTTCCCGGCGGCCCGACAGGATTTCGGACATGGCGTTCTCCCTGCTGATCAGCGCCGCAGCCATAGGCTTTCGGCACCGCGGCGGCATTCCCAACCTTCCCGTTCAAGCTCCGGCCGCTCGGCCTCCTCCGCAGGATAGCCGAGGCAGAAATAGCCGATGAAAACCCAGCCGGCCGGCACATCCAGCGCGGCTGCGACGGCCGGCGGATCGAGGATCGACACCCATCCCAGCCCCAATCCCGCCGCCCGCGCCGCGAGCCACAGCGTATGCACTGCCATCACCGCCGAATAGGCGGTCGTCTCCGGCATCGTCGCACGGCCGAGGCCGTGGCCCTGCGCCGGTGCCGGATCGGCGAATACGGCGAGATGGCACGGCGCCTCCTCCAGCCCGGCGAGCTTGAGGCGGGCGTACAGCACCGACCGCTCCGCCGGCTGCGCGGCAAGCGCGGCGGCATTGGCTGCGCGGAAATTGGCGAGGATGCGGTCACGCCGCGCCGCATCCTCCACCGTCACGAACCGCCAGGGCTGGCTCAGCCCGACGGAGGGGGCGAGACAGGCGACCTCCAGCAGGTCGGCGAGCAGCGGCGCCGGCACCGGATCGCGCCGGAAGTGCCGCACGTCGCGGCGCCAGCGGAACAGGTCGTGCAGCCGGGCGCGAAACGGCGCGTCGAACACCGGCTTGTCGAACACCGGCCTGTCGATGATCGGCTTGTCGAAGATCGGGGCGGCTGCGTTCACACGCCGCGCCGCTGCTTGGCCCGGCCCTCCTGCCAGCGCGCAGCCGCCTCACGCACCGCAGGCCGCGCGCTCACCTCCGGCACGCCCACTTCCCACCATGCCTCGTTCGGCGTCCACTCGTGCGGCGCGACCTCGATCGCGATCACGGTCGTCCGGTCGGCGGCGCGGGCGCGGGCGAGTGCGGCGTCGAGATCGGCGATGCTCTCCACCCGCTCGGCCACCGCGCCAAGGGCGCCGGCATGGGCGGCGAAGTCCACCTTCACCTCGCGCACCCGCCGGCAATCGGCGAGCAGGTTGTTGAAACTGTCATTGCCGCTCGCCCGCTGCAGCCGGTCGATCACCGCGAACCCGCCATTGTCGCACACCACCACGATCAGCTTATGGCCGCTCATCACCGAGGACAGGATGTCACCGTTCATCAGCAGATAGCTGCCGTCGCCGACCATCACGAACACCTCGCGGTCGGGCCGCGCCATTTTCGCGCCCCATCCCCCGGCGATCTCGTAGCCCATGCAGGAGAAGCCGAATTCGATATCGACGGCACCATCCGGCAGCGGGCGCCAGTTCATGTTGAGTTCGCCCGGCAGACCGCCCGCCGCGGTCAGCACCCGGTCGCCCGGTTGCGCGGCCCGGTTCACCGCACCCACGGCCTGCGCGTAGGTGACGGGGCTGTCGTTGCCCGGCCGGATGCGCGCCTCCGTCGCCGCGTTCCACGCCGCCATCCGCACCGCCGCCAGCGCCGCCCATCCCTGCGGCGCCTGCCAGCCCGCCAGCGCCTCGTCCAGCACATCGAGGGCGGCGGCGGCATCGGCCACGACCGGCAGCGCGCCGTGCTTCACGGCGTCGAACCGCGCGGCATTGATCGCGACCAGGGTCAGACCGGGATCCTGGAACAACGCCCAGGAGCCGGTGGTGAAATCCTGCAGCCGCGTGCCGACGGCGATCACCACGTCCGCCTCCGCGGCCATGGCGTTGGCCGCCGCGCTGCCGAGGCCGCCGAGGGAGCCGAGCGCCAGCGGATGGGCGTGGGCGAGCGTTGCTCGCCCGGCGATGGTTTCCGCCACCGGGATGCGGTGCCGCTCGGCGAAGTTCTCCACCAGCCGCTCGGCCAGCGCGTAATGCACGCCGCCGCCCGCGATCAGGAGCGGCCGTTGCGCCCGGCGGATCGCCGCGGCGGCAGCGCGGATTTCCGCCGGGTCGGGGTGCGGCCGGCGCGGCTGGCGCAGGCGGCGGGCGAAGAACATTTCCGGATAATCATAAACCTCCGCCTGCACGTCCTGCGGCAGCGCGAGGAAGGCCGGGCCGCAATCGGCGGGATCGAGCAGCGTTGCGATCGCCTGCGGCAGTGCGACGAGCAGTTGTGACGGGCGCGTGATCCGGTCCCAGAACCGGACGACCGGGCGGAAGGCGTCGTTGACGGTGATCGAAGGGTTTCCGAAATGCTCGACCTGTTGCAGCACCGGGTCGGGCAGCCGGTGGGTGAAGGTATCGCCGGCGAGCAGCAGCACCGGCAGCCGGTTGGCGTGCGCGACGCCGGCTGCCGTCACCATGTTGGTTGCCCCTGGCCCTATCGAGGAGGCGGCGAACATGAATCGCCGCCGCCGCATCGCCTTGGCATAGCCGATCGCCGCCAGCGCCATCGACTGCTCGTTCTGCCCGCGCCAGGTGGGGAAGACCTCCTGCGCGGCCTGCAACGGCTCGCTCAGGCAGGTGACGTTGCCGTGTCCGAAGATCGCGAAGCCGCCGGCGATCAGCGGCACCTCGACGCCGTCGATCTCGGTCCACTGGGCGGTCAGATAGCGCACCAGTGCCTGCGCCATGGTCAGCCGCAAGGTTCGCATTGCCTCCTCCCCCCGGCGGGCCTATGCCGGTTCAGCCGTTTGCCGCGCCCAGTTCCGCCGCTGCGGGCCTGCCTGTCAAGCGCCGCGCGGCGGCGCCAGGATGAGGAAGCCGCCATGTCAGCCCGCCCCCGCAAGACCGCCGATCAGCTTCGCTCCGCCCGCTGGTTCGCGCCCGACGATCTGCGCAGCTTCGGCCACCGCTCGCGCGCCAAGCAGATGGGGTGGTCGCGGGAGGAATATTCCGGACGGCCGGTGATCGGCATCATCAATACCTGGAACGAACTCAACACCTGCCACACCCATTTCCCCGAGCGGGTGGAGGACATCCGCCGCGGCGTGTTGGAGGCCGGCGGGTTCGCGGTCGAACTGCCGGCCCTCTCGCTCGGCGAGCAGATGATGAAGCCGACCACCATGCTCTACCGCAACTTCCTCGCGATGGAGACCGAGGAACTGATCCGCGCCCATCCGATCGACGGCGTGGTGCTGATGGGCGGCTGCGACAAGACCACACCGGCGGTGCTGATGGGGGCGCTTTCCGCCAATATCCCGGCGATCTACGTCCCCGCCGGGCCGATGCTGCGCGGCCATTGGCGCGACGTGACCCTCGGCTCCGGCACCGATGTCTGGAAATACTGGGACGACCGTCGCTCCGGCAAACTGGACGACGCCGCCTGGAGCGGCATCGAGGACGGGATTGCCCGCTCGGCCGGCACCTGCATGACGATGGGCACCGCGGCCACCATGATGTCGCTCGCCGAAGCGATGGGCATCAGCCTGCCCGGCGCCTCGGCAATTCCCGCCGTCGATGCCGGGCACAAGCGGATGGCGGCGGCCAGCGGGCGGTGCATCGTCGATCTGGTGTGGCAGGATGTGCGCCCGGCCGACATCCTGACCGCGGCGGCGTTCGAGAACGCGATCATCGTCGATATGGCGATCGGCGGCTCGACCAACGCGATCGTGCATCTGCTGGCGATGGCGCGCCGCGCCGGGGTTGCGATCGACATGGACACGTTCGACCGTGTCGCGCAGGGCATCCCGCTGCTCGCCAACATCAAGCCGTCCGGCCAGTACCTGATGGAGGATTTCCACTATGCCGGCGGCCTGCGCGCCCTGCTGGCACAGCTTGCCCCGCGCCTGCATCTCGACGCACTGACCGTCGCCGGCGTCACGCTGGGGGAGGCGATCGCGGGCGCCGAAATCTATGCGCCGGACGTGATCCGCGGCCTCGACAACCCGGTCAAGCCGGCCGGCGGCACGGCGATTCTGCGCGGCACGCTGGCGCCGGACGGTGCGGTGATCAAGCCGACGGCGGCGGAGCCGCACCTGCTGGTGCATGAAGGCGCCGCGGTCGTGTTCCGTGACATCCGCGACCTGAAGGCGCGCGTCGATCGCGACGACCTCGATGTCACGGCGGACTCGGTGCTGGTGTTGCAGAATGCCGGACCGGTCGGTGCGCCGGGCATGCCGGAATGGGGGCAGTTGCCGATCCCGCGCAAGCTGCTGCGCCAGGGCGTGCGCGACATGGTGCGCATTTCCGATGCGCGGATGAGCGGCACGAGCTACGGCGCGTGTGTCCTGCATGTCGCGCCGGAGGCGGCGATCGGCGGGCCGCTCGGCCTCGTGCGCGACGGCGACCGCATCCGGCTCGACGTGCCGAACCGCCGCCTCGACCTGCTGGTGGCGGAGGACGAACTGGCCCGCCGCCGCGCCGCCTGGAGGCAGCCGAAGCTGCCGGGCGGCGACCGCGGCTATGTCGCGCTCTACCGGCGCACGGTGATGCAGGCGAACGAGGGTGCGGATTTCGACTTCATGGCCGGCGCGCCGGGGGCGATGCCGGAACCGGACATCTTCTGATGGTTTCCCCGTTCCAGTTCGCGGATTTCCGGGTCGGCCAGACCTTCCGCTCCGGTGCCCACACGGTCACGGCGGAGGAGATCAAGGCGTTCGCCCAGGCGTTCGACCCGCAGCCCTTCCATCTCGACGAAGCGGACGGGGCGCGCAGCCTGTTCGGCGGGCTTGCCGCGAGCGGCTGGCACACGGCGGGGATCGTCATGCGGCTGAACGTCGCCGGCGGCCTGCCGGTGGCGGGCGGCATCATCGCCAATGCGATCGACGAGCTGCGCTGGCCGCACCCGCTCCGTCCCGGCGACACGCTGACGGCGGAGAGCGAGGTGCTGGAGGTGATTCCCTCCGCCAGCCGGCCCGGCACCGGCCGCGTGCGCGTCGCCTGCCGCGCCGTCAACCAGCACGGCGCGGAGGTGATGCGCTATGTCGCGACGCTGGTGGTGCGGGGCTAGCGGGGCCGCCCGCAGTCTCGGCCTGGCCCTCGGGTGAACCAGGGGATGAGACCCTGCCCGGCGCGCCGCGCCCTTGCCGACATCGTGGGCCGCCCGTAAACCGGGCCGATGTCCGCCGCCCTTGCCGAACTCGAATTCCCGGCGCCCGTCGCCCCCGACCCCGGCACGCCGGTCACGGTCGCGCCCGGCATCCTGTGGCTGCGCCTCGCCCTGCCGTTCCCGCTCGATCACGTGAATATCTACCTGATCGAGGACGGGGCGGGCTGGGCGATCCTGGACAGCGGCATCAACGACGCCCGTTCCCGCGCATGGTGGGAAAGCGTGCTGTCCGGCCCGCTCGCCGGGCGGCGGCCGACGCGACTCATCGTCACGCATTTCCATCCTGACCATGTCGGCCTCGCCGGCTGGCTGGCCGAACGATGCGATATCGAACTAATCATGCCGCGCACCGAGTACCTCACCACCCAACTGCACCGCCGCTGGGCCGAGGCGCCGGAGATCGAGGCACACCGCGCCTTCTACGCGGCCAGCGGCCTCGATGCGGCGGCAAGTGCGGCGATGCTGGAGCGGGATATCGGCTATCGCTGGCTTACCACCGATCTGCCGCCGTCCTTCCGCCGCATCGCCGCCGGTGACGTGCTCACGCTCGGCGGGCGGCGGTTCGAGGTGCTCACCGGCGGCGGCCATGCCCCCGAGCTTGCCATGCTGCTGTGCCGGGACGAACGGATCTTTCTCGCCGCCGATCAGGTGCTGGCGAAAATCTCGCCCAATGTCAGCGTCTGGCCGCAGGAGCCGGACGGTGATCCGCTCGGCGAATTCCTCGCCTCGCTGGCGTCCCTGCGGGCGACGGTGCCGGACGATGCGCTGGTGCTGCCGGCGCACAACCTGCCGTTCCGCAACCTGCAAGCGCGGCTCGACGAACTGATCGCCCATCACGGGCAGCGTTGCGAGGCGGTCGCCGCCGCCTGCGCGCAGCCGCTGCTGCCGGCGGAGATCGTACCGAAACTGTTCCGCCGCAGCCTCGATGCCCACCAGACGAGCTTCGCCTTCGGCGAGACGCTGGCGCACGTGAATTATATGCTCCGCCGTGGCCGGATGACGGCGGCCCCCGGCGCGGACGGGCGGATGCGCGTTCGCCCGGCCTGAGCACGCTCCCTCGGCGGCCCGCCGGTTTGGCGCGGCGGCGGCTTCGTGCTAGCCTTCCCCTCCGTACCCCTCCTGACCCGAGACACCGTTGAGCGACTCCCTCGTGCCGCCGCCCGGACCTACCGACATGCTGCCGGTGACGCTGGAGGAGGAGATGCGCCGCTCCTACCTCGACTATGCGATGTCGGTGATCGTCAGCCGGGCACTGCCGGATGCCCGCGACGGCATGAAGCCGGTGCATCGGCGCATCCTCTACGGCATGCAGCAGACCGGCAACACGCCGGACAAGCCCTATCGCAAATCCGCCAAGGTGGTGGGCGAGGTGATGGGCAACTACCATCCGCATGGCGATGCGGCGATCTACGACGCGCTGGTGCGGATGGCGCAGCCGTTCTCCATGCGCGTGCGGCTGATCGACGGGCAGGGCAATTTCGGCTCGGTCGATGGCGATCCTCCGGCAGCGATGCGCTACACGGAAGCGCGGATGTCGCGCGCGGCGACCTTCCTGCTCGCCGACATCGACCGCGACACGGTCGATTTCCAGCCGACTTACGACGAAAGCGACCAGGAGCCGCGGGTGCTGCCTGCCGCGTTTCCGAATCTTTTGATCAACGGCGGCAGCGGCATCGCCGTCGGCATGGCGACCAATATCCCGACGCACAATCCGACCGAAGTGATTGATGCGACACTGGCGCTGATTGCCGAACCCGCGCTCACGCTCGATGATCTGATGCGCATCGTGCCCGGCCCGGATTTCCCGACCGGCGGCCTGATCCTCGGCCGCGCCGGCATCCGCCAGGCGTTCGAAACCGGGCGCGGCAGCATCATGCTGCGCGCCCGCGCCGAATTCGAGGAGATCAGGGCCGGCCGCCAGGCCATCGTGGTCACGGAGATCCCTTTCCAGGTCAACAAGAAGCAGTTGCTGGAACGGATCGCCGAACTGGTGCGCGCCAAGCAGGTGGAAGGCGTGTCGGAAATGCGCGACGAGAGCGACCGCTCCGGCATGCGCATCGTGATCGAACTGCGCCGCGATGCGACGCCGGAAGTGGTGCTCAACCAACTCTTCCGTTTCACGCAGTTGCAAACCAGCTTCGGCGTCAACATGCTGGCGCTCGATGCCGGGCAGCCGCGGCTGCTCGGACTGAAGGACGCGCTGCAGACCTTCATCCGCTTCCGCGAGGACGTGATCCTGCGGCGCGCACGGCACGATCTGGCGAAAGCGCGGGACCGCGCCCATGTGCTGGTCGGTCTTGCCATCGCGGTTGCCAATATCGATGAGGTGATCCGCCTGATCCGTGCGAGTGCCGATGCTGCCGCAGCACGCGAGGCGCTGATGGCGCGTGACTGGCCGGTCGGCGATATGCGCCCGCTGCTCGACCTGATCGAGGATGCGCGCAACATCGTCAGCGCGGCCGGCACGGTGCGGCTGACCGAGGAACAGGCACGCGGCATCCTCAACCTGACGCTGCAACGCCTGACCGGGCTGGAGCGCGGCAAGATCGCCGCCGAGATGAGCGAAGTTGGCGACCGCATCGCCGATCTGCTGGCGATCGTGGCCAGCCATCCGCGCCGGATGGAGGTGATGCGCGAGGAATTGCAGAAAGTGCGGGCGGAGATCGCGGCACCGCGGCTGACCGCGATCGTCGATGCCGTGGCCGACCAGGACGACGAAAGCCTGATCGAGCCGGGGCAGATGGTCGTCACCCTCACCCGCGACGGCTTCATCAAGCGCACGGCGCTGGAAACCTTCCGCCAGCAGAACCGCGGCGGACGCGGGCGCAGTGCCGCCGCCACGCGCGGCGACGACGTGGTGACGCGCAGCTTCAACGCGCACACGCATCAATGGGTGCTGTTCTTCTCCTCCGCCGGCCGCGCCTTCCGCGAGAAGGTGTGGCGCCTGCCGGAGGCGGGGCCGACGGCGAAGGGCCGCGCGCTGGTCAACCTGCTGCCGGAACTCGGCGCCGACCGGATCACCACCGTCCTGCCGCTGCCGCAGGATGAGGCGCTGTGGGACAGCCTGCATCTCGTGTTCGCGACCGCGCAGGGCAATGTGCGGCGCAACCGGCTGTCGGATTTCCGCAACGTGCGCGCCGCCGGCCTGATCGCGATGCGGCTCGACGAGGGCGACCACCTGATCGGCGTCGCCACGTGTCGGGAGGGGGACGACGTGCTGCTGGCGACGCGCCAGGGCCGCGGCCTGCGCTTCCAGGCCAACGAGGACAGTCTGCGCGTATTCGCCGGCCGCGACAGCACCGGCGTGCGCGGCATCCGGCTCGGCAACGGCAAGCATCCGGACGAGGTCATCAGCCTCTCCATCCTCCGCCATGTCGAGGTGACGACGGAGGAGCGCATGGCCTATCTGCGCGCCGCCGCCGCCCGCCGCCGCAACGGCGAGGAGGAGGCGGCCGAGCCGGTGACGGATGGCGAGGAGCCGGTGGCCGAGGTCACGCTCGCGCCCGAGCGCTTTGCCGAACTGGAAGCGGCCGAGGAATTGCTGCTGACCGTGACCGATGCCGGCTTCGGCAAGCGCTGCTCGGCCTATGAATACCGCGTCATGGGCCGCGGCGGGCAGGGGATTGCCAACATCACGCTGACCCCGCGCACCGGCCGCGCCGTGGCGGCGACCTTCCCGGTGCGGCCGGGCGACGACGTGATGCTGGTCACCGATGCCGGCCGCCTGATCCGCCTGCCCGCGGACCAGGTGCGCCTCACCGGGCGCGCCGCGATGGGGGTGACGCTGTTCCGCCTGGATGGCGGGGAGCGGGTCACCAGCGTCTTCCCCGTGGTCGAGGCGGTGGAGGCGGTGGAGGCCGCGGACGGCGCGGACGCGGCGGAGGAGGGCGGGGAGGGGGAGGTGCCGGATGCCTGACCGCGATGCCCGCGAGCGCTTCCGCGTCGGCCTCTATCCCGGCACCTTCGACCCGATCACCAACGGGCATCTCGATATCATCGGCCGCGCCGCACGGATGTTCGACCGGCTGGTGGTGGGGGTTGCCGCCAACGCCGGCAAGGGACCGCTGTTCCCGCTCGCCGAGCGGGTGGAGCTGGTGGCGGCGGAACTGGCGCCGATCGCCGCGCGCACCGGGGCAGAAGTGCAGGTGCGGCCATTCGACAGCCTGCTGATCCATTTCGCCCAGTCGGTCGGCGCCGGGGTGGTGGTGCGCGGGTTGCGGGCAGTGTCGGATTTCGACTACGAATTCCAGATGGCGGGCATGAATTCCCGCCTCGACGGCAATATCGAGACCGTGTTTCTCACGGCAAGCGAGCGCCATCAGTTCATTTCCTCACGTTTCGTCAAGGAGATCGCCCAGCTCGGCGGCGACATCGCGAGCTTCGTGCCGCCGCTCACGCTCGCCCGCACGCTCGCGCGGGTGGGCGCGCCGGGCTGAGGATTTCACCAGC
This sequence comes from Pseudomonadota bacterium, assembly GCA_021847995.1. GTDB lineage: Bacteria > Pseudomonadota > Alphaproteobacteria > Acetobacterales > Acetobacteraceae > JAFKFJ01. The sequence goes on along the minus strand of JAJZNE010000084.1, from coordinate 2,033 downwards.
TGCCAGGAGGAGAAAGGGAATGCGCCGCCGCGCGTTGCTGAAGTGCCTGACCGTCGTGCCCGCAACCCTGATGATCGGAACTGCCATGAGCGAGGCCGCCAACCTGGACCCCGAGAACACGCTGTACATGGACCTCAAGGACGGGCGTGTGGTGATCGAACTGTTCCCCGACATCGCGCCCAAGATGGTGGCGCGGGTCAAGGAACTGGCGCGCAAGGGCTTCTATGACGGCACGCCGTTCCATCGCGTGATCGAGGGGTTCATGGCCCAGGGCGGCGACCCCACCGGCACCGGCACCGGGGGCAGCGACCTCGGCCCGGTGCCGGCGGAGTTCACGCACAAGCGCCGCTTCCTGCGCGGCGCCGTGGGTGCCGCGCGCACCGCCGACCCGAACAGCGCCAACAGCCAGTTCTTCATCATGTTCGGCCCGGCGGCGAGCCTCGATGGCCAATACACGCTGTTCGGCCAGGTCGTCTCCGGCATGCAGTACGTCGATCAGATCAAGCGTGGCAGCGGCCCCAACGGAATGGTGGACAAGCCCGACCGGATCGTGCATCTGCGCGTCGCCGCCGACGTGAAACAATAGCGGCGCAACTGTCAGGCCGCGGCCCTTGACGGCCCGACCCGCCGCGGCTTTCTAGGTGAGCAGGCGAGCCCGTAGCTCAGCCGGTAGAGCACGAGACTTTTAATCTTGGGGTCGAGGGTTCGAGTCCCTCCGGGCTCACCAATGAAATCAAAGCGTTGCGGCCGATCGGCGAAGGCGGGCGAAGGCGGCAGATACAGGATAGATACACCGCGCTCTCGCCCCGCCAGGCAATCGGCGGCTTCGGCACTGCTGGGCAGGCGGCTTCGTTCCGTGCCTCCGCTGATCGCGCTCACCCGCCGGTTGATGCCGGGGCTGGTCGCGCTGGTCGGGCACCCCCACCGGCACCATCGACGTTGTTCCCGTTTTGACATAGCGAACGGGAGCAAAGGTCAGCCATCCTGCCCTTTTGTCCACTGTTCGCGCTTAGCCGATCTTATTCACGGCATGGCAGGGATTCGCTGGCGGATGTAGCGTAAAGCATTGATTATGTTTAGATATTGGGTATCGAGACCACTCCGTTCCAGCAATCACGCGAGCCACACCCGCCATGTCTGAGGATACCCTGCCGGCGTTTGATTTCCCAGCGGTTGGCCGCAAGAAAGTCACCGCCGCCTTTGATGGCGGACGCATGACGTCCGACGGCGGCGTTTCGCTGCTGGCCGCGGCCGAGCGCCGGCTCGGGATTGCACGGACCCTCGCTGCGTTGATCGCCGATCCGCGCAACCCGCTCCTGGTGACGCACAGCGTCGCGGACATTCTGCGCGCGCGCATGCTGGCGATCGCCAGCGGCTATGAGGACGCCGACGACCTCGACCACCTGCGCACCGATCCTGGCTTCAAGCTGGCCTGCGGCCGTCTGCCCGACAGCGGTGCCGAGCTGTGCTCGCAGCCGACCGTGTCGCGTTGGGCTTGAGCGCCGACGGCGATCAAGGCGCCCGCTCTGCGCGAGGTGATCCGCATGAGCTACGCCATGGTCGATATCTATTGCGCCAGCTATGCCCGCCCGCCGCGCGCTGTCACGCTGGATATCGACGACACCGTCGATGTCGTGCACGGCCACCAGCAACTCGCCTTGTTCAATGCGCATTGCGACGAACGGTGCTTCCAACCGATCCATGTCTACGACACTGCGACCTCGCGCCCGGTGGCGGTGCTTCTGCGCCCGGGCAAGACCCCGTCGGGGACGGAAATCCGCGGCCATCTGCGCCGGCTGGTGCGGCGCATCCGCAGTCACTGGCCCGCCACGCGGCTCACCATCCGCGGTGACGGTCATTACGGCCGCCCCGAGGTGATGGCCTGGTGCGAGGCCAATGGCGTGGACTACATCCTGGGCTTGCCGGGCAATGCGGTGCTGGATCGGCTGGTGGAACCGGCCGCCGACGATGTGCGGGTCCGCCGCGCCGAGGAACAGGCAGCGGTCGTGCGCCGCTATATCGAGACCCGCTAC